>NZ_BQWE01000043.1:0-266 GCF_023706025.1 Sphaerotilus sp. FB-3 | reverse complement strand
CGGGCCGGGGCTTGCTCCAGCAGGCCCTGCACCGCCTGGGCCAGCGTGGGCTGGTTGTTCTTGACCCCGATGATGTAGCCGGCCCCCTCGTCGACCAGCTGCTGCACGATCGCCTTCTGGCAGCCCATCGCGTCCATCGTCACCGTGGCACCGCGCAGGTCCAGCCCGGCCAGCAGTTCCGGGATCGCGGTGATCTCGTTGCTCTTGGCCTGCGTCCGGATCTGCCCCAGCGTCACGCCCTTGCCGCAGTGCCAGGCCGTCACCAG
>NZ_BQWE01000042.1:0-204 GCF_023706025.1 Sphaerotilus sp. FB-3 | reverse complement strand
CTGGTGCTGGCCGCGCTGGTGGCTCAGCTTCAGGCCCTGCTGATGCGCCTGGCGGGTCTGACCGGACTGAAGGGTCTGCATCGATCGACCGAGGCGGAGCCGCCTTCAGGAGCCTCGCGACTGCCGCAGCAGCCCGGCGCCGAAGCCCTGCAGCCCCCGGCACTGCGCCTGAGCGTCGCCCAGCTGCTCGAGCTGCAGCGCCAG
>NZ_BQWE01000041.1:0-2579 GCF_023706025.1 Sphaerotilus sp. FB-3 | reverse complement strand
TTGCTCAACACCTCGCGCATGACCTGTCTTGCTCGGTACAGTGGCCAGCTGCGTATGGGCCAATGATCATATGGGACCCAACAAATAAGGGCGAGGCGCGCAACGCGCTGGCCAGGGCGGTCTTCTTCTACCGATTGGGTGAAATCCGCGACCGCAGTTTTGAGCAGCAGCGCTACCGGGCCAGCGGCCTCAATCTGGTGACGGCGGCCATCGTGTTGTGGAACACGGTATATCTGGAGCGTGCCACCAGTGCTTTGCGTGGCAACGGCACGGCGCTGGACGACACATTGTTGCAATATCTGTCGCCGCTGGGGTGGGAGCACATCAACCTGACCGGCGATTACCTATGGCGCAGCAGCGCCAAGGTCGGTGCGGGGAAGTTTAGGCCATTGCGACCGCTGCCACCGGCTTAGCGTGCTTTATTTTCCGTTTTCTGAGACGACCCCCACATCCCTTGCGGCCTTTAAAGATGCATGCACAATGCATCTATTGACCCACTCTGACCTCCAGGCCCTGCCATGCTCGACGCCCCCACCCGCGCCCAGGTGCGCGCCACCGCCCCGGTGCTGCAGCAGCACGGCGTGGCGCTGACGCGCCACTTCTACGCCCGCATGTTCCAGCACAACCCGGAGCTGCGCGAGATCTTCAACCAGGGCCACCAGCGCAGCGGCACGCAGCAGCAGGCGCTGGCCATGGCGGTGGCGGCGTATGCCGAGCACATCGACGACCCCACGGTGCTGATGCCGGTGCTCGAGCGCATCGCGGCCAAGCATGTGAGCCTGGGCATCCGGCGCGAGCACTACGCCATCGTCGGGCGGCACCTGCTGGCCTCCATCACCGAGGTGCTGGGCGAGGAGGCGGCCACGCCGGCGCTGATGGACGCCTGGGCGCAGGCCTATGGCCAGCTGGCGGCGCTGCTGGCCGGCATGGAGCAGGGCCTGTACGACCAGGCCGCGACCCAGCCCGGCGGCTGGACCGGCTGGCGCAGCCTGCGGGTGCAGCGCCGCCAGGCCGAGAGCGAGGAGATCACCTCCTTCCACCTGGTGCCGGCCGACGACGGCCCGGTGCCGGCCTTCCGGCCGGGGCAGTATCTGTCGGTGCGGGTGCTGGTGCCGGCGCTGGGCTACCGCCAGCCGCGGCAGTACAGCCTGTCGAACGCGCCCGGGGGCGATCACCTGCGCATCTCGGTCAAGCGCGAGGACGGGCAGGGCGCGCCGGGCGCACCGGGCGGTGAGGCCGGCATGGTCTCGACCTGGCTGCACCGGCACCTGGCCGAGGGCGAGGTGCTGGAGGTGGCGCCGCCGGCGGGCGACTTCGTGCTGCACGAGGACCGCGACACGCCGGTGCTGCTGCTCAGCGCCGGGGTCGGCATCACGCCGATGATGGCGATGCTCGAGCACCTGGCGCGCACGCAGCCGGCGCGCACCGTGCGCTTCGTGCACGCGGCGCGCCATGCCGGGGTGCAGGCCTTCGGGGCGCGGGTGCGTGCGCTGGTGGCGGGGCTGGCCGATGCGCGGGCCTGGTTCGTGCACGAGGCGGCGCCCGCGAGCGTGCCGGCCGACGGCGCCGCGCCCGACGCGCTGGGCCGCATCGACCCGGCCGACCTGCGCGCCCGAGGCCTGCTGCCCGACGATGCCGACATCTACCTCTGCGGCCCGGCCGGCTTCATGGCCGTGCAGCGCCGCGCGCTGCTGCAGCTGGGCGTGCCGGCCGCGCGCATCCATGCCGAGGCCTTCGGCACCGGCGGCGTGGCCGAGGGCTGAGCGGCGGCGGCGGGTCAGGCCGGCGCGGCCCGCGCGGCCGGGCGGGGCGCTGGCGTATGCTGGCCGCCATGCAACTGACCCGATTCACCGACCTGGGGCTGCGGGTGCTGATGTATGTCAGCGTCAGCGCGCCCGGCGAGGTCGTCACCATCGCCGAGATCGGCCAGCGCTTCGACGCCGCGCCCAACCATCTGACCAAGGTGGTGCAGTTCATGGGCCAGCAGGGCTGGCTGGTCAATGTGCGCGGCAAGGGCGGCGGCGTGCGCCTGGCGCGCCCGGCCGCCGACTACCGCCTCGGCCAGATCGTGCGCGCGCTGGAGCGCACCGAGGCGCTGATCGACTGCGCCGAGCCGCCGTGCGTGCTGCGCGGCGCCTGCGCGCTCAAGGGCCTGCTCGACCAGGCCGAGGACGCCTTCTACGCCGAGCTGGACCGCCACACCCTGGCCGACGCGATGCGCGGCGGCACGGGGGAGGTGGTGGTGAGGCTGCATCGGGGGGGGTGACGGGGGGCGGATATGACCAGTTGTGCATTAGATGCACATCGGGCATGCATTTGATGTGCATTCGATGTGAATTTGATGCTACGATCGGTTCTTGAAAGATCTTTCCTGAGCAAGTGCAAAAGGAAGCGCCGCCAAGGCAACTTGGTCCCACCTGGAGTGGGAGTCCCGCGAGGGTAGAGAGACTTGCATGCAACGGCCACCCTCAAAAGTGGCCGTTTGTCTTTTCTGGCGGCTCTGTTGCACAAAGCGAGCGTCCGAGCGCTCGTAGACTGACGCGGTGAGCGAAGCCAAGAAGAAGCGGACGAAGTACCGC
>NZ_BQWE01000040.1:0-42351 GCF_023706025.1 Sphaerotilus sp. FB-3 | reverse complement strand
CTGGCGTGGCCAGGCCGACCGGCAGCGCCGCGGCACCGGCCTTCAGCGCCAGAAGGCAGGCACTCGACCTCGACCGGCTCGGCGCTCGCCAGCGGCGGCCCGGCGAGCAGCGGCAGCACCTCGAGGTCCGGCGCACTGGTGCGGCATGTCCAGGCTGACCGGCAGCGCCGCGGCACCGACCGGCAGGCCCTCGACCTCGACCAGCCCGGCACCGACCCGGCCAGTAGCGGCAGCGCCTCGAGGTCGGGCGCACTGGGCAGCGCAGCCAGGCCGAACAGCCGCACCGCCCGGCCAGAAACCAGAAAGCCGGCACGGGGCCGGCTCAGGTGGAGGCAAGGGGCCGCAGCCCCGGGAGTCAGGACAGCAGCGCCGCCCGGACCGTGTAGCACCTCGCCACGCTACCGCCAGGGAAGCGCCGGTTGCGCGTCAGGCGGCCCGCCTCATGGACAAGGTGCCCGGCATCCCGCAGCGCCGCAGCCACGGCAACCGCGTTCCAGCCCTTGCAGATGACTGAAGAGAACGTATGCGGGCTTATGACGTACTCGCCCCGGGCTTCGTCCATGAAGTCGGCCGCGGCCATGCGCTGCCCGGGTGTCGCTGCTGCTGCGGCCTGCAGCGTCAGCAGATCAGGCAGCGCCGGCCCGTGCTGGGTCAGCCAGTCCCGGACGACGGCCACCAGATCGGCCGGGCTCGGTCCTTCGGGTGCGCCCTTCAGGGGCGGCCGATCCGGCACCAGGTGCAGCAGATCGGGCGCGATCTCTTCCAGTACGCAACGAACCGCCGCATCCCGGGCCGGCCCCCGCAGCCCTCGGGCCTTCACTGCCTCGCCTGCCACGTTGAACACGTCGCGCACCCGTCGGGCGTGATCGTCCATCTTGTATCCGCCCGTCTTGCGGATCGACGGCAGAACCTCGCCCGTGACCCAGCGCCGGAACTGCCGCGCCTCGGGCTTGCGGCTCTTCAGGATCGCCGCATACAAGCCGGATTCACTGATGATGGTCATCTCCTGATCTCCGCCAGGGGTACGCACAATCTGCGTACCCTTTTCGTCGTCATCAAGGCTGCGCGTCATGTCCGGTGCATTGCGGTATTCGAGCACCGCCGCCAGGTCAGCAGCCACGAACCACGGTTCACCCTTGATCCGAAGGGACCGCACAGGCAGCCCGTCGAAGTTGAACAGCATCGGCGCAGAGGATGAGGCGCGACGGGTCGGCCGCGGCGTGCCGGTGTCGGCGTGGCTGGGCTGGTCGGCAGATGACGCCGGGACGGCCGGAAGCAGTGCACCGGACACCTGCACCTCGAAGGCCGGCGCGATCCATGCCGCATAGCGAAGGACCACCAGGCGGGCGCCGTAGGTGCCGCCGTAGCGGCCGGGCTCGGTTTTAATTGCTGGAATTCCAGCAGTTAGATCCGACGCCTCCAGGGCATCAAGGAAGGCTTGCACCCCGGCGGACTGCATGAAGTTGCCCGGTTTATGCGACTCCGTGGCACTGCCGGCAGCCATCGCCGCCCGGTGCAGATCGTTCAGGCTGTAGCGCCCGTGGTCGTCCTGCGCGATGTCCACGCCCACGACAGACAGCGGGCGGGCGTTCATGGTCTTGGTTTCTTTCATGGTGGTTCCCTTCAGTGAATGGACGGCCGCGCATCCGTGCCCGGCCCTTCTCGCAGGCATGCCGCCCGCATCAACATGGTTCCGTCAGGCCCCGTCGCGGCCATGCAGGCGAGTGCGCCGCGCAGGTCAATCCGGAACACGATCGCCCCGCTTTCGGCCTCGACCGACTGCGACAAGGCGACCAGGCGCCCGGCCGGCCGCCGCCCGCCCGCACGGGCCACGCCGACCACGCGCAGCAGCGCCAGGAAGACGGGTGGCAGCTCGGCGGCCAGGTCATCGGGCACAGGCACCGACCTGCAGCGGTCGCCGTCGTGGCCGGCCTCGACCACCTGCAGCAGCAGCGCGCACCGATCGACCGGACCCGACAGGGTGAACCGCAGCGCCGCATCCCCCAGCGCCACGCGCTGCAGCAGTTCGGGCGCGCTGGTCGGTCGTTCTCGCCCCAGAAGTCGGCGGGCGGCATCCTCTGCCCAGATCAGCACCGCCTCAGCGGCATCCGCCGCGGGCGCCAGCTCGGCAGGTGGCGTGAATGTCTCGGTCATGCTTCCAGCCCTTCCACGTCAACAGAGAAGATGGCCGGCAGGATGTGGAATACCCGAGTAACCCCCATGCCCGGTATCCGATGTTTCCTGTGCAACCGGCCCTTTTCATGGTTCAGGCATCCCGCATCCTTCAGCACCTGCGCCACGAAGTCGGGCCGCAGCCCCTTGCAGACCTCGCCCCGGAACTGCTCGGGAAGAATCAGGTACTCGAGACACAGCGAATCGTCATCCATGCTGCGCGCGCCATCCGGCGCGCGGGCGTCGCAGTAGTCGTCAGCCGATGTGCGTTTGACGGGCTCGCCTTGAGCGTTCACCCATCGCTTGAAACCGACCCGAAGGGTCGTATTCGGCCGATGGTCATCCGCTGCGCGGTGCCACCAAGTGAACAGCGCATCCCCGTTCTTCTCCAGGAAGGCGCGGACCTGCAGCAGCGCCGCGACCTTCTCACCGCTGCCGGTGTGACCGCGATTCGATAGCCAAGCCTCGAAGCAGCGCCGCGCCCCGGCCATCGCTTCGCCCTCGGGCCAGCCGGTCAGGCCGGCGCGGGTCGCCATCTCGCCGGCAGCAGCGGCCAGGGCGAAGCGCCGGGCCACCCGCCACACCTGCGGGTGCGCGTACTGCGGGACGGCTGCGGCCTCGAACTGGCCGACCAGCTCGCCGGCTTCGCCTTCCAGGCTGTCCATCCGGTCGGCCAGGTGCTGCAGCCAGCGCCGGCCCGCGTGCCCGTGGTGCGATGCCGTGACCCGCTGCAGGGTGTCGGAGAAGTCGCGCCCGCTCGGCAGGTCGTGCAGGGCTTCCAGCATGCCGAGCCCAGCGCCAGCATCCGCGACGATCGACGGCATGCGCACTTCCTGCCCTTCCTGCACCTTGCGGCCGGCCTCGCGCATGTAGTCGGACAGGCTGCGTTCCCCGCTGCTCAGGAACAGCAGGCGCCAGGTGCGCACACGCCGGGCCATGCCGCCCCGCGTGGCGCGGCCCTTCTCCATCTCGTTGCCGAGCATGTAGACGCACTCCCCGACGATGCGCCCGTCAGCCTGCCCGATCTCGTCAAGGATCAATGGCAAGTCGCAGTGTTGCGCCGCGACCGACTCCAGGGCGTTATCGGTCTGTCGCCATTGGCGCTTGTACTTGTGCGACCCCCACACGCTCGCCGCGACAAGTAGGGCGGTCGTCTTGCCCAAGCTCGAATCACCTTGCAGGTGAAACCCGCCCGTAGGCACGCCCAGCACATGCGCCAGGGGGGCCGCGAAGGCGCAGGACAGCACGAAGGAAAGACGGCTGTTGCCCACGCAGCGCCGCGCCACGGCATCGCGCCAGGTGTCGAAGTCGCCCGACGTGGACAGGGTATCTTCCACGCTGCTTTCGGACTGGAAAACGAACTGCCGGCCCGCCCCGGTTGGCCCGATGCTGGCACTCGGCGTCACGAACACGCCGTCATGCCAGCCGGTGCGATCGGTGCTGGTGATGCGCTCCGACGGATTGCGGGTGTCGATGAACTCCGCCAGCAGCGACCGCGCGCCGCGGGTCACGCTGGTGCGTAAGCCCATGTCACGCAGCCGGGCGAACCATTCGGCGCCATCGCTCGCCAGCAGCGCCGACGGGATCGCCCAGGACTTCGGCCGGCCGTCGCGGTCGGTGAACTCGACCAGCGCACCCCAGCCGTTCCCATCGGCGGCCCGGCTCACCGCCGTCACATGCAAGGGTGCCGACAGCCAAACCGGGGCCTTCAGTCCGCCTTCTGCATCGCGTGGCGTGTGCCACACACCATCGTCATCAAGCCTGAAGCGCCGATCCTCGGGGCTGACTTCGCCGGCGGATTCGCCGCGCCCCCCTCCGCTGCGCGGGCGGGACTTGCCGCGAGGCTTGGCGGGCTTGGCTGACTTGTTGGCCTTGCCGTCGGCTTCATCCTCGGGCGGGGGCTCGGGTCGCTGATCGTCGCTGTTCGGGGCCGGGTCATCGCTCCAGGGGGGCGAGGCATCGGCCGGCGCATCGTCGGGGGTGTCGGCCAGCTCGGCGGCATCGGCCTGCAGCAGCTCGGCGACCGCCGCGCCGACCTGATCGACCACCGCAGCCAGGCCGGCCGACTGGTGCAGGTCGTTGAAGTCGGACCCGCCATCCGGCAGGCCCTCGGGGAAGACGACACGGGCCAGGGCGCCAGCCGCACGGGCGGCCCGTGCTGCAGCCGCTGCAGCCTTGCGCCCCGGGTTGCCCTTGCCGCGTGCCTCGGTCGGCTTGTCGTCATCGCCGCAGACCAGCAGCCGCGCCGCAGGGAACCGCTCACGCAGCGCCGCCGCGACGTGCCGCAGGTTGCCGCCATCGAAGGCCACGGCCACCGGGTGCCCGTGCGCTTGGTGCAGGCTGGCGCCGGTCGCGTAGCCCTCGCAGACCAGCACCAGGGACACGGCCAGGGGGTCGGCATCGGCCTGCAGTCCGACCAGGTGGAACAAGCCGGTCTTGCGGGATCGCACCTTGTCGCGCCCACCCTTGCGTGGGGGCGGCCCGTAGAGCTTGCAGCCGATCACCTCGCCCGTGTCCTTGTCCACCAGGTCGGCCGGCAGAAGGCGCTGAAGGCTCCACAGCTTGCCGGCAGCGTCCCGCATGGGCACCAGCGCCGTGCCGTCGCGCAGGTAGCGCAGGCCCAGCCCCTGCACGCCCTTGCGCTGCAGGTAGGGCACGCCCTCGGCTGCGGGTGTCTCGCTGGCCTTCTCCCACAGCTCGGCGCAGCGCCGGGCCGCTTCCTCGTGTTCGGCCAGCAGCGCCGCCGCTTCCTCGGCTTCCAGGCGCTCGCGCTCGGCACGCTGCGCCGCGATCTCGTCAGGGCTCGGCGCCGGCCGGCCGGCCCGCTGCGGCTGCCCGTCCCGCTCGGCACGCGGGAACCGGAAGCCGTGCTGCTTGGCGATGTGAAACAGGGTGGACACCTTGACCGGGCCGCCCTTGCAGGCGCTGCGCCAGGTCGCGGCGTCTTCCGCATCGCTCGGGTTCTGGCGCCGGCCTGCCCACGCCTTCCAGGCATCGCCGCCGCTCGTGCCCAGCCCATCGAAGACCGCGAAGGCGACCCTGACCCGTTCATCGTGTCCGATGTCGGGCGGGATGAAGGACAGGGCCTGTTCAACCAGGTCGGGCGTGATTTCGTGGTGATGGCGCAGGGTCACGGCCGCCCCCCGCACTCAGATCGGGCACCAGGGGCCAGCCGGCCGGGCACACCGGCGGCAGACCGGGAAAAGGTCTTCAGTTTCATCGGGGATTTTCTGGAGGGTTTCGCCGGTCCGGCGCGAGGGGGCTAAGAGATACCCCGACCGGCGCGAGAAAGGGAATCGGCCTTCAGTCGGCTGCCGCGCCGACCTGCCGGGATTTGCCGGAATCTGCCGAAGGCACAGAACCGCCGTTCGTTTTCCGGTTCATCCATGCGATGACTGCCCGCTGATCCCAGACCGCACAACGTCGGGAAAGCTTGATGGCTGCGGGGAAGGGGTCGACCGCATCGCTCATCCGGTCGTAAATCCAGGTCTTGCCCATCCCCACCCGTTCAATGACCTGCGGGAGTCGCAGCCACTGCGGGGCGGTTTCGGCTTCGTTGCTCTGGGTGTGCATGCTCATGGCGCTAGTGGTTGAATGAGTCGTCATGGTTCGTTTGTCGTGCTGATTTGGGTTTGGTGCAAGGGATTCTTGAAGAAAGGCCGATTGGCTTCAAGACAATCATCCGGGGTCAGGCGAGGGGGGATCTTTGGGGGCCAGCACCAGGCCACGCCTCGCGTAGTCGTCTCGCCATTCCTTGACGAAGTAGCGCAGCGCCCCGACAGGACTCCCGCCCGGATAACCCGCAGAGAAGACCGCAGCACAGAGGCGACCGAAGCGCCCCCCCTCTGCCGCGATCACGCCGTAAGGCATGAGAAGGTGAGCAAGACCGGCGATGAAGCCAGCCAAGCGCGGTGTGACTGGAGGGCGGGACGATGGCACACGCCCGCGTTTCTCTGCCTCTTGCGCTGCGGCCTCCGCCAGTGCGGCCAGCAGATCGGCCGCCACGGACATGCGCCGGCCGATCTGCTCATCATCATCCAAGCCGATCAGCCCGACCAATTCGGCATCAATGCCAAGAAACACCCCGGTATCAGAGTTCGCCAACAGGGCATGAAGGTGAAGGGCGGATATGCGAATCTGCCGCGCTTGTTCTTCCAGATCGCGAGGCGTCGGCAGCTTTTCGAGTTGCTCCGCCCGGAATGAAGCCAGCTCGCGAGCGAGTGCCAACAATTCGCCGTCGACCTCTTCCGGCAGGCCCTCCAGTTCTCGAGCCGTGCGCAGGGCTTCCACTCGGGTGGGACTGATCTCCGGTGCAGGCGAATCGGCGCCGACCCGCTCGGCAGTTCTCCGGACAGTAATCCGCCACGGGGGGCGGTCTTCACCTAGAATCTCGCTCATGGTCTTCATCGTCGTGGTGACGAGGGGCGGCACGGCACCGGTGCCGCCCCAATTTTTTTGATTCGGGGAAATCCCCCGAAAACCTACTCACTGCCAGCCGATGCACGGGCCTGTGCTTCCTCATGCGTGATCCGGCCCGCAGCCAGCAGCGCCGCGACGTGGCGAGGGTTACGGCGGCAGCTTGGCGGCCTCGATGGCGGCCCGCAGGAAGCGGGATGCGACAACGGCAAGCGGGTTCGACCGCGCGGCCTCTTCCAGCTCTTCAAGCGCCATCTCAGCGCAGCGCAGCAGCTCAGGCGCTGCGGCGACCAGCCGGCCATTTGCATCGGCCTCTTCCAGCGTGGCGCATGGCCCACTGAAGATTGATGCGATGCACTGGCCGTCGGCGGTCAGGATGTCGCGCCCGTCACAACGCCACGGGCCGGGAGTGTGAGCGGTGCTCATGCGGCCCCCTTCGCTTTCGCCCAGGCGCTCGCATCCTCGGCGGTGATGCGGCCAGCGGCCAGCAGCGCGGCGACGTGGTGGGGGTCTAGGCAGTCGTCCCCCTCGGCATCGAACTCGCGCAGGGCACGAGACAGCAGCGCCCCTTCCATGTCGCCCGTGACGTGGTTGTCATCGGCGAGCATGCGCGCTTCGTCCTCCAGGGCGGCCAGCGCATCGGCCAGCGGTCGCCCGCTCCAGACCGCCCGCAGGCTGTTGGACGAGAACAGCCATTCGTCAGCAGTCCAGACGGCAACCAGGTTGTCCGGGTCGGCGCCGAAGTCGCGCAGCATGCGTTCCAGGTCATCGCTCGCGGCCCGTGCCTCGTCAGACAGCCGGCCGGAGTAGTTCCCGGCTTCGCGCCCATCGTGGACACGCTGGAACAGCTCGGCGTGCTCGCGCAGCAGGTCGGCCAGCCGGCCGGGCTTGGCGCATGGCTCCACGCTCCAGCGCAGCGACAGCCCATCAGCGACCTTGGAAGAGGTGCTGTACCGGCTCGGGTCCGGGTTGTAGCCGGCCGACACCTCGCCGTGCTGGTCCATCTCGACGTGCGCCGGCTGCGGCCGGTACTCGCGCGGGTACTGGCAGAACAGCGGCACGGCATCGGCGCCGGTCAGGTTGTCCAGGTTGAATGTGACGGCGCTCATGCTGCACCCCCTTCCGCCTTGATGCCGGCAATGCGCGCATCGTGCAGGGCGTCGACCAGATCAAGCCACATCGCCTTGATGGCGCGGTCGCTGGCAGCGTGGGAGAACGGCACGGCTTCTGCCTCGACGTCGCCCATCAGGTGCGACGCCGGGCCGTTGGTGGTGTAGACGGTCGACAGCTTCTCAGCGGCGGCCAGGATCGCCAGCAGCTCCGGCGCGTGGGTCTTCTTGCGGCTCATGCTGCACCCCCGACACGCTGAAGGACGGCGGCGCCGATGAACTGGCGTGCGGCTGCGCTGGTGGTGTCGGCTGCGTCGGTGGCGATGCCTTGCCCGAAGGCCAGGCGCCACGACATCAGCGCCAGGGCATCGCTCGCGACGGCATGCACTGCGGTCGGCTCGGCGCCGGCCAGCAGCTCGCGCAGTGCGTCGGCGTCGGTGCGCAGGTCTTCCAGAAGCAGCGCCAGGGCGGCCAGGGTGCCGGCCGGTGCGGTGTCGTCCGGCGATGGTGTCAGGCGGTCGGCGCTCATTGCAGACTCCCCGCCGCGACACCAGCCGGGAACACGATCACCACGAAGCCGGCCGGCAGGTCGGCGCCATCCTCGGCGGCCCGGGCCTTGATGGTCTGCAGGTCGGCGGGCTCATCCGACAGAATCGGGCCGATGCCGGCGCGGCCATCGTCGAAGACCGTCACCACAGTTCCGGCACCCGCGACAGCCAGGGCCAGCCCTTGCAGGTGTGCAACCTTTCGACCGTCTCGACGCATGGCGGCCAGGTCGGCAGCCAGGTCGGCCCGCTGTTTTGGGCTCATGCGAGCGGCCTTGCCGATGGTCGCCACGAGGGCGGCATCCGTCTTGAAGGTCTGCACCATAGCGTGCAGGAACAGGCCAGCCGGCGCAGGGCTGGTGATGTTGTCGGTGTGCATGCTCAGGCCCTCCCGCAGGCGGCCAGGCGGTCGGCGGCCACCAGCTCGGCAGCCTTGGCGCGCAGCTCGGCGCGACGCTGGGCGCGGCGCGCGGCGTTGCGCTCGGCACGCTGGCGAGCGATGCGCAGGGCGAAAGCCCGGGCGTACTCGGCGACAGGAACAGCAGGACGGGGAAGGGGCTGCGCAGGAAGGCGCAGGATCAGGCGGCCCGATGCGGGCGCGATGAGGGTGTCAGCCATGTGAAGGCTCCGAACAGACAGGTGTGCAACCTGCAACCCCCCCGACCAAGAGAGGGTGGCAGACCGTGCCGGGTTGGTCGACCGGGTTCGGACCGGCAGGGGTCTCCCCCTCCCAACACGGCCCGCCATAGACGGAACCATGCACGCAGTCTCACGCCATACAGACGTGAAAAAGCCGCGACGGGCGCGGCTACTGCGCCGAACTGCCGAGCGACCAAGCCCGGTCCGCCTTTCAGCGGTGAAGCCATCGTAAGCGAACAAGCGCGAACGATCAAGGGCGCACAGATCGCCTGCGCTCGATATTGTCGACTTGTTCACTGTCGGTGCTCCGCGGTGTTGGCTTGGTCTCGGATCTGTCGACCTATACGGTCGGCCGCCTGTTCGGCCAGGGTCTGCCGCAGTCCTTCCAGGCGATGCCCCTGCGTGCGCCGCTGCGCCAGGTAGGCACGGCGCAGTGAATCCGGCTCGGCGCTGAAGGCGATTCGGGCCGGGTCAGACACCCAGGTGTCGACCGCAGCGGCGCCGAAGATGCGGCGCAGCTCGGTCGCGGTGCATATCTGGCCGGTCGCAGCCTCGACGGCAAGGGCGGCTTGCCGGTGCCATATCCAGCCGTGAACCAGCCTGTCGACGCTGTCGACGCTGTCGACGCCGTGGTCTTCGTGGTCGTGGTCTTCCATGTGGGTCAATCCCCCTTGTCTGGCGCTGCTGCAAGCTGCGTGAACCGCTGCACCATGCGCTGCAGAACTGCGCGGTGTTCTTCATCAAGGACGGCTTGCACTTCGCGAGGGCTGCTCAGTCCGATGCAACGGCCAGCCGCGCGGCGGCCCATGCACGACAGAGCGTCGCGAACCTCGGTCATGATCGTTTCGACCGCCCGCCGCACGGGCTCGGCTTCGATCAGGGCGCCTTCCCGCTCCGCCAGGTCAATGGCCTTGATGCGCGCTTCTGTGCGCTCACGCTCCAGGCGGATGCGGTACAGCTCATCCCCTGAAGATGTCGGCGCCGCGGTGCCCTCGGCAATGGCCGATGCACGGGCCGCGGCAGCCTTGCCCGTCGCTCGCTTGGGCCGGGTGTTGCGCGTCCATTCGGCGTCCGCTGCATCAGGATGAATCCCGCCCTCGATGAGCGAGATTCGCCGCTCACGGATCGCACGACGCACGGCCCCTTCTGATACGCCGCGGTGCGCGGCGTACTCCTTGATGGACATGAGCATCTGACCACCCGGCGCCCGATCAAGCCGAAGGGCGCGCGGCTCGGCGTTCGCCCACATGGCGCGCGACTTCAGCGCGGTGCGCGTCTACCTTCGCCAGCAGCGCGGCGGCATCGTTGCGCCAGCTCGCCCAGCTCACGCCACCTTCCACCATCTCAGCCAGGCGCGGCAGGTCTCCGGCGTTGATGCACCGATCAGGGCCGGCCTGATCTCCGCCGAAGACGCGGGCCGGATCGAAGACCGGCAGCACCAAGCGCGCCAGGTCGTGAGAGTGCGGCAGGTCGCCACGCCATCCGGCCTGCAGCAGTGCGGATGCCGCCTGATCCCACGCCAGTTCCTGCGCCGACCGCTCGACCTCGGCGACGCTCTTGCGGGCGTGGTCTGCCGCCGCGGCAAGCTCGGCTTGCCGGCGCTCGAAAGCGGCGCGCAGCTCAGCCAGTGCGCCCGCCAGGGCTGCGGCGTCGCTCCGCTCGGCATCCGCCTCGGCGCGAAGCCGTGCAACCGCCGCACGATCGTCGCCGCGCTTCAGATCACCATCCGTGCCGCTCAGGACGGCCTGTGCGAAGCGTTCGGCCGCCGACTTCTCGAGGTCGTCCGCCTGCGTCGACAGGCTGGCGGCCAGGTCTTGCGAGGCTTTCAGCTTGGCTTCCACCGCCGACAGGCGCGGCTGTTGCTCGGCAGCGTGGCGCAACGCTGCCCCTTCGGCTGCCTGCAGTTCGGCCCGCGCTGCCTTCATGCGCTGGGCAAGCTCTTTGCCTTGCGCCTCGGTGATGGCGCCCAGCGCGTCAGGGTCATTCCGGGCGGCTGCACGCAGGCGCCGCGCACGCTGGATGAGCGCAAAAGATTCGCCGTGCAGCAGGCGGGCCACCTGTGCCAGTGCGCGGCCCTCGGCATCGCGTCGGGACGGATCATGCCGGGGGCTGCACAGGTCGTCATCGTGATAGACGGACATGAGCGCGCCCAAGGTTTCATCATCGGATTCGGTTTCGATGTCGGCGCTTTTCGGGAAGATCGCGCCACGGATGGAGGCAAGCAGGGTCACGGGAATTCCTCGGTGAAGAGAAGGAGGGGCAACGGTCACGCCGCGGCGCGGCCGTCGTCGGGCAAAGGCGCTGCGCTGATCGGGCCACGGAATACCGGGCCGACGGCATCGCCAGAAAGAACGAGGGTGCCGCGGCCCTCAAGGTAGACATGCACGGCGCAGACAGACCCGCGCTCATCAAGTGCGGCATCGGTGAGCAGGCGCAGGCGCTCGAAGGTCAAGCGATGCGTGAACCGATCGGGCCGAGCCCGGACGGTATCCAGTGCCAAGCGCCACAGCTTCCAGCACATCGGGGCGTCAGCTTCGACGGCCCGCCGGCCGGTGCGCTGCTGCAGCGCGGCGGCATAGAGGGCTTCACCGGCCAAGCCGACCAGCGCGCCAGGCGCTCGGATGCGGGCGGACCGGGCCGCATTGGCGGCAGCGTGAGCGGCGTTCATGTCCTTCATGATTCATCCTCTGGTCAGGGGCGGGCCGCTGCCCGAACCACGCTCAGCGCCCTCTTGCGGCATCCCAATCTAACGCTATGCGTTAGACGAAGATGAAGACTGTTGGTGAATGAAATTTGCATGATGAACACATGATGGTTCAAGTTGGAGATTTGGCAAACGGCCGGAAAGTGAGTGCAATTCTCCAAGCAGCCCGCCAAGAGGTCACCACAAACATCGGGGCGGCAACAGGGCAGGATGTTTGGGGGCGCCGGCCGGGCTGCAGCGGCAGCACCTCGAGGTCTGGCGCACTGGTGTGGCGCGGCCAGGCTGACCGGCAGCGCCGCGGCACCGGCCTTCAGCGCCAGAAGGCAGGCACTCGACCTCGACCGGCTCGGCGCTCGCCAGCGGCGGCCCGACCAGCAGCGGCAGCGCCTCGAGGTCTGGCGCACTGGTGTGGCGCGGCCAGGCTGACCGGCAGCGCCGCGGCACCGGCCGGCACACCTTCGACCTCGACCAGCTCGGCACCGGCCAGCAGCAGCCCGGCCAGCGGCGGCAGCACCTCGAGGTATGGCGCACTGGTGTGGCGTGGCCAGGCTGACCGGCAGCGCCGCGGCACCGACCGGCACACCTTCGACCTCGACCAGCTCGGCACCGGCCAGCAGCAGCCCGGCCAGCGGCGGCAGCACCTCGAGGTCTGGCGCACTGGTGTGGCGTGTCCAGGCCGACCGGCAGCGCCGCGGCGCCGGCCACCAGCGCCAGAAGGCAGGCACTCGACCTCGACCGGCTCGGCGCTCGCCAGCGGCGGCCCGGCCAGCAGCGGCAGCACCTCGAGGTCTGGCGCGCTGGTGTGGCGCGGCCAGGCTGACCGGCAGCGCCGCGGCACCGGCCTTCAGCGCCAGAAGGTAGGCACTCGACCTCGACTGGCTCGGCGCTCGCCAGCGGCGGCCCGGCCAGCAGCGGCAGCGCCTCGAGGTCTGGCGCACTGGTGTGGCGCGGCCAGGCTGACCGGCAGCGCCGTGGCACCGGCTGGCACACCTTCGACCTCGACCAGCTCGGCACCGGCCAGCAGCAGCCCGGCCAGCGGCGGCAGCACCTCGAGGTCTGGCGCACTGGTGTGGCGTGGCCAGGCTGACCGGCAGCGCCGCGGCACCGACCGGCACACCTTCGACCTCGACCAGCTCGGCACCGGCCAGCAGCAGCCCGGCCAGCGGCGGCAGCACCTCGAGGTCTGGCGCACTGGTGTGGCGTGTCCAGGCCGACCGGCAGCGCCGCGGCGCCGGCCACCAGCGCCAGAAGGCAGGCACTCGACCTCGACCGGCTCGGCGCTCGCCAGCGGCGGCCCGGCCAGCAGCGGCAGCGCCTCAAGGTCTGGCGCGCTGGTGTGGCGCGGCCAGGCTGACCGGCAGCGCCGCGGCACCGGCCTTCAGCGCCAGAAGGTAGGCACTCGACCTCGACTGGCTCGGCGCTCGCCAGCGGCGGCCCGGCCAGCAGCGGCAGCGCCTCGAGGTCTGGCGCACTGGTGTGGCGTGTCCAGGCCGACCGGCAGCGCCGCGGCACCGGCCTTCAGCGCCAGAAGGCAGGCACTCGACCTCGACCGGCTCGGCGCTCGCCAGCGGCAGCCCGGCCAGCAGCGGCAGCGCCTCGAGGTCTGGCGCACTGGTGTGGCGTGGCCAGGCCGACCGGCAGCGCCGCGGCACCGGCCTTCAGCGCCAGAAGGCAGGCACTCGACCTCGACCGGCTCGGCGCTCGCCAGCGGCAGCCCGGCCAGCAGCGGCAGCACCTCGAGGTCTGGCGCGCTGGTGTGGCGCGGCCAGGCTGACCGGCAGCGCCGCGGCATCGACCGGCACACCTTCGACCTCGACCAGCTCGGCACCGGCCAGCAGCAGCCCGGCCAGCGGCGGCAGCACCTCGAGGTCTGGCGCACTGGTGTGGCGTGGCCAGGCCGACCGGCAGCGCCGCGGCGCCGGCCACCAGCGCCAGAAGGCAGGCACTCGACCTCGACCGGCTCGGCGCTCGCCAGCGGCGGCCCGGCCAGCAGCGGCAGCACCTCGAGGTCTGGCGCACTGGTGTGGCGTGGCCAGGCTGACCGGCAGCGCCGCGGCACTGGCCTTCAGCGCCAGAAGGCAGGCACTCGACCTCGACCGGCTCGGCGCTCGCCAGCGGCGGCCCGGCCAGCAGCGGCAGCACCTCGAGGTCTGGCGCACTGGTGTGGCGTGGCCAGGCTGACCGGCAGCGCCGCGGCACCGGCCTTCAGCGCCAGAAGGCAGGCACTCGACCTCGACCGGCTCGGCGCTCGCCAGCGGCGGCCCGGCCAGCAGCGGCAGCGCCTCGAGGTCTGGCGCACTGGTGTGGCGTGGCCAGGCTGACCGGCAGCGCCGCGGCACCGACCGGCACGCCCTCGACCTCGACCAGCTCGGCGCCGACCTGCAGCAGCCCGGCCGGCAGCGGCCACCCCTCGAGGCCGGGCGCACTGGCGCGGGCTCCGGGGTGGTGATGTCGTCAGCTCATGCGCGCAGCAGTCGCCCGGGAGAGTCCGCACCAGGTCGCGACGCCTTGCAACAGCAGCGCCGCAGCCGCCTTCCCTCTTGCGCCCCTTGCGTCGTCACCGATCACGGGCGCAACGTACTTTCCAGCCAGCGCAGCCACTGGCGCGAGGGCGGGGGCCGAATTACCCGCACGCCTCGGGGCGTCGGAAGAACCTATAGGGGGGGGAGGAAGAGAAGAGAGAAGGTGTCCTGTCTTCTCCTCTTTCTCTTGTTCCCGCCTGTGGCCAGTCTGTTCCCGCCTCTATCCCCCTTTGTGGCCAGTCTGTTCCCGCTGCCGCTTCAGGCCCCCGATCCTGCTCTATGTTGTTGATTTCATTGGAGAAGTCGGCGGCACCCGGCCCTGTCGGGCTGCTCTGTCCCCACTGCCGCCCGCAGTTCGCCGGCAAATTCGCCCGGTCTCTGTCCTTGGCGCACCTTCTCAGAACGGCCAGATGCCGCGCGCAGACAGTCCCGCCGCCGCCTTCCCCGGCGGCCAGCAGCACACGCCCACAGGCCGATCAGCCTGCCCAGACCCTGCCCACACGACACGCCCAGCACTGCCCCCGCTGTCCTGTCCAGATGGACGAAGCCCGGCACGGGGCCGGGCTGGTGGTGTGCACAGAGGGCAGCAGGTCGGACCGTCGGCGCACGACAGCCAGGCCAGCACCAGGAGGAAGGGCGGCCCGATCAGGCGGCCCGGAACGGGATCACCGCGGCACCTCGCCGCAGCGTGTCCAGGTAGTCGGCCCATGCCTGCATCATCTGCCGGCGCTGTTCCGCGAACTCGGTTCGGTTGTACGCGCGCCCCAGCGCATCGGGCACGGCATGGGCCAGTTGTGCCTCTATGACGGGTTCAGCCACACCCAGCCGTTCGGCCAGCATCGTGCGGGCCATTGCCCGGAACCCGTGCGCCGTCATCTCGTCATTGCCGAACCCGAGCCGGGCCAGCGCCGCGCCTAGGGTCACGTCGCTGATGGGTCGCTTCGGTGAGCGCAGGCCCGGGAACACCAACACCCGGCCACCCGTCAGCGGCTGCAGCTCGCGCAGCACAGCCACGGCCTGCCGAGACAGGGGGACCAGGTGCGCCGGCCCCGTTGCCTTGCCTTGCACGCTGCGTTTCATCCGGTGCCCGGGGATCAGCCAGGTTCCCGCGTCCAGGTCAAACTCTGCCCACTCGGCGCCCCGTACCTCGCCCGGTCGCTGGAAGGTGAGGGCGCACAGCAGCAGGGCGGCCCGGGTCGTCGGCTGTCCGGGGTAGCTGTCCACGGCCCGCAGCAGCTCGCCAACGCGCTTCGGCTCGGTCAGTGCCGCATGGTGCGCAACGACAACAGGGCGCAGCGCGTCCCGCAGATCCCCTGACGGGTCACGCTCACAGTGCCCCGTGGCGATGCCGTACCGGAACACCTGCCCGCATGCCTGCTTCACCCGGTGCGCCGTCTCGACCGTCCCGCGCTTCTCCACTCGCCGCAGGCATTCCAGCAGCTTCGGTGCCGTCACGTCGGCCAGCGCCAGCCGTCCAAGCCACGGGAACGCGTGCTGCTCCAGGCGGATGCGGGTCCGCTCGGCATGGCCCGGGCTGACCTTGTGGGCGTGGACATCTGCCAGCCACTCGCGGGCCACGGCCTCGAAACTCCCCACAGGTGGCAAGCCCGCTGCTTCTCTCTGGCGCTGCTCGCGCTGGCGGTCGTGTTCAGCCTTCTCTGCCTTGCGCTTCTCGCTCGGGTCGATTCCCGCCGCCACCAGCGCCCGCGCCTCGTCAGCCCGGCGACGGGCCAGCGCCAGGCCGGTATCTGGATAGGTGCCCAGACTCAGGATGTTCCTGCGTCCGTTCAATGTGTACTGAAAGCGCCATCCGTGCGCACCACCCTTCACCCACAGCATGAGGAACAGCCCGTCCCCATCGTTCAGCCGCTTGACGGGTGCCCCGTCGTCATCGGTCGCGCCGGGCTTCAGTGCCTTGATGGTCTTGTCTGAGGGGATCAGGTGTCGTGCCATGAGGAAGAACTTTTCAGGGGAGAGAACCCTATTCTGTAGTTCTTCCTCCAGTTCTTCCCATAGGAACACGGAAGGAAACGAACTGACCCGAAGCCATGCGGACAAAGAAAAAGCCCTAGAGCGTTGATTCTCTAGGGCTTTTCTGTACTTCCGCGAACGCTTGAAAGTCGTCGCGGAACTTTGAATGGTGGAGCCGGGGGGAATTGAACCCCCGTCCGCAAGCCATCCTCAGGCAGTTCTACATGCGTAGTTCTCTGATTTGAGTCTCGCGCGCCAGGCGGGCAGGAACACCCTCTTGGACACGCCAGTCACGAGATCTCGACCTGAACCGTGTGACCCGGCTCAGACCCAGCCAATGTGAATGACCTCTCAGCCCTTGACCTTGCGATCTCAGGCCCGGCCCATCGGCCAACCGTTGAGAGGCTCACCGGTGTTAAGCGGCGAGGGCGAAACGTTCGTCGTTCGCAGTTACTTTGTTTCCAGTGGTTTTACGAGCGAACTGGTGCTCGGCATGCCCTGCTCCGATTCCGCACCCACGTCGAAACCAGGTCGGCCCCTGAACCCGTCATCTTAGCATCATCTGCTCAGCGGCCGGGCCGCAGCACCTCGAGCAGTCCGGCGGGCGTGCGTGCGAGATGGTCTGCGCCCCAGGCCTCGATCGGCTCGCCGTCGCCCAGATAGCCCCAGGCGGCGGCGACCGTGCCCATGCCCGCGGCCCGGCCGGCCTGGATGTCGCGCAGATCGTCGCCGACATAGAGGCAGTGCGCCGGATCGACCGCCAGACGGCGCGCGGCCTCCAGCAGCGGATCGGGAAAGGGCTTGGCGCGTGCGGTGGTGTCGCCGCAGACCAGCACCCGGCTGCGCGTGGCCAGACCGGTGCCGGCGACGACCGGCTCGGCGAAGCGGCTGTGCTTGTTGGTGACGATGCCCCAGGGCAGGGCGGCGGCGTCCAGCGCGTCGAGCACCGGCGCCATCGCGTCGAACACCCGTGTCAGCCGGGTCAGGCGCGTGGCGTAGATCGCCAGATACTCGTCCTTCAGCGCCTCGAAATCCGCATCCTCCGGCGTGGTGCCCAGCGCCACCCGCAGCATGCCGCGGGCGCCGGTGCCGGTCAGCGGCCGGAAGACCTCCAGCGGCAGCGGCGGCAGGCCGCGGCGCTCGCGCAGATCGTTGCCTGCGCCGCCGAGATCCAGTGCACTGTCGACCAGGGTGCCGTCAAGATCGAACAAGACCGCATGGACAGGACGATCGCGGCTCACTGTGCTTCCTTGCGGCAGGCGATCATGTAGTTGACGCTGGTGTCGCCGCTGAGCCAGTAGCGGCGGGTCAGCGGGTTGTATTCCAGACCGCGGGTGTGCTGCAGGTCCAGGCCGCAGTGGCGGCACCAGGAGGCCAGCTCGCTCGGCCGGATGAACTTGGCGTATTCGTGGGTGCCGCGCGGCAGCAGGTTCAGCACATACTCGGCGCCGACGATCGCGAACAGGAAGGACTTCGGGTTGCGGTTCAGCGTCGACAGGAAGACCCAGCCGCCCGGGCGCACCAGCTTCGCGCAGGCCTCGACGATCGCGCCGGGATCGGGCACATGCTCGATCATCTCCATGCAGGTCACCACATCGAAGCGGCCCGGCATCTCGGCGGCCAGCGCCTCGGCGGCGACTTCGCGGTACTGCACGTTCTGCAGGCCGGCCTCCATCGCGTGCAGCTGCGCGACCTTCAGCGAGCGTTCAGCCAGATCGACGCCCAGCACCTGCGCACCGCGTCGGGCCATCGCCTCGCTGAGGATGCCGCCACCGCAGCCCACATCGACGACCTGACGGCCGTCGAGCGAGCCTGCGCACTGCTCGATCCACTCGAGCCGCAGCGGGTTGATCTGGTGGAGCGGGCGAAACTCGCTCTCCGGGTCCCACCACTTGTGGGCCAGCTCGCTGAACTTGGCGAGCTCCTTGGGGTCGGCGTTCTGCATCATCCGGCGATGGTAGCGAAATCGGACAGGCAAGAAAAAACCCCGCCGGGGCGGGGTTCTCGGAGCGAGCAGCGAGCTGCTTACTTGGTGCGGGTACCGACGACCTCGATTTCCACGCGGCGGTTCTTCGCGCGGCCTTCGTCGGTCTTGTTGTCGGCGACGGGCTGCTTCTCGCCCTTGCCTTCGGTGTAGACGCGGTTGGCTTCGATGCCCTTGCCGACCAGGTACTTCTTGACGGCTTCGGCGCGACGCTGCGACAGCTTCTGGTTGTAGGCGTCGGAGCCACGGCTGTCGGTGTGGCCGACGGCGATGATGACTTCCAGGTTCACGCCCTTGACCTTGCTGACCAGATCGTCGAGCTTGGCGCCGGCGTCCTTCTTCAGGACAGCCTTGTCGAAGTCGAAGAACGCGTCGGCGGCGAAGGTGACCTTCTCGCTGACCGGAGCGACCGGGACGGGGACCGGAGCGGGCATCGGAGCCGGAGCCGGCGGAACGACGGCGGGGGCCGGAGCCGGAGCGGGGGCCGGAGCCGGTGCCGGAGCAGGCTTCGGAGCCGGAACGCCGTCGCAGCCCTGCACGCCGGTCTGCGGCGTCCAGTTGGCATCACGCCAGCACAGTTCGTTCGTGCCGTTCTTCAGCACGGTGCCATCGGCAGCGCGCCAGTTGTCGACGGCACCGGAGGTCGAGCCACCGGTCGCACAGGCGGCGAGAGCGGCCGACGCGAACAGCAGTGCAACCTTGTTGAGTTTGTTCATGGTTCTCCTCTCGAGAAAAGCCGCAGATCGGGCTGCAAGATGCAGAAAAGACGGCGGCCCAAGCTTGCCGATGAGAGCGCGGCACCAGGGACCGACAAATTCATTGTGCCATATGCGGTTTGCCGCCCTGTGCCACAGGAAGACGCCCCGGGACAGGGCTGTTGCGCGATGACGACATTGCGCGGATCGTAGAATGGCGGGTTCGATGCCCCGGCGCTGCAGTGCTTTTGTGGGCGTCCCCGCTGTGCAACGGCCCGACCGCATGACTCAATTCGCCAAAGAAACCCTGCCCGTCAGCCTCGAAGAGGAAATGCGCCGCTCCTACCTCGACTACGCGATGAGCGTGATCGTCGGGCGGGCGCTGCCGGATGCACGCGACGGTCTGAAGCCGGTGCACCGGCGCGTGCTCTACGCGATGCACGAGCTCAACAACGACTGGAACCGCCCCTACAAGAAGAGCGCGCGCATCGTCGGCGACGTGATCGGCAAATACCATCCGCACGGCGACATCGCGGTCTACGACACCATCGTGCGCATGGCGCAGGACTTCTCGCTGCGCCACATGCTGGTCGACGGCCAGGGCAACTTCGGCTCGATCGACGGCGACAACGCCGCGGCGATGCGCTACACCGAGATCCGCCTGGGCAAGGTCGCGCACGAGATGCTGGCCGACATCGACAAGGAGACCGTCGACTTCGGCCCGAACTACGACGGCAGCGAGCGCGAGCCGCTGGTGCTGCCGACCCGGCTGCCCAATCTGCTGGTCAACGGCTCGGCCGGCATCGCGGTGGGCATGGCCACCAACATCCCGCCGCACAACCTCAACGAGGTGGTCGACGCCTGTCTGCACCTGCTGCGCCAGCCCGACGCCACCATCGACGAGCTGATGGAGATCATCCCGGCGCCGGACTTCCCCACCGCCGGCATCATCTATGGCGTGGCCGGCGTGCGCGAGGGCTACCGCACCGGTCGCGGGCGCGTTGTCATGCGCGCGCGGGTGCATTTCGAGGACATCGACCGCGGCGCGCGCCAGGCGATCATCGTCGACGAAATCCCGTATCAGGTGAACAAGAAGACGCTGCTCGAGCGCATCGCCGAGCTCGTCCACGAGAAGAAGATCGAGGGCATCAGCCACATCCAGGACGAGTCGGACAAGTCCGGCATGCGCGTCGTCATCGAGCTCAAGCGCGGCGAAGTCCCGGAGGTCGTGCTCAACAACCTCTACAAGCAGACGCAGCTGCAGGACAGCTTCGGCATGAACATGGTCGCGCTGATCGACGGTCAGCCGCGCCTGTGCAACCTGAAGCTGCTGCTGGAGATCTTCCTGGAGCACCGCCGCGAGGTGGTGACGCGCCGCACGGTGTACGAGCTGCGCAAGGCGCGCGAGCGTGGCCATGTGCTCGAGGGCCTGGCGGTGGCGCTGGCCAACATCGACGAGTTCATCCGCATCATCAAGACCTCGCCCACGCCGCCGATGGCGCGTGCCGCGCTGATGGAGCAGGGCTGGGACTCGGCGCTGGTGCGCGAGATGCTCGAGCGCGCGGGCAGCGCCGCGCTGGGCGGCCGCGAGGCCTTCCGCCCCGAGGGGCTGCCGGCGCAGTACGGCCTGCAGGCCGACGGCCTCTACCGCCTGTCCGACGACCAGGCCGGCGAGATCCTGCAGATGCGCCTGCAGCGCCTGACCGGCCTGGAGCAGGACAAGATCGTCGGCGAGTACCGCGACATCATGGCGACCATCGCCGACCTGCTCGACATCCTCGCGCGTCCCGAGCGGGTCACCGCGATCATCGTCGACGAGCTGGGCGCGCTGCGCGCCGAGTTCGGCCAGACGAAGCTGGGCGCGCGCCGCTCGACCATCGAGCACAACGTGCAGGAGCTGGGCACCGAGGACCTGATCACCCCGACCGACATGGTGGTCACGCTCAGCCACGGCGGCTACATCAAGAGCCAGCCGCTGGCCGAGTACCGCGCGCAGAAGCGCGGCGGCCGCGGCAAGCAGGCCACGCAGACCAAGGAAGACGACTGGGTCGACCAGCTCTTCATCGCCAACACGCACGACTGGATGCTGTGCTTCAGCGACCGCGGCCGCGTCTACTGGCTGAAGGTCTGGGAGGTGCCGCAGGGCGGACGCGCCAGCCGCGGCAAGCCGATCGTCAACATGTTCCCGCTGCAGCCGGGCGAGAAGATCACCGTGGTGCTGCCGCTGACCGGCGAGTTCCGCAGCTTCCCCGCCGACCACTACATCTTCATGTCGACCGCGCTGGGCACGGTGAAGAAGACGGCGCTCGACGAGTTCAGCAACCCGCGCAAGGCCGGCATCATCGCGGTCGACCTGGACGAGGGCGACCACCTGATCGGCGCGGCGCTGACCGACGGCGAGCATGACGTGATGCTGTTCTCCGACGGCGGCAAGGCGGTGCGCTTCCACGAGGGCGACGTGCGCCCGATGGGCCGCAACGCCCGCGGCGTGCGCGGCATGTCGCTCGAAGAGGGCCAGAACGTCATCGCGATGCTGGTGGCCGAGGACGAGTCGCAGAGCGTGCTGACCGCCACCGAGAACGGCTACGGCAAGCGCACCAGCATCACCGAGCACACCCGCCACGGCCGGGGCACCAAGGGCATGATCGCCATCCAGCAGTCCGAGCGCAACGGCCGGGTGGTCGCCGCCACGCTGGTGCGCGCCGAGGACGAGATCATGCTGATCACCGACCGCGGCGTGCTGGTGCGCACCCGGGTGTCCGAGATCCGCGAGATGGGCCGCGCCACCCAGGGCGTCACGCTGATCGCGCTGGACGAGGGCACCCGGCTCTCGGGCCTGCAGCGCATCGTCGAGAACGACGCGAACGAGTCCGCCGAGCCTGGCGTCGATCCGGCCGCCGATCTGGCTGCCGAGGCTGCCACCGATTCCCCCACCGACACCGGCGCCAGCGCCGGGGAGACTGCCTGATGACTTGCCTGTCCACTCTGCGTCGCCTGGCGCTGATTCCTGCCGCGACGCTGGTGCTGCTGGCGGCGCTGCCGGCGCAGGCCGCCGAGCCGAGCCCGGCCAAGAAGGAGCTGATCGCCAAGGTCATCTCGCTGCAGCAGGGCGGCATCGACGGCATCGCCCGCAGCCTGGTCGAGCAGCCGGCGATGGCGCTGATGCAGCAGGCCGGCATGATCCTGCAGACCCGCGTCGCGCCGGAAAAGCGCGAGGCGCTGGCCAAGGAGATCCAGGCCGACGTGCGCAAGTATGTCGAGGAGGCCACGCCGATCGTGCGCGAGCGTGCGCAGAAGGCCGCGCCGGGCGTGATGGGCGCGCTGCTCGACGAGCGCTTCACCGAAGACGAGCTCAAGCAGCTGGTCGCCTGGCTGGAGTCGCCGGTGGTGCGCCGCTACCAGCAGATGACGCCCGACATCCAGAAGGGCATGTCCGAGAAGCTGGTGGCCGACACCCGCGCGGCCGTCGAGCCCAAGCTGCAGGCGCTCGACCGCAGCATCAGCACCCGCCTGGGCGTGCAGCCGCCGGCCTCGGCGCCGGCGAAGAAGTGACTCTCCTGAAGACCTCCTGAGCCGACGATGACGATGACTGCGCGCCCCTACAACTTCTCCGCCGGCCCCGCGGCGCTGCCCGAGGAGGTCCTGCAGCAGGCTGCGGCCGAGATGCTCGACTGGCACGGCTCGGGCATGAGCGTGATGGAGATGAGCCACCGCGGGCGCGAGTTCATCTCGATCGCCGAAGCCGCCGAGGCCGACCTGCGCGAGCTGCTGGCGGTGCCGGCGGACTTCCGCATCCTGTTCATGCAGGGCGGCGGCCTGGCCGAGAACGCCATCGTGCCGCTGAACCTGTCGCGGGGCGGCGCGGCCGACTTCGTCGTCACCGGCGCCTGGTCGCAGAAGTCGGCCAAGGAGGCGCAGCGCTACTGCGACGCGAAGGTCGCGGCCAGCAACGCCGAGGGCGGCCACCTGTCGATCCCCGCGGCGGCCGGCTGGGCGCTGCGCGCGGACGCACGCTATGTGCACCTCTGCAGCAACGAGACCATCCACGGCGTCGAGTTCCAGACGCTGCCGGACCTGGCTGCCCTGGGCAGCACGGCCGAGCTGGTGATCGACTGCTCCTCGCACATCCTGTCGCGCGGCATCGACTGGTCGCGGGTGGGCCTGGCCTTCGCCGGCGCGCAGAAGAACATCGGCCCGGCGGGCGTCACCATCGTCATCGTGCGGGAAGACCTGCTCGGCCATGCGCTGGCGATCTGCCCGAGCGCCTTCGACTACAGGCTGGTGGCCGACAACGCCTCGATGTACAACACGCCGCCGACCTACGGCATCTACATCGCCGGGCTGGTGTTCCAGTGGGTGAAGCGCCAGGGCGGCGTGGCCGAGATGGAGCGCCGCGCGATCGAGAAGGCCGGTCTGCTCTACGGCTACCTGGACGGCGAGGGCGCGGGCTTCTATGTCAACCGCATCGATCCGGCCTGCCGCTCGCGCATGAACGTGCCCTTCCAGCTGCGCGACGAGTCGCTCAACGCCGACTTCCTCAAGGGTGCGCAGGAGCGCGGCCTGCTGCAGCTCAAGGGCCACAAGAGCGTCGGCGGCATGCGCGCCTCGATCTACAACGCCATGCCGCTGGCCGGCGTGCAGGCGCTGGTGGACCATCTGCGCACCTTCGCCGCCGCCCGCGGCTGATCCGACTCCTCGACCCCCACAAGACCGGGACCCTCCTGCCATGACCACGCCCGACCACGACGCCGCGTCGCCCGCTCCGACGCTGCCGGAGCTGCGCGACCGCATCGACGCGCTCGACCGCGAGCTGATCGCGATGCTCAACCGCCGCGCCCGCCTGGCGCAGGAGGTCGGCGAGATCAAGAAGAGGGAAGGCTCGGTCGTCTTCCGTCCGGAGCGCGAGGCGCAGGTCATCGACGGCCTGAAGCAGTTCAACCCGGGTCCGCTGAAGAACGAGAGCGTGGCGCCGATCTGGCGCGAGATCATGAGCGCCTGCCGTGCGCTGGAAACGCCCACCCGGGTGGCCTATCTCGGCCCGGCCGGCACCTTCAGCGAGGAGGCGGCGCTGGGCTTCTTCGGCTCGTCCATCGTGCGCGTGCCGTGCGCCAGCATCGACGAGGTCTTCCGCAACACCTCGGCCGGCGTGGCCGACTTTGGCGTGGTGCCGGTCGAGAACTCGACCGAGGGCATGGTGGCGCGCTCGCTCGACATCTTCCTGACCACGCCGCTGTTCATCATCGGCGAGACCAGCCTGTTCGTGCGCCACAACCTGCTGCGCAAGGAGAACGCGCTCGACGGCATCGAGGCGGTCTGCGCGCACCCGCAGGCGCTGGCGCAGTGCCACGACTGGCTGTCGCTGCACCTGCCGCATGCCGAGCGCCGGCCGGTCTCCAGCAACGCCGAGGGCGCGCGCCTGGCCGCGCAGGACAGCCGCCTGGCCGGCATCGCCAGCGCGCGTGCGGCCAGCGAGTACGGCGTGCATGTGGTCGCCCCGGCGATCCAGAACGATCCGCACAACCGCACCCGCTTCGCGATCGTCACCGACCCGCACCGCCATCCGGCGCCGCAGGCCTCCGGCCATGACTGCACCAGCCTGGTCGTGTCGGTGGTCAACCGGCCCGGTGCGATGTACGACATCCTCGCGCCGCTGAAGCGCCACGGCGTGTCGATGACCCGGCTGGAGTCGCGCCCGGCGCGCTCGGGCCAGTGGGAGTACTACTTCTTCATCGATCTGCAGGGCCATCCCGAGCAGCCGGCGGTGCAGACCGCGATGCACGAGCTGCGCGAGGCCTGCGCCTTCTTCAAGGTGCTCGGGGCCTACCCGATCGACGCCCACTGATCTCCCCTCTGCCGGCAGGTTCTCCAATCATGTTCAATCAACTCGGGGTGATCGGCTGCGGCCTGATGGGCGGCAGCTTCGCGCTGGCCCTCAAGCGCGCCGGTCTGGTGCAGCGGGTGGTCGGCTACAGCAAGTCGCCCTCGACGGTGGAGCGGGCGCGCCGGCTCGGCGTCATCGACATCGCGGCCGAATCGGCGCTGCTGGCGGTCTCGGGCTCGGACATCGTGCTGATCTCGGTGCCGGTGGCCGCCAGCGATGCGACCTTCAAGGCGATCCGCCACATGGTCGAGCCCGGCACGCTGTTCATGGATGTTGGCAGCACCAAGCGCGATGTGGTCGACGTGGCCCGGCGCGTGCTGCGCGAGCGCATCGGCAGCTTCGTGCCGGCGCATCCGATCGCCGGCAAGGAGGTCGCCGGCGTCGAGCATGCCGATGCCCAGCTCTACCAGGGCAAGCAGGTCATTCTCACGCCGCTGGCGCAGACCGATCCGGTCATGGTGCAGAAGGCCACCGACGTCTGGGCCGCGATCGGCTGCCAGGTGCTGCGCATGACGCCGGAGAACCACGATGCGGCCTTCGCCGCGGTCAGCCATCTGCCGCACCTGCTGGCCTTCGCGTATTTCAATGCGGTGATCTCTCAGCCGGCCGGGCGCGAGTTCCTGTCGCTGGCCGGTCCGGGATTCCGCGACTTCACCCGCATCGCCGCCGGCGACCCGACGGTCTGGCGCGACATCCTGCTGGCCAATCGCGAGGAGGTGCTCAAGCAGTCGCAGCGCCTGCGCCATGCGCTCGACGCCTTCGAGGTGGTCATGCGCTCGGGCAACCAGGAGGCGCTCGAGGACCTGATCCGCACCGCCTCCGAGGGCCGCTCGGGCTGGCAGATGAATGCCCGCCCGGCCACCGCCCGCTGAATTTCCAGGCTGATCCCGCAGCAGACAGATTCGACTCTCCGCGCATGTACTCGATCCCGCATCTCGACCTTCCGCCGCTCGGTCACGCCGCCGGCACCGTGCAGCTGCCCGGCTCCAAGAGCATCTCGAACCGGCTGCTGCTGCTGGCGGGCCTGAGCGAGGGCACGACGACGCTGGTCGACCTGCTCGACTCCGACGACACCCGGGTGATGCTGGCGGCGCTGCGCACGCTGGGCTGCGCCATCGTCCAGGACGGCCGCCTCACCCGCATCACCGGCTTTGCGGGGCGCCCGGCGGTGGCCGCGGCCGAGCTCTTCCTGGGCAATGCCGGCACCGCGATGCGCCCGCTGACCGCCGCGCTGGCGGTGCTGGCCACGCAGCAGGGCGGGGCGGCCTACACGCTGGGCGGCGTCAAGCGCATGCACGAGCGTCCGATCGGCGATCTGGTCGACGCGCTGCGCGGCCTGGGCTGCACGGTCGACTGCCTGGGCACCGAAGGCTATCCGCCGCTGCGGGTGGCCGGCGGCACGCTGGATCTGGCGGCACCGGTCAAGGTGCGCGGCGATGTGTCGAGCCAGTTCCTGACCGCGCTGCTGCTGGCGCTGCCGCTGGCCGCCAGCGACCGCGCGGTGACCATCGAGGTGGTCGGCGAGCTGATCTCCAAGCCCTACATCGAGATCACGCTGAACCTGCTGGCGCGCTTCGGCATCGCGGTCGAGCGCCAGGGCTGGGAGCGCTTCGTCATTCCGGCCGGCAGCCGCTATGTCACGCCGGGCGAGGTGCATGTCGAGGGCGACGCCTCGTCGGCGTCGTACTTCATCGCGCTGGGCGCGATCGCCGGCGTCGACGCGCCGGTGCGCATCGAGGGCGTGGGCGCGGCCTCCATCCAGGGCGACATCCGCTTCAAGGAGGCCGCCGAGGCGATGGGCGCTGTGGTGCATGCCGAGCCCAATGCGCTGGAGATCCGCCGCGGCGCCTGGCCGCTGAAGGCGATCGACCTCGACTGCAACCACATTCCCGACGCGGCGATGACGCTGGCGGTGATGGCGCTCTACGCCGACGGCCCCTCGACGCTGCGCAACATCGCCAGCTGGCGCGTCAAGGAGACCGACCGCATCGCCGCGATGGCCTGCGAGCTGCGCAAGCTCGGCGCCACGGTCGAGGAGGGCGAGGACTTCCTGCGCGTCGAGCCGCTGGCGCGCTTCCAGCCCGCCGCGATCCACACCTACGACGACCACCGCATGGCGATGTGCCTGTCGCTGGCGGCCTTCAACCGGCTGAATCCGGCCGGCGACGGCGAGCGTGCGGTGCCGGTGCGCATCCTCGACCCGAAGTGCGTCGCCAAGACCTTTCCCGACTATTTCGAGGCGCTGTTCTCGGTGGTCGAGGCCCGCGCGGCCGACATTCCGGTGATCACCATCGACGGCCCGACCGCCTCCGGCAAGGGCACGCTGTCGGCCAGCGTGGCCGCCGGCCTGGGCTGGCACACGCTGGACTCGGGCTCGCTGTACCGGGTGACCGCGCTGGCGGCGCGCCGCGCCGGCGTCTCGGCCGACGACGAGCAGGGCCTGGCCGCCACCGCACGGGCGATGCAGCTGCGCTTCGAGGGCGTGCGGGTGCTGCTCGCCGGCGAGGATGTCAGCGACGAGCTGCGCGACGAGGCGGTGGGCATGATGGCCTCGCGCATCTCGGCCTGGCCGGCGGTGCGTGCCGCGCTCTACGACCTGCAGTGCGGCTTCCGCCAGCTGCCCGGCCTGGTGGCGGACGGCCGTGACATGGGCACCGTCATCTTCCCCGACGCCGGCCTGAAGATCTTCCTGACCGCGACCGCAGCCGCGCGCGCCGAGCGCCGGCTCAATCAATTGATCGCAAAGGGAATTTCTGCTAGCCTCGACGACCTTCGTGCCGATCTGGAGGCGCGCGACGAGCGGGACCGCACCCGTGAGACCGCCCCCTTGAGACCGGCCGAGGACGCGCTCCGGCTCGACAACTCCCAGCTCGGCATCGAGGCTTCGGTGCAGCAGGTGGTGGCCTGGTGGAACGCACGGCAGCCCTTCGACGCGCCCTGAGCGAGCCGGATCGACCGCCACCTTTCCTGCCTTCTGGCCCGGAGTTCCGGCCGAGTGCGCGATGCACCGACGGAGCCCCGGATCGTCAACTCAACCCCGCCACGGAAGTGGCACCCGCCGCCGGCCCGTCGCCGGTGCAGAAAGTCCCCAATGTCCCAAGCATCTATGGCCGATCTCGGCATGGAATCCTTTGCCGCGATGTTCGAGGAGTCGCTCCAGCGCGCCAACATGCGCGCCGGCGAAGTGATCTCCGCTGAAGTCGTCCGCGTCGAGCACAGCTTCGTCGTCGTCAACGCCGGCCTCAAGTCCGAAGCCTACGTTCCGCTGGAAGAGTTCAAGAACGACCAGGGCGAAGTGGAAGTCCAGGTCGGCGACTTCGTGTCGGTCGCGATCGACGCCATCGAGAACGGCTACGGCGACACCATCCTGTCGCGCGACAAGGCCAAGCGTCTGGCCTCGTGGCTGTCGCTGGAAAATGCCCTGGAGTCGGGCGACTTCGTCACCGGCACCGTCAACGGCAAGGTCAAGGGCGGCCTGACCGTTCTGGTCAACGGCATCCGCGCCTTCCTGCCGGGTTCCCTGCTGGACACCCGTCCGGTCAAGGACATGAGCCCGTTCGAGGGCAAGACCATGGAGTTCAAGGTCATCAAGCTCGACCGCAAGCGCAACAACGTTGTGCTGTCGCGTCGCGCGGTGGTCGAGGCCTCGATGGGCGAAGAGCGCGCCAAGCTGCTCGAAACCCTGCGTGAAGGCGCCATCGTCAACGGCGTGGTCAAGAACATCACCGAATACGGTGCGTTCGTCGACCTCGGCGGCATCGACGGCCTGCTGCACATCACCGACATGGCCTGGCGCCGTGTCCGTCACCCGAGCGAAGTGGTGACGGTGGGTCAGGAACTGACCGCCAAGGTCCTGAAGTTCGACGCCGAGAAGAACCGCGTCTCGCTGGGCCTGAAGCAGATGGGCGACGATCCGTGGTTCGGCGTCTCGCGCCGCTACCCGTCGGGCACCCGCCTGTTCGGCAAGGTCACGAACATCGCCGACTACGGCGCGTTCGTCGAGATCGAGCCGGGCATCGAAGGCCTGGTCCACGTCTCGGAAATGGACTGGACGAACAAGAACGTCGCTCCGTCCAAGGTCGTCTCGCTGGGCGACGAAGTCGAAGTCATGGTCCTGGAGATCGACGAAGACAAGCGTCGCATCTCGCTGGGCATGAAGCAGTGCCGTGCCAACCCGTGGGACGAGTTCGCGCAGAACTTCAAGCGCGGCGACAAGGTCAAGGGCCCGGTCAAGTCGATCACCGACTTCGGCGTGTTCGTCGGCCTGGCCGCCGGCATCGACGGCCTGGTGCACCTGTCCGACCTGTCGTGGAACGAGCCGGGCGAAGCCGCGGTCCGCAACTACAAGAAGGGTCAGGACGTCGAGGCCGTGGTCCTGGGCATCGATGTCGAGCGCGAGCGCATCTCGCTGGGCATCAAGCAGCTCGACGCCGATCCGTTCACCAACTACACCTCGGTCAACGACCGCGGCATGACGGTGACCGGCAAGGTCAAGTCGGTCGACCCGCGTGGCGCCGAGATCCAGCTGAACGACGATGTCACCGGCTACCTGCGTGCTTCGGAAATCGCCCGCGAGCGCGTGGAAGATGCCCGCAACGTGCTGAAGGAAGGCGACGAAGTCACTGCCCTGATCATCAACATCGATCGCAAGACGCGCTCGATCCAGCTGTCGATCAAGGCCAAGGACAACGCCGAGAACCAGGAAGCCATGCAGCGTCTGTCGGCCGACAGCAGCCGCGAGAATGCTGGCACCACCAGCCTGGGCGCCCTGCTGAAGGCCAAGCTGGATCAGGGCAACTGATCCTGATGCCGGACGCCACGGAACCGCTGTCTGCATGACCCGCTCCGACCTCGTCAATCTGCTGGCCGCACGCTTCGGCCAGCTGACCCATCGTGATGCCGAGTTCGCCGTCAAGACGATGCTCGACACGATGACCGAGGCCCTGGGGCGGGGCCACCGCATCGAGATCCGTGGCTTCGGCAGCTTTGCCGTCAATCGCCGGCCGCCGCGCATGGGGCGCAATCCCCGTTCCGGCGAGCCGGTCGTCATTCCCGAGAAGCTGGTGCCGCACTTCAAGCCGGGCAAGGCCCTGCGCGAAGCCGTCGACCGCACCGCCGCTGCTTCCACTCCCACGCCTGCCTCCGCCTCCGGCGAGAAGGCCTGACCGTCCGCCCGGACGGCCGCGCACCCCGCGCGGCGCATCCCGCACGACACGCACTAGAATCCCGGTGCGATGCGATTCTTCTCCTGGCTATTTCGAGCCGCCATCTTCTTCGTGCTGTTCGCCTTCGCGCTGAACAATCAGCACGAGGCCCGGATCCGCTGGTTCTTCGGCTTCGAGTTCCGTGCACCGATGGTGCTGATGGTGCTCGTGGTCTTTGCCGCCGGTGCGCTTTTCGGGGTCCTGGCGATGATGCCGAACTGGTGGCGCCAGCGCCGTCGCGCCCGGGCCTCGACCGAGCCGCAGACCCCGGTGACCACCACCACCGCGGCCGTGCCGGCGCTGTCCGGCGTCACTCCTGTCCTGCCTGACGTACCCCTGGGCGCTCCCCCCCGCGATGGACTTTGACCTGCAGTGGCTGCTGCTGGCCCTGCCGCTGGCCTTCGGGCTGGGCTGGCTGGCCTCGCGCCTGGACATGCGTCAGTGGAAACGCGACATCGAGTCGTCTCCGCGCGCCTATTTCAAGGGCCTGAACCTGCTGCTCAACGAGCAGCAGGACAAGGCCATCGATGCCTTCATCGAGGCGGTCCAGCATGACCCGGGCAGCTCGGATCTGCACTTCGCGCTCGGCAACCTGTTCCGGCGCCGAGGCGAGTACGAGCGGGCGGTGCGGGTGCACCAGCATCTGCTGGCACGTGCCGACCTGCCCACCTCCGAGCGCGACCGCGCCCAGTACGCGCTGGCGCAGGATTTCCTGAAGGCCGGCCTGTTCGACCGGGCCGAGGCGGCCTACCGTGCTCTGGAGGGCTCTGCCTTCGCGACCGATGCCCGCATGGCGCTGCTGACGCTGCATGAGCGCTCGCGCGACTGGAAGGCCGCGATCGAGGTGGCACGCCAGCTCGAGGCGGTGGCGGCCGGATCGTTTGCGCCTCGCCTGGCCCATTACTGGTGCGAACTGGCGCTCGAGGCCGATGCCCGAGGCCAGGGTGACGATGCGCGTGCTGCGCTCGACAAGGCACGCCAGGCCGCGCCGCAGGCGGCCCGGCCCCTGGTGCTGGCCGGCCAGCGTGCGGCGCGTGCCGGTGCGCATGAGCAGGCGCTGCAGGCCTGGCTGCCGCTGGTGGCGCTGTCGCCGGGTGCCCTGTCGGTCATCGCGGCGGACTTCGCGGCCAGTGCGCAGGCCTGCGGTCGCGCGGACGAGGCCCGTGTCGCGCTGTCCGAGCTGCATCGCCAGGTGCCGACCTCCGACCTGCTGGCCGCGCTGCTTGCACTCGATGCCGATCCGGCCTCGCGTCGCCGGCGGCTGCTCGATCACATGAAGGTCCAGCCCGGCCTCGGTCCGGTGCTGAGGCTGCTGCGCGAGCCCGAAGGCGCTGCGCTGTCGGTCGAGGAGCATCAGGCGGTGCAGGGCAGCGTCGCGCAGGCGCTGCGACCGCTGCAGCGCTACCGCTGCGCGGCCTGCGGCTTCGAGGCGCAGCAGTATTTCTGGCAGTGTCCCGGCTGCCAGGGCTGGGAGACCTTCCCGCCGCGCCGTCTCGAGGATCACTGACCTCGAGGATCGCTGTCCCCCATCGGAGGGCCCCCGGAAGAGGGCCCTCCTGATGGGGATGCGCCGCGGCTGACCGCGCTCCTATCGTGGACTCACGCCGGCATCCGTGCCGCCGGCGCCACCGATCCGCCCCGCTGCGAGCGGATCATCCCTGTCCGCGAACCACCCCCGCACGGGGTCCGGGAGCATCACGATGATGACGATCCGCAATCTGCTGGCTGGCCTGGCGCTGGCTCTGGCCTCGGTGACCTGTCTGGCCACCGACATCAACAAGGCTTCTCAGGCCGAGCTGGAGTCGATCAAGGGCATCGGCCCTGCGATGTCCGGCCGCATTCTCGAGGAGCGCAAGAAGGGTCCGTTCCGGGACTGGGCCGATGTGATGGAGCGCGTCAAGGGCATCAAGCAGGCCTCCGCGACCCGCTTCTCCGGCGGCGGGCTGACGGTCAACGGGAGTGCCTTTGTCCTGCCCGCCGCGCCAGCCACCACGCCTGTCGCTGCGGCGGGCCCCGCGACGACGGCGCTCACGCCGGTGAAGAAGCCCTGACCGTGAGCGGCTGCGCCGCCATGTCGCTGTCGGCGCAGGCCGGCAGCGCGGGTCGCACTGCATGGTCATGGTCATCGGCGAGCCGGGCACGGGTCGGTGGCGGGCGCTGTCCGGCGCCCGACTGCCAGCCGAAGAAGCGCAGCACATCGGCGCGCCGCGCCATCGCGTCGGCCTTGCCCAGTGCGATCAGCTCCCGGGTGTAGCCCGACTCGAACAGCAGGTAGCTGGCCAGCGCCGCGCCGCGTGCCGAGGAGCCCCGGCCACTGACACCGACGCCGCGCAGCAGGCTGCGCACCGTCAGCGGCAGGCTGTCGAGATGGCGGCCGGCGATCTCGTCCAGACGCTGGCTGGGCGCGATCACCAGCGCCTCGATCGGCCGCAGCGTGGTCTGCGCCAGCGCCTGCGGTGGCAGCAGCGCCAGCGTCGAGTTGATGCGCTGCAGCCGCTCGACATCGACGGCCAGCGCGTCGAGAAAGATGTTCGACATCGCATGGCCGGCGATCTGCGCGATCGTCGGGTAGCCGCTGATTTCCAGATGAGCGCCCGGCGGCTCGTGCATGCGGCCGGCGCCGATGATCAGGATGCGCTCCGCGCCCAGATGCACCGCGGGCGAGATCGGTGCGGCCTGGCGCATCGAGCCGTCGCCGAACCAGCCGGTGCGCTCGCCGCAAGGCAGCTCGACCGCCGGAAAGACGAAGGGAATCGCTGCCGAGGCCAGCAGGTGGCGTACTCCGAGCCGGGCCGGCACCGCGAGGCGCTGCGAGCGGTTCCAGGGGGCGATGTTCTCGCGGCTCTCGTAGAAGGTGACATGCTCGCCGCTGGTGTAGCTGGAGGCCGTCACCGCCAGCGCATCCAGATGGCCGTCGTTCATCAGCCGCTGCAGCCGGTCGAAGCGCACCATGCGCAGCAGCAGCGATTCCAGCGGGCTGTTGTCCAGCAGCGAGCGCGGGCGCAGTCGCCGCCAGCGGTGCAGCAGCCAGCCGAAGGACATCATCGTCAGCCATGGTGCGCCGGTGCGCAGCACGCCCAGCGAGTCGGTGCGGTAGACCTGCTCGGAGCGGAACTGCGCCCAGACATCGGCGATCTCGCGCACCGCTGCATCATGGCGGTCGGCCTGGCAGGCCAGGGCGGTCGCGTTGATCGCGCCGGCCGAGGTGCCGGCGATGATCTGGTAGGGGCTGTGTGTCGGCGCGCCGACCTCGCGGGCGATGTCGGCGATGGCCCGCAGCACGCCCACCTGATAGGCCGCACGCGCCCCGCCGCCGGTCAGCAGCAGCCCGGTGCGCGGCTGAGACCGTGCGGGAGGCGGCGAGCTCATCGCCGGCAGCGAGATGGCCTTGTCCATGCCCCTCAGTCTATCGGCAGCCTGTCTGGAGGTCGGCCGAAAACCGCCCGACTCCGGGGCCAGTCCCCCGCCTGGGGCGGTGGCTTGCGCTTGCGTGCTGCTGACGCAAGCTGGTGCTGTCAGTCGTGGTGATGGCGCTGGCGGCGCATCAGCCGGCGCTGCAGCAGTGCGATCGAGAGCAGGCCCGCGGCTGCCAGCGCCGCCGGATGGGATTCGCCGTCCGACAGCGCACCGGTGCTGGCCGAAGCGGCGACCGTCGGCTGTGCGGGCAGCGTCGGATGTGCGACCTGATGTGCAGCCTGATGGGATGGCACCGCCCAGGCGGCGGTGCATGCCAGCAGGCTCAGCGCCGATCCCGCCGCGGTCCGTCTCAGCGACCGATGCGACAGGCGTGGCGATGCGCAGAAAGTGAGAGAGAACATGTCGGGCTTCCCTGGCGTTGCGGCCGAATCGAGGTGACGTCCCGGCATCGATCGGATGTCACGCCTGGGACGGTACGGCCCCATTCTATTCAGGGATTCAGGATCTGATCAGTGGAAACCCTGATCAAAAGGTGTGCAGCTGTTCATGTCATGTCCGCCAGATCCGGGGCGCAGATTCGGCCAGCGACCAGCCGTCCTGGCGCCAGGCTGCCCGCACGGCCACCAGCAGCTGCATCAGCGGCTCGACCCGTTCTGCCAGCGCGCGCAGCACGATCACCCGGTCATGGACCGCGCTGACTCCGGCGCTGTCCGCCAGCGGCGAGGCTGACAGCCGATCGCGAGCGAGTTCCAGCAGTCGCGCGGTGCGCTCCCGGCCGATCGCCTCGCCGCTGCCGAACCACATCGTGCCCAGCACCCGTCGGCCCGCCCAGCCGAGCGGGCCGTCAAGCAGCAGCGTGTCGCTGGCGTCGATGCGGGCCTGCTCCAGCCAGACACCGGGCAGTTCCAGGTGCTGCTGGTAGCGCCCCCGGCTCCAGGCTTCCCCGGCGGCAGGCAGACCGAGCGCCAGCAGATCCCAGCCGATCATCTCGGCCTTCGGCGCCAGGTCGAAGCGCATCCGGTTGATCGCATGGCAGTCGCGGTAGGCGATCGTCTCCAGCGGCAGCCATTCCAGCCGGGCATGGTCGGCCAGCCGGGCCTGCACCTGCTGCATGCCGGGCGCACCGGCGCTGCGGTAGTAGCGGGTCGCGCCGGGCGTGGTGATCAGCGCATGGGTGCCTTCCTCGAGCTTCGCCTCGATCTCGAGCGTGTCGCCGCCGACGATGCCGCCGGGCGGATGCACCAGCACATGGTGGCAGATGCCCGGCCCTTCCGGGTACAGGCGCTGCAGCACGCGCAGCGGACCATGGTGGCGGTCCAGCGCGATCGTGCGCTCGCCATCGCGGGTGTAGTGCAGGTTCAGGCGGCCGGGCCAGCTCATGGGCGTGTCGAGGAAAGGGCGGGTGGCAGAGGCGAAAGGGCGGGAGTGTAGCGGGCCGGCCTGGCGCAGTGGTCCTGCATCGGACCGGGTCAGGCCGCCTCGGGCAGCGTGGTGCGACGGTACATCTCGATGATGTGCTCGCCGGCGGTGATCGGCGGATAGCGAGGCGGATCGCCGGCGTCATGGCAGCCGGGCAGGGCGGCCACCTGGGCGTGGTAGTCGATGTCGTGGAACCAGGCGATCGAGAAGCGCTCGCGCCCGCTGTGGCGGTTGACGACCCGGTGCAGCGAGGAGCGGTAGCGGTCGTTGGTCCAGCGCTGCATCAGGTCGCCGAGGTTGACCACCAGCGTGCCGGGCATCGGCGGCACGTCGATCCATTCGCCTTCGCGCTGGACCTGCAGGCCGCCGGACTCGTCCTGGGCCAGCAGCGTCAGGCCGCCCCAGTCGGTGTGCGCGCCCGAGCCGATCTGGCCGTCGAGCCGGCTGGCCGACTGCGGCGGATAGTGCAGCAGCCGCAGCACCGGCATCGGATTGCGCTGGAAGGGCTCGAAATGCTCGCGCGGCAGCTTCAGCGCCAGCGCGATCAGGCCCATCAGGTGGCGGCCGAGGCGGGTCATCGTCGCCTGGTAGGCCTCGACGGTGGCCTGGAATCCGGGCACCAGCGCCTCGTCGGGCCACTGGTTCGGGCCGTGGTTGGGCGTGCCGGCGCGCACCAGCGCGTCCCAGGGGCCGCGGTCGACGCCGAGGTAGAAGCTCTCCTTCAGGTCGGCGGGGCGGCCCGATTCCAGCGCCTGCCAGCCCACCGGGTCGTAGCCCCGGCACAGCCCGCCCGACAGCTCGACATGCCAGCGCCGCTTGACCTCCTCGGGCAGCGCGAACAGCCGGCGCGACAGCATGAAGAGATGGTGGCTGAGCGCCAGCGGCACGCCGTGGCCGGTGACGTGGAAGAAGCCGTCGCGCCGGCAGGCCGCGTCGATGCGGGCGGCGATGGCGTGCAAGGCCTGGGGGTCGTGACCGAAGCTGGGGGCCAGATCGATCACCGGCAGCGGGCTGTCCGGCATGGGGCGCTCCTGATGGCGAAAAATGAGATATTCGTCACGAAGAATCGCACGAGCCATGCCAGCCGCTTGCGCGCGCGATGCACCGATCGCGGGCGGGCGGACCGCTCAGCGGCCGAGCCAGAAGCGCGCGTGCACTGCAGCGAGTTCGTCCTCGATCGCGGGAATCGGCCCCCAGACGCGGATCGGCTTCTGGCCGCGCGAGAACACCTCGCGGCAGGGCACGTCCAGCGTCGGGTTCTCGGGATGGCGGCCGGTGGTGGCGCGCAGCCGCGTCTCGCTCATGCCGTAGACCAGCCGCCCGATGCCGGCCCAGTACTGGGTGCCGGAGCACATGCAGCAGGGCTCGACGGTGGTGTAGAGCGTGCAGTTCCACAGCAGCTCGGCGTCGAACTTGGCCGCGGCCTGGCGCGCGAGCACCGCCTCGGCATGGTTGACGCTGTCGACATTGCCCTGGATCAGCAGCACCGTCTCATGGTCCGGGCCGACCAGCAGCGCGCCGAAGGGGTGATGGCCCTGCTCCATCGCGGCGCGTGCGATGTCGCTGGCCTGGCGCAGGTGCAGCAGCATCTGCTCCATCGTCGGGTCGGGCGTGGTGAAGGCATGCATGGGCACGATCATGCGCCTTTTTCACGTTTCAGTGCGCGTTCGAGCCGCGATGCGCCCAGCCGGTCGTGCGCTTCTCCACCACCGAGAACAGCTCGTACATCACCATCGCCATCGCGCCGACCACCACCAGCCCGGCAAACGCCAGCCCCATCTGCATCGAGCTGCCGGCCGAGATCAGCAGGTAGCCGATGCCCTCGTTGGCCGCGGTCATCTCCGACACCGTGGTGCCGACGAAGGCCAGCGTGATCGCCACCTTCAGCGAGCCGTAGAAGTAGGGCAGCGAGCGCGGCAGCCCGACCTTGACCAGCACGTCCCAGCGCCGCGCGCCCAGCACCCGCAGCACATCCTCCAGCTCGGGCTCGAGCGTGGCCAGGCCGGTGGCGATGTTGACCATGATCGGGAAGAAGCTGATCAGGAAGGCGGTCAGGATGGCCGGGCCGATGCCGATGCCGAACCACACCACCAGGATCGGCACGAAGGCGGCCTTGGGCAGCGCGTTGAAGGCGGTCATCAGCGGATAGACCGCGGCGTAGGCCGCGCGCGAGCTGCCGATCAGGAAGCCCAGCAGCACGCCCACCACGATCGACAGGCCGAAGCCGGCCATCGTCACCCAGAAGGTGCGCCAGGCATGACCGGCGATGGTGGCGGCATGCTCGGCCAGCGCCGTGCCGATCGCCGCCGGGCTCGGGAAGATGAATTCCGAGATGCCGAAGGCCGAGCACAGCGCCTGCCACAGCAGCAGCACCGCGACCAGCAGGATCCAGGGCGACCAGCGTTCCATCTGGCGGGCGTTCATTGGGCGATCTCCGAGGCGGGGGCGAGGCCGGCGACGGGCTTGCGCATCGCGCCGATGTGGCCGCGCAGCTCATGCACGATGGCGGTGAACTCGGGCGTGTAGGTGATCTCCAGGTCGCGCGGGCGCGGCAGGTCGATCTCGCGCTTGACGACGAAGCGGCCCGGGCTCTTGCTCATCACATAGACCGTGTCGGCCAGGAACACGCTCTCGCGCAGGTCGTGCGTGACCAGGATGACATTGAACTTCTGCGCGGCCTGCAGGTCGCGCAGCGCGCACCAGAGTTCCTCGCGGGTGAAGGCGTCGAGCGCGCCGAAGGGCTCGTCGAGCAGCAGCATCTTCGGCTCGTGGATCAGCGCGCGGCAGATGCTGGCGCGCTGCTGCATGCCGCCCGAGAGCTGCCACGGGAACTTGTCTTCCATGCCGGCCAGGCCGACGCTGGCCAGCAGCCGGCGCGCCTTCTCGCGGTACTCGGCCCGCTTCTGCTTGAAGCTCGAGCGGTAGGGCTCGACGATCTCCAGCGGCAGCAGCACATTGTCGATCGTGGTGCGCCAGGGCAGCAGGCTCGGCGCCTGGAAGGCCATGCCGGTGATCTTCAGCGGCCCGGTGACCTCCTGGCCACCGATGGTGACGGTGCCGCGGCTCGGGCGCTTCAGGCCGGTGGCCAGCTTCATGAAGGTGGACTTGCCGCAGCCCGAGGGCCCGACGATGGCGATGAACTCGCCCTCGCCGACCTGCAGGTTGATGTCCTCGACGGCGAACTGCTGCTTGGCCAGCAGCTCGTCGTTGTAGGCCAGCCAGACATCCTTGAAATCGACGAAGGCGGTCATCGCATCAGTCCTGTGCGGTCATTGCGGTCATTTCTTCGCGGTGGCGAAGATGTTGCGGTCGGTGGCCGAGGGCAGGAAGCTGCCGTTCCAGATCGCGTCCGGGTTGATGCGCTCCTTGGTGGCGAAGGCGTCGGCCACCTGGCTGGCCATCAGGCTCAGGCGCGGGCCGCTGACCGCGCCGAAGCCCTCGGCCCGGGCATCCGGCGTCAGCACCGAGGCGTCGAGCGCCAGCTTCAGCCGGCGCAGCTCCAGGTCGGCGTTGATGATGCCGTCGCGCGCCTTGACCAGATCCACGCCGGCCTTCGGATCCGCGATCACGTCCTTCACGCCCTTGGTGAAGCCGCGCAGGAAGGCCTTCACCGCCTCCGGGTTCTTCTTCAGGAAGGCCTCGCCGACGATGATCGCGTTGCCGTAGAGCTTCACGCCGTGCGCGGGATAGGGCAGCACGACCACATCCTCGGTCTTGACGCCGCGCGCCTCCAGGTTCAGCAGCGAGGTGAACGAGAAGCCGGTGATCGCGTCGATGTCGCCGCGCACCAGCATGGTCTCGCGCAGCGGCGGGTCCATCGCGGTCCAGGCCACGTTGCTGATGCCGTTGGCCTTGGCGAAGATCGGCCAGGCCTTGCGGCCCGCGTCGAAGACCGGCGCGCCCAGCTTCTTGCCGTTCAGGTCGGCCGGCGTCTTGATGCCCGACTTCTTCAGCGCCAGCACCGCCGCCGGCGTGTTGTTGTAGACCATCATCACCGCGACCGGCTTGTTCGGCGCTGTCGGGTTGTTGGCGTGGAACTCCATCAGCGCGGCCAGGTCGGCGAAGCCCATGTCGTAGGTGCCCGAGGCCACGCGGGTGACGGTGCCGCCCGAGCCGTTGCCGGCATCGATCGTCACATCGAGCTTCTCGGCCTTGAAGTGGCCCTTGGCCACCGGCGCGAGGAACAGCGCGGCCGGTCCCTCGAAGCGCCAGTCGAGCTGGAACTTGACCGGGGTCTCCTGGCTGTGCGCCGGACTGGCGAGCAGGCCCAGCGTCGAGGCGGCGGCAAGCACCATCGCGGTGCGTCGGATCGGCGAGAGAACGGACATCGTCATGGGCTCCGAGGTGTATACAGTTTGCGGGGAACCTGGCTTGCAATATCCATGCACACCCGGATGAACCGCGCGGGTCCGGTCCGGGCCTGCCGCCGACGCCCCCGCGAGCCGGTGGGCGCGTCGATCCGGGATTCAGGGGCTGGCGGCCGAGGCCAGCGCCGTGGCGAGATCGTCGATGCGCGGGTGCAGGCGCAGATTGCTCTCGACCTCGGCGATGTGCGCCTCCATCAGCCGCACCGCCTCGTCGGCATCGCCGCGGGCCAGTGCGTCGACGATCTGCACATGGCCGGCCTGCGAGTGCTCTGCCGAATGCGAGGACTGGTACATCAGCGAGATCAGCGAGGAGCGCGAGAGCAGGTCGGCCAGCAGCTGCGCGAGCACCTCGTTGCCGAGCTGGCGCGCCAGGATGATGTGGAAGTCCGCCAGCAGCCGGGTGCGCCCGGGCACGTCGGTGCGCTGCACCGCCGAGGCCTCCGCGCGCAGATGTGCGCGCAGTTCCTCGACCTGTTCCGGCGTGATGTCGCGGGCGAGCTGGCGCACCATCGCCGTCTCGAGCATCAGGCGCACGCCGAAGACCTGACGCGCCTCCTCGACGCTTGGGCGGGAGACGAAGGCGCCGCGTGCGGGCTCCAGCGTGATCAGCCGGTCGCGGCTGAGCTGCATCAGCGCCTGGCGCACGATGGTGCGCGAGACCTTGAAGATGTCGGCGATCGGCTGCTCGGCCAGCTTGGTGCCGGGCATCAGCCGGCGCTCGACGATCGCCGCGGTGATCGCCTCGGCGATGCGCCGGGTCATGGTGGCGCCGGGGTCGGCGCTGTCGCCCTCGGCCGGAGGGCTGGCATCGGCCTGCAGGGCCTTGGGCATCAGGGAGCTGGCACGACTCATGAACGACTCATGATGAAAAAATCGGTTCCGAAAGATCCACCGGAACATGCCGGTGACATACGCAATACGGAGGCCAGTCTGTCGCAGCACTTCACGACCCGGTTTTCAGGAACTCCCGAAAACTGTGCATTCAACTGTATACAGTTGGTGCATGTGCACGCCATCGGCGCATTCCCGAGGACTGGAAAATCGGGCGCGGTGGCCGGGCTGGCTCCGAAGGGGGGATCATGCTGCATCTGCTGAACCTGTTCGCCGCGATCGCGCTGCTGATCTGGGCCACCCAGCTGGTGCGCACCGGCGTGCTGCGCCTGTTCGGCGAGAGCCTGCGCCGGATGCTGGCCGCCAGCATGGGCGCCTGGCCCAAGGCGATGTTCTCCGGGATGGTGGTGACCTGCATCGTGCAGTCGAGCACCGCGACCTCGCTGATCGTGTCGTCCTTCGTCGGCAAGGGGCTGGTGGCGACCGCGCCGGCGCTGATGGTGATGCTCGGCGCCGACATCGGCACCAGCGTGATGGCGCTGGTCTATTCCTTCGACCTGTCGTGGCTGTCGCCGCTGCTGATCTTCGCCGGCGTGGTCGCGCACCTCTCGCGCGAGAAGAGCAGCACCGGCCAGCTCGGCCAGATCGGCATCGGTCTGGGGCTGATCACGCTGGCGCTGCAGCTGATCGTCGGCAGCACCCGGCCGCTGGTCGAGGCGCCGCTGGTGCGCACGCTGCTGGTGTCGATTCCCAACGATCTGGGCATCGAGCTGGCGGTGGGCGCGGTGCTGGCGATCCTGTCGTATTCCAGTCTGGCGGTGGTGCTGCTGGTGGCGACGCTGGCCGACCAGGGGCTGGTGCCGGTGCCGACCGCGCTCGGGCTGGTGCTGGGGGCCAATCTGGGCCGGGCGCTGGTGGCGGTGCTGTCGGTGCTGCGCTCGGATGTGGCGACGCGGCGGCTGCCGATGGGCACGCTGGTGTTCAAGATCGCCGCCTGCGCGCTGGCCGCGCCCTTCATGGGCCTGTTCCATGTCTGGCTGCAGGAGGGCGTGCCGCAGGTGCTGCAGCAGATCGTCGTCTTCAACCTGATGTTCAACCTGGCGCAGGCGCTGCTGTTCGTGCCGGTGGTGAAGCCGCTGGCGCAGGCGCTCGAGCGCTGGATGGCGCCGCCGCCGCAGGTCGACGAGCGCACGCCGCGCCACCTCGACCGGCTGGCGCTGGACACGCCCTCGCTGGCGCTGAGCTGCGCCGCGCGCGAGGCGCTGCGCCAGGCCGACGCGGTCGAGACGATGCTGCGCGGCATCGTGCCGGTCATCCGTGGCAACGATCTCGGCGAGGCCGAGCGGCTGCGCGACATGGATGACGTGGTCGACGCGCTCTACAGCGCCATCAAGCTCTACCTGACCCAGATCTCGCGCCAGCCGCTGTCCGAGCGCGAGAGCCAGCGCTGGACCGAGATCGTCTCGTTCACCATCAACATGGAGCAGATCGGCGACATCATCGAGCGGGTGCTGCAGGACGTGGAGGACAAGAAGATCCGCAAGCAGCGCCGCTTCTCCGAGGCCGGCATGGCCGAGATCATCCATCTGCACGAGCGGCTGATGGCCAATCTGCGCCTGGGCATGAGCGTGTTCCTCGATGGCCATCCGCGCGACGCGCAGCGTCTGCTCGAGGAGAAGGCGCGCTTTCGCGAACTCGAGCATGCCTATGCCGGCAAGCACCTCGACCGGCTGAAGGAGAACACCGCCGACAGCATCGAGACCAGCTCGCTGCATCTGGACCTGATCAGCGACCTGAAGCGCATCAACTCGCACATCTGCTCGATCGCCTACCCGATCCTGGAGCCGGCCGGCGCGCTGGCCAAGACCCGGCTGCGGCCGTCGCGCATGGCGGGGCTGGATGACATTCGGGGGTGAAAACGCCGCAGATCCCGGCTCGTGGACGCGAGCACGGTCAGCGTTCACTGAAGCAAGGAGGTATCACCATGGACATCAAGCCCATTCGCAACGACGCGGATCTGCGAGACGCCTTCAAGCGCCTTGAACTGATCTTTCAGGCGGAGGCGGGGACGCCTGAATTCGATGAGATGGAAGTACTGACCACGCTCATTGAGGTGTACGAGAACAAGCACCCTCCGATCAAGGCGGCGAGCCCTCTGGATGCCATCAAGTTCAGGATGGAACAGCAAGCGCTGTCCCCCAAAGATCTGGAAGCCTATATCGGTCCCAGTGGGCGCGTTTCCGAGGTCTTGAACGGGAAGCGTGCGCTCAGCCTGCGGATGATCCGGAACCTGCACGACGGGCTGAACATTCCCTACGAGAGTTTGATGTCCACCAGCCCGGTCCTCTCCGTCAGGTCAGGCTGACCGTCGGCGGCGGCACGGGCTGCCGCTCAGGGCTGTTCACTGCTAACACTGACCTGCGGCAAACTGCGCGGCTGACCGAGGCAGATGGAACGGGACGACGATGTCATGGC
>NZ_BQWE01000039.1:0-14168 GCF_023706025.1 Sphaerotilus sp. FB-3 | reverse complement strand
ACAAGCATCTGGAAGACGTGGAGCGGCTATCACCGGCGCAGCTTGGTGGAGACCAAGATGCACTGCCTGAAGCGGTTGGGCGATCGGGTCACGGCCCGCACGTTCGAGCGTCAGGTGGTCGAGCTGCATGTGCGCGTGGCCGTGCTCAACCGCTTCAGTCAGATCGGCCGGCCGCAGACCGTGCCGGTGGGTGCCGTGGCATGAGTCCGTCCGGGGTTGGGGTCAGGGCGTCTGCTCGTGGGTTTGTGCAACAGAGCCGATCCAGAACGACAAAGGGCCCCGCAGGGCCCTTGGTTCGTTGGTAAAAAATCTGCCGATCACCCCTGCAGCGTCTCGATCTCGAACCCCACGACATTGCGCGCCGTGCGGCTGAACTCGATGCCGATCAGGTGCACGGTGGCGCCGCGGCCCAGGTATTTCTCGGCGTAGCGCTTGTCGCGGATCTGCTGCAGCGCGTGGCCTTCGGGGGCGTCGGCCACCACCTTGAACTCGAACAGGAAGACCTGTGCGCCCAGGCGCAGCGTCAGGTCGATGCGGCCGTGGCTGGTCGCGTCCTCGACCTGCAGGTCCAGCCCCAGCCCGGCCAGGTGGCTGTAGAACACGCTGGCGTAGTGGCCCTCGAAGCCGGCCAGCGGGTTCCTGCGATACCAGTCGCTCGGGATGCTGGCGAACAGCGCCCGCAGCGCCGTCTCCATGCCCAGCCCGTCGCGCTCGCGCAGTGCCCTCATCAGCGCCTGGCGCTGCAGCGAGGCAGCCCGCATCGGCACGCCGTAGCCGGGCAGCAGCACCCGGTTCAGGCTCATCTCCACCTCCCGGTTCGGATAGCCCAGCGTGTAGATCAGCTCGCGCGTCTCGGTCTCCTCGGCCGCGTGCACGCTCAGGTAGCCGGCCTGGAACAGCAGCGCCACCGCGCCGATCTGCTCCACCTCGAAGCTCATCAGCTCCATCTCGTCGGCCTGCAGCCGCGCCAGATCGGGCGTGAACCACGACTGCTCGGCCAGCAGCCTGACCAGGAAGGTGGGCGTGCCGGTGTCGAACCAGTGCGCCTTGAACTGCCGGCTGTCGAACAGCAGCAGCACGTCGAAGGGGTTGTAGACGCCCACGCCCAGCCAGTTGTAGCCGTTGTACCAGCGCCGGATCTCGTCGCGGTCCAGCCCCGGCAGCTCCGGCGCGAACACGGTGTCGAGGTCGGCGTCGGTGTAGCCGCACAGCGCGCTCCAGCGCGCGTCCAGCGTGATGTCGTGCAGATTGTTCAGCCCCGAGAACAGGCTGACCTTGCTGAACTTGGACACGCCGGTCAGGAACACGAACTTCAGGTGCGGATCCGCCCCCTTGAGCACCGAATACAGGTTGCGCAGCCCGTCGCGCATCTCCGCGGCCCGGGCCGGCTCGGTGAGGTTGTCCAGAATGGGCTTGTCGTACTCGTCGACCAGCACCGCGACCGGCGCGCCGTGGCGCTCGTGCACCCGCCGGATGAGTTCGGCAAAGCGGCCGTCGACCGTGCGGCGCTCGCATTGCACGCCCAGCGCGACCTCGTTGTCCTGCAGGATCTCGTGAATGCGCGCGTCCAGCTCGGCCCGGCTCTGCAGCATGCCGTCGGAAAAGCTGATGCGGATGACCGGATGGCGCTGCGACCAGTCCCAGCGCGATTCGGCCGCCAGCCCCTCGAACAGCGCCCGGTTGCCCTCGAACAGTTCCTTGAAGGTGTCCACCAGCAGGCTCTTGCCGAAGCGCCGCGGGCGGCTCAGGAAGAAGTACGAGCCCGACGCGATCAGGTCGATCGCCAGGCCCGACTTGTCGACGTAGTAGCAGCCTTCCTCGCGCAGCTTGGCCAGGGTCTGGATGCCGAGGGGCAGCTTCTTGCGGGGCAGTGCGGAGGCGGCGTGGCTCATGGAACCAGTGTAGCCACGCCGGAATGGCCGGGCGGCCGCTCAGCTCTCCTGCTGCCGCGCCCCGAAGCTCTCGGTCAGGCGGTCCAGGATGATCGCCAGCAGCACCACCGACAGGCCGCTCTCGAAGCCCAGGCCGATGTCCAGGCGCTGGATGCTGGAGAGCACCTCGTTGCCCAGGCCGCCGGCGCCGACCATCGAGGCGATGATGACCATCGAGAGGGCCATCATGATGGTCTGGTTGACGCCCGCCATCAGCGTGGGCAGCGCGATGGGGAGCTGCACCTTCCAGAGGAGCTGCATCGAGGTGCAGCCGAAGGCCTGGCCGGCCTCGACCTGCTCGCTGCTGACCTGGCGGATGCCCAGCGCGGTCAGGCGCACCACCGGCGGCATCGCGAACACGACGGTGGCCAGGATGCCCGGCACCCGGCCCAGGCCGAAGAGCATCGCCGCCGGGATCAGGTAGACGAAGGCGGGCATGGTCTGCATGAAGTCCAGCACCGGACGCAGCAGCGCGTTGAAGCGGTCGCTGCGCGCGCTCAGGATGCCCAGCGGCACGCCGACAACGATGCTGATCAGCGTGGCCGAGAACACCAGGGCCAGCGTCACCGCGGTCTGGTCCCAGAAGCCGATGATGCGGATCACCAGCAGGCTGGCCAGCGCGAACAGGCCGAAGCGCCAGTTCAGCCGCCACACGCCCAGCGCGGTCACCGCGATCATCACCAGCCAGGACGGGATCGCCAGCAGGCCGGCCTCGATCTGGCTGGCGAAGCCTTCGACCAGCGCGCCGATCACGTCGAAGAGACCGCCGCCCTGCTCGAGCAGCAGCTTGACGGCGTCGTTGACCAGGGCGCCCAGCGGCAGCAGGTTCTTGCCCTCGCCGATCAGGTCTTGCAGGAAATCAGCTGGCATGTCGGGTGCTCGCGATCTTGAGGAGGAGGCTGCGGGGAGTGATGCAGCCGACAAGGCGTTCGGCGTCGTCGAAGACGCTCACCGGCTGGTCCAGGCCGAGCACGGTGTCGAGCGTCTCGGGCAGGGCGGTGGTGGCGCGCAGCCGGCCGGCCGCGCTGGCCGGGAAAGGCACGACGGTGCGGTCGACCAGGTCGGCGGCGGTCAGGTAGCGCGAGGTGTCGACGCCCCGGAAGAAGCGGCGCACATAGTCGTTGGCGGGGCTGGTAACGATCTCGTGCGGCGAGCCCTCCTGGACCAGGTTGCCGCCTTCCATGATGGCGATCTTCGAGCCGATCTTCAGGGCTTCCTCCAGGTCGTGCGAGACGAAGACGATGGTGCGGCGCTGCTCGCGCTGCAGGTCCAGCATCAGGTCCTGCATCTCGGTGCGCTTGAGCGGATCGAGCGCCGAGAAGGCCTCGTCCATCAGCAGGATGTCGGGATCGACCGCCAGCGCGCGCGCCAGGCCGACGCGCTGCTGCATGCCGCCGGAGAGCTGGCGCGGGTACTTGGCCGCATAGGCCTTCAGGCCGACCTGCTCGAGCGCCTGCATCACCTTGTCGCGGTAGCGCTTCGGGTTCTCGCCGGCCACTTCCAGGCCGAAGGCGACATTGTCCTGCACCGTGCGGTGCGGCATCAGCGCGAAGCTCTGGAAGACCATCGCGATGCGCTTGCGCCGCCAGCGCATCAGCTCCGGCAGCGGCATGCGCGCCACATCGTCGCCGTCGATGACCACCGAGCCGGCGGTCGGCTCGACCAGGCGGTTGATCAGCCGGATCAGCGTCGACTTGCCCGAGCCCGACAGGCCCATCAGCACATAGATGTCGCCGGCCTGCACATCGAAGCCGACCTTGTTGACGCCGACCACCTGGCCGGTGCGCTGGAAGATCTCGTCCTTGCCGATCCCCTGGCTCAGCATCGCCAGGGCGGCATCGGGTTTGGGGCCAAAGACCTTGGTCAGGTCGCGGATCTGGATCTTGGGTCTGGCCATGCGGGGCTCCCGGGCAATCGTCGAGGGTGGAGAGAGACAGGAGAGATTCATCATCGGAATGGACAGCGGGCGGCCCCTAGCGGTCAAGCTCGAGATCCCCGAGCGGTCGGCTGCAGCAGGGCAGCATCCAGCCCTGGGCCACCTCGCGCGGGCGCAGGCCGCCGCCCTGGCTCATCTGCACCTCGCCGGAGAGACGCCGCGTGCGGCAGGTGCCGCAGACGCCGCTCGAGCAGCTGAAGGGCCAGCGCAGGCCGGCGCGGCGCGCGGCTTCGAGCAGCGTCTCGTCCGGGGCGCACTCGAAGCGCTCGCCGCGCTTGAGCGTGATGACGAAGCGGGGGGCCGGCTCGGCGGCGTCCGGGATCGGGGCCGCGACAGGCGCGGGGGTCGGTGCCGGGGCCTCGAAGCTGAAGCTTTCCTCGTGGTAGCGGCTCATGTCGAAGCCGGCCTCCGCCAGCATCGCGCGCACCGCGGCCATGAAGGGCGCCGGGCCGCAGCACCAGACCTCGCGCTCGAGCAGATCGGGCACCTGCGCGCGCAGCAGCGGCAGCGACAGCCGGCCCAGCAGGCCGCTGTAGCCGGGCGTGCTGCCACGCCCCTCGCAGACCACGCTGGCGCGCCAGCGCGGCAGCCGGCGCGCCAGCACCGCCAGCTCGTCGGCAAAGACGACATCCTGCGGCGTGCGCGCGGCGTGGAGGAACTGCACGTCGGCGTCCAGGCCCAGATCGGCCCAGGCGCGCGACATCGACATCAGCGGCGTCACGCCGCTGCCCGCCGACAGGTAGAGTTGGCCGCGGGCCGGTGCGGCCACCGGGCCGGCTGGAAAGCAGAACTGCCCGGCCGGGCCGGTCAGCGACAGCAGCCCGCCTGGGCGCAGGTGGTCGTGCAGCCAGTTCGACACCCGCCCGCCGACCACCCGCTTGACGGTGATGGCCAGCGTGTCGGGCCGCGTCGGGCTGGAGCTCAGGGTGTAGCAGCGATGCAGGCGCTCGCCGTCGATGTCCAGCGCCAGGGTAACGAACTGGCCCGGACGGTAGCGGAAGCTGCGCGCGCCGTCGTGCAGGCGCAGCACGAAGGTGCGCACATCATGGGTCTCGTCGATCACCTGCACGCAGGTGAAGTGCTCGTCGTCCGGCACCCAGGCGTCGGACGGCGCATCGGCCAGGTCAGGAAAGGAGGCGTTCATGGGGAAAACCGTGGAGTCGCGACGTTTGCAATGAACGTGCCTGACATGCCGCAGCCCGGCATCAGCGCGAGGCCGTCAGGCTGGCGCGCATGCGGTCCACGTACCAGACGCAGAAGGCCTCCACCAGGCCTTCGGTGAAGGGCGAATAGGGGCCGGGCTGATAGGCGCTGCTGGCCACGCCGGCCTGAGAGAACTCGACCAGGCGGCGGTCCTGGTCATTGGTGGCATTCCAGACCGCGGTCAGGTTCTCGACGGTGTAGTCCACGCCTTCCACCGCATCCTTGTGCACGCACCAGGTGGTGCGCACCAGCGTGCGGCCCGCGCTCAGCGGGATCACCGAGAAGCTCACCACATGGTCGCTCATGAAGTGGTGCCAGGAGTTGGGCTGCGTCCAGAACGACAGGCCGCCGAGCGACTTCTCGGTGAAGTCGGCCAGCAGCTTCCTGCAGGCGACCTCGGTGTTCATCGTCTGCGACTCGCCGGCGCGATCCAGCGGCAGGCGCTGGGTGCGGAAACCGGTGACGCGGGTGTCGAGCTCCTCGATGCGGGCGCTGGGCAGGCCCATCGCCGCCCAGCGGGCTTCGCTGTCGCGCACGATCTGCTCGAACTGCGCGATGCCCTCGGCGTTCTGCGGGCCCGGCTGCGCACCGAAGCCGTGCTCGTACAGCGAGATGGTCAGCTCCGGATGGTTGCCCACGCAGTGGTAGCACTCGCGGTTGTTCTCCATCGTCAGCTTCCAGTTGCCCTGCTCCAGGATCTCGACCTGGGCGGCGACCTTGCACTCGGACAGCCGGTGCGGCGCCAGATAGGGCCGCATGCGCGCGGCGACTTCCTCGAAGTCGGCCGGCGGTTCGTCGGCCAGGCAGATGAAGATCAGGCCCTCCAGATCGCGCAGATGCACCTTGTGCAGATGGTGCTGCTCGCGCAGGAAGGTCTCGCCCATGTGGTCGGCGTGGATCAGCCGGCCTTCCAGGTCGTAGGTCCACTGGTGATAGGGGCAGACGATGTTGCCCAGGCTGCCCTGGTGCTCGTCGCACAGCTTGGAGCCGCGGTGGCGGCAGACGTTGTGGAAGGCTCGCAGCTGCATGTCGTCGTCGCGCACGATCAGCACCGAGTCGCTGCCGATGTCGACGGTGAGGTAGTCGCCCGGCTCGGGCACCTGCGGCGCCACCGCGACGAAGATCCAGTGGCGGCGGAAGATGTGCTCCAGGTCGGCCTGGAAGATCTCCTCGCTCAGGTAGAACGGGGCTTCGAGGCTGTGGCCGGGCCGGCGGCGCTCCAGCAGCGTGGCGAGCATCGCATCGGCGCGGCCGGTGCGGGGGTGCAGGGTGACGGGGGCGGTTGTTGTCGTCATGGCGGAGATCCTCGGAACGCGGGAGGGCTGCAGGTCGTCGAGGCCATTGTTCGGTCAGCCGCCCCGGCGACCTTGCATGTGACGGACACGGATTTGTCTGCAGGCGACATCGGCGCGCGACAGGTCGCGATGTCGGTTTTGGGCAAATGCGTGTCCGCGGCGCACAAGCCGCAGCGGCGCCGGGCTCGAAGAATGAGGCCATCCGAGATCGCCCCTCCCCGCCTCACCGCAGCCCTCCCCGACGCCATGAACACTGCCGACTTCTTCGCCGCACCGCTGGCCCAGGCCGACCCGCAGGTCGCCCGCTCGATCCGCCGCGAGCTCAACCGCCAGCAGAGCCAGATCGAGCTGATCGCCTCCGAGAACATCGTCTCCCGCGCGGTGCTGCAGGCCCAGGGCTCGGTGTTCACCAACAAGTACGCCGAGGGCTATCCGGGCAAGCGCTACTACGGCGGCTGCGAGCAGGCCGACGTGGTCGAGGCGCTGGCGATCGAGCGGCTGTGCCAGCTCTTCGGCGCACGCTTCGCCAATGTGCAGCCGCACTCCGGCGCGCAGGCCAACACCGCGGTGATGCTGGCCCTGGTCAAGCCGGGCGACACGGTGCTGGGCATGGCGCTCTCCGCCGGCGGCCATCTGACGCACGGCGCCAAGCCCGCACTCTCGGGCAAGTGGTTCAACGCGGTGCAGTACGGCGTGCGCGAAGGCGACTGCCGGGTCGATCTCGACGAGGTCGAGCGCCTGGCGCACGAGCACCGCCCCAAGCTCATCATCGCCGGCTTCTCGGCCTACCCGCGCACGCTCGACTGGGCGCGCTTCCGTGCGATCGCCGACGCGGTGGGCGCGCTGCTGATGGTCGACATGGCGCATGTGGCCGGCCTGGTGGCCGCGGGCGTCTACCCGAGCCCGGTGCCGCATGCGCATGTCACCACCAGCACCACGCACAAGACGCTGCGCGGCCCGCGCGGCGGCGTGATCCTGAGCAACGACGAGGAGATCGCGAAGAAGATCAACTCGGCCGTCTTTCCCGGCGCGCAGGGCGGACCGCTGATGCACGTCATCGCCGCCAAGGCGGTGGCCTTCGGCGAGGCGCTGCAGCCGGCCTTCCAGGCCTACGCCCGCCAGGTGGTGGCCAATGCCCAGGCGCTGGGCGAGACGCTGCGCGCCGGCGGCCTGGACCTGGTCACCGGCGGCACCGACAACCACCTGCTGCTGGTCGACCTGCGCCCGCTGGGCCTCAAGGGCAACCAGACCGAGGTGGCGCTGGAGCGCGCCGGCATCACCTGCAACAAGAACGGCATTCCCTTCGACACCGAGAAGCCCACCGTCACCTCGGGCATCCGCGTCGGCACCGCCGCGATCACCACCCGCGGCCTGAAGGAGGACGACTGCCGCGAGGTCGGCCGGCTGATCCTCGACGTGCTGCAGGCGCTGCGCCGCGACCCGGCCGGCGACGCGCAGGTCGAGATGCTGGTGCGCGAGCAGGTGCAGACGCTGATGAGCCGCTTTCCCATCTATCCCGAACTCTGAGCCCGGCCTCTTGCCCGACTTCCGAAGGACGCACGCCATGAATCCCCTGCACGCCGAATCCATCGTCATCGACGGCCTGATCATCTCGAAGTGGAACCGCCCGGTCTTCGAGGACATGAAAAAGGGCGGCCTCACCGCCGCCAACTGCACCGTCTCGGTCTGGGACGACTTCAAGAGCACGGTGCACAACATCGCCGAGATGAAGGCGCACATCCGCGCCAACGCCGACCTGCTGACGCTGGTGCGCACGACCGACGACATCCGCCGCGCCAAGCGGGAGGGCAAGACCGGCATCATCCTGGGCTTCCAGAACGCGCACGCCTTCGAGGACCACCTGGGCCACATCGAGGCCTTCGCCGACCTGGGCGTGCGCGTGGTGCAGCTCTGCTACAACACCCAGAACCTGATCGGCACCGGCTGCTACGAGCGCGACGGCGGCCTCTCCGGCTACGGCCACGAGGTCATCGCCGAGATGAACCGGGTCGGCATCATGGTCGACCTCTCGCACGTCGGCGCCAGGACCAGCGAGGAGGCCATCCTGGCCTCCAAGAAGCCGGTCACCTACAGCCACTGCCTGCCCGCGGGCCTGAAGGAGCACCCGCGCAACAAGAGCGACGAGCAGCTGAAGTTCATCGCCGACCGCGGCGGCTTCATCGGCGTGACCATGTTCCCGCCCTTCCTGCGCCGCGGCATCGAGTCCACCGTCGACGACTATGTCGAGGCGCTGGACTACGTCATCAACCTGGTCGGCGAGGACTGCGTCGGCGTCGGCACCGACCACACCCAGGGCTACGGCCAGGACTTCTTCGACCACATCACGCACGACAAGGGCCGCGGCCGCCGCCTGACGAACTTCGGCACCGTGCTGAACCCCGAGGGCATCCGCACCATCGGCGAGATGCCCAACCTGACCGACGCGATGGAGCGCGCCGGCTGGAAGCCCGAGCGCATCGTCAAGGTGATCGGCGGCAACTGGCTGCGGGTGTTCGGCGAAGTCTGGGGCGCCTGAGCGCCACGCAAGAGGAGCACACGACCATGCAACCGCAACTGCCCATTTCCGTCGACGAGACCACCGGCATCTGGATCACCGACGGTCTGCCGATGATCTATGTGCCGCGCCACTTCTTCGTCAACAACCATGTCGAGGCCGAGGCCGCGATCGGCCGCGAGACCTACGCCGCGAGCCTGTACAAGGCCGGCTACCGCTCGGCCTACTTCTGGTGCGAGCAGGAGAGCAGGACGCACGGCCTGCAGGGCCTGGCGGTCTACGAGCACTACCTGAAGCGCCTGTCGCAGCGCGGCTGGGGGCTGTTCTCGTTCGACGAGGTCGATGCCCGCAGCGGCCACGCCCGCATCAGGCTGGAGCACTCGGTCTTCGTGCTGGCCCAGGGCATCGCCGGTGTGCCGGTGAGCCGGGACAAGGTCTGCTACCTGTTCGCCGGCTGGTTCTCCGGCGCGATGGACTGGGTCGGACAGGCCACCGGCCAGACCTGGAAGACCCACAGCGAGGAGACCCGGTGCGCCGCAGAAGGCCACGCGCACTGCGTGTTCACCGTCACGCCGATCGCGCACTGACCCGACCGCGCGCCGCCCCGCCGCCCCTCACGCCGCCTGACCACGCCGCCCGACCATGCGCTACCCGCACCTCTTCGAACCCATCCAGCTCAACCAGCTGAAGATCCGCAACCGCATCGTCAGCACCGCGCACGCCGAGGTCTACGCCGACGACGGCATGCCCGGCGAGCGCTACATCCGCTACTACGAGGAGAAGGCCAAGGGCGGCGTCGGCCTGGCGATCTGCGGCGGCTCCAGCCCCGTCTCGCGCGACAGCCCGAGCAGCTGGTGGAGCTCGGTCAACCTCTCGCGCGACGAGACGATGGAAGGACTGTCCCGGCTGGCCGAGACCATGCACAGACATGGCGCCAAGATCATGATCCAGGCCACCCACATGGGCCGGCGCAATGCCTGGCACGGCTTCGACTGGCCGCACCTGGTGTCTCCGTCGGGCGTGCGCGAGCCGGTGCACCGCGGCAACGCCAAGACGATCGAGATCGAGGAGATCCGCCGCATCATCCAGGACTACGCGAAGGCCGCGCGCCGCGTGAAGGCCTCGGGGCTGGACGGCATCGAGATCTCGGCGGCGCACCAGCACCTGATCGACCAGTTCTGGAGCCCGCGCAGCAACTTCCGCAGCGACGAGTGGGGCGGCAGCCTGCAGAACCGCCTGCGCTTCGGCATCGAGGTGCTGCAGGCGGTGCGCGCCGAGGTGGGCCGGGACTTCTGCGTCGGCCTGCGCATGTGCGGCGACGAGTTCCACGAGGACGGCCTGAACCACGAGATGCTCAAGGAGATCGCCCAGGCCATGAGCGAGACCGGCCTGATCGACTACCTGAGCGTCATCGGCTCCGGCGCCGACACCCACAACACGCTGGCCAACTGCATGCCGCCGATGGCGCTGCCGCCCGAGCCCTTCGTGCATCTGGCCGGCGGCATCAAGAGCGTGGTGAAGATTCCGGTGATGCACGCGCAGAGCATCCGCGACGCGCAGCAGGCCGAGCGCCTGCTGGCCAGCGGCACGGTCGACATGGTCGGCATGACCCGCGCGCAGATCGCCGATCCGCACATGGTCATCAAGATCCGCGACGGGCGCGAGGACCAGATCAAGCAGTGCGTCGGCGCCAACTACTGCATCGACCGCCAGTACAACGGCCTGGACGTGCTCTGCGTGCAGAACGCCGCCACCAGCCGCGAACGCACCATGCCGCACACGATCGCCAGGACCAGCGGCCCGAAGCGCCGGGTGGTGGTGGTCGGCGCCGGCCCGGCCGGGCTGGAAGCCGCCCGCGTGGCGCGCGAGCGCGGCCATGACGTGGTGCTGTTCGAGAAGGCGCCGCAGGTCGGCGGCCAGGTCAACCTGGCGGCCAAGGCGCCGAAGCGCGAACAGATGGCCGGCATCATCCGCTGGTTCGACCTGGAGACCACACGCCTGGGCGTGGACCGCCGCCTGGGCACCGAGGCCGATGTGTCGATGATCCTCGACGAGCGGCCGGACATCGTCGTGCTGGCCACCGGCGGCCTGCCGCACACCGGCCAGACGCCTGAGTGGGGCGTGGCCGAGGGCCTGGCGGTGTCGGGCTGGGACATCCTGAGCGGCAAGGTGGCGCCGAAGGGCAATGTGCTGGTCTATGACGCGATCAGCGCGCATGCCGGCTCCGGCGTGGCCGACTTCATCGCCAGCCGCGGCCACCTGGTCGAGATGGTCACGCCCGACGTGAAGATCGCCGACGACACCGGCGGCACCACCTTCCCGATCATCTACCGCCAGCTCTGCGCGCAGGGCGTGATCCTGACGCCCAACCACTGGCTCGACCGCGTCTACCGCGAGAGCACGCCCGAGGGCGACCGGCTGGTCGCGGTGCTGCGCCACGAGTACACCGAGGTGCAGGAGGAGCGCGTGGTCGACCAGGTCGTGATCGAGAACGGCATCCGCCCGAACGAGGCGCTGTACTGGCAGCTCAAGGATCGCTCGGTCAACCACGGCCAGACCGACATCGACGCGCTCTACGACAACCAGCCGCAGCCGGCGCTGGCCGAGAAGCTCGGCGACGGCCGCTTCGCGCTGTTCCGCATCGGCGACGGCGTGTCGATGCACAACATCCACGGCGCGATCTACGACGCGCTGCGTCTCTGCAAGGACTTCTGAGCATGGATGCCGTCCTGTCTTCCTCCTCGGCCTGGGTCTGGCGCGACGCCATCACGGCGGTGTTCTGGCTGGCGGTGGCCGCGCTGGCGATCGGCACCGCGCGGCGCGCGGCGCTCTGGCGTACCGGCCTGGCCGCGCCGGTGGCCTGGCGCGGGCTGCTGGCCATTCCGAAGCGCTATTTCGTCGACCTGCACCATGTGGTCGCCCGCGAGCCGGCGGTGGCGCGCGCGCATGTCGCAGTGGCTGGCGGCGCCATCGCCTGCCTGGCGCTGGTGGCGATCAACGACGGCCTGCGGCTGCGGCTGGCGGTGCTGGACATGGCGCTGGTGGCCTTCGCGCTGGTGATGCTGGCCGGCACGCTGATGATGGCGCTGCGCCGGCGCCAGCCGGCGGTGGCCGCGCGGGTCTCGCGCGGGCCGTGGCAGCGCCTGCCGTGGACGCTGGGCGCGGGCGCGCTCGGGCTGCTCGCGCTGGCCGCCGGCGCGCTGTGGCACGAGAGCATCGCGCCGTGGTGGGCGGCGCTGTGCGTGCTGGCCCTGGGCGCCGGCGCGGCCGAGCTTGCGCTGGGCGTCGGTCTGGCCGGGCCGATGAAGCATGCGGTGGCCGGCCTGCTGCACCTGGGCCTGCATCCGCGCCCCGAGCGCTTCGGGCCGCAGCCGGTGGGCCCGGCCGCGCAGCGCCAGGCCAGCGCGCTCAAGCCGGTGGATCTGGTGCGTGACCTGCCCGGCGCCGCCCGGCCGGCCGATCTGCCGTGGAACCGCCTGCTCTCCTTCGATGCCTGCGTGCAGTGCGGCAAGTGCGAAGCGGCCTGCCCGGCCTTCGCCGCCGGCCAGCCGCTCAATCCGAAGAAGCTGGTGCAGGATCTGGTGAGCGGCATGGCCGGCACCGGCGACGCGCACTATGCCGGCAACCCCTATCCGGGCAAGGAAATCGGCCACCATGCCGGCGCACCGGACCAGGCGGTGGTGCCCGGCCTGATCGACCCCGAGACGCTGTGGAGCTGCACCACCTGCCGCGCCTGCGTGCAGGCCTGCCCGATGCTGATCGAGCATGTCGATCTGGTGGTCGACCTGCGCCGCAGCCTGACGCTGGTGGGCGGCACCGTGCCGAACAAGGGCGACGAGGTGCTGGCCGCGCTGCGCGAGACCGACACCCAGGGCCGCCACCCGCTCGCCGCCCGGCACCACTGGGCCAGCGACCTGGGCCTGCCGGTGCTGGCCGACGCGCCGGCCACGCAGCGCACCGAGTGGCTGCTGCTCGCCGGCGAGGCCGGCTTCGACCTGCGCGGCCAGAAGACGCTGCGCGCGCTGGCGACGACGCTGCGCGCGGCCGGCGTGGTGCCAGCGCTGCTGGGCGCGCTGGAAACCGACTGCGGCGACGTGGCGCGCCGCCTCGGCGACGAGGCCGGCTACCAGCGCCTGGCACGCCAGCTCATCGCGACGCTGCAGGCGCATCCGGCCGCGAACCTGGTCACCGCCGACCCGCACCTGCTGCACGCGCTGCGCAACGAATACCCGGTGCTCGACGCCGCCTGGGCCGAGCAGCTGGCCCAGGGTCGCACCCGCGTCTGGCACCACACCGAGCTGCTGGCCGATCTGCTCGAGCGCGGCCGGCTGCGCCCGAAGGCGGATGCCGCGGCCAGCGCGCCCAGCGTCACGCTGCATGATCCCTGCTACCTGGGCCGCTACAACGGCCAGGTCGAGGCCCCGCGCCGCGCGCTCAAGGCCATCGGCATCCAGGTGGTCGAGATGGAGCGCTGCGGCCTGAACGCCCGCTGCTGCGGCGGCGGGGGCGGTGCGCCGACCACCGACATTCCCGGCCAGCGCCGCATTCCCGACATGCGCATGGACGACGCCCGCGCCACCGGCGCCGAGATCGTCGCGGTGGCCTGCCCGCAGTGCACCGCGATGCTCGAAGGCGTGACCGGCAAGCGCCCCGAGGTGCTGGACGTGGCCGAGCTGGTCGCCCGCGCCGTCGAGACCCGCCCCGCGCAGGAGACCCAAGCATGATCCGACGAGTCGATCCGCGCCGACCGGCGCTCATCACCCCGCAGGGCCTGCGCCGCATCGTGCTCGGCGGCACCGAGGGCGAACGCGGCCTGCGCCTGGCGGCGGTGTCGCATGCCACGGCCAGGCGTCCGCGCCTGGCCACGCCGAGCGAACGCGCCGCCGGCTGCCTGCTGGTGCTGGTGCATCCCGACAGCGGCAGCCTGGACGAACATGCCCGCGAGGCGATCGCCGCCGCCGCGCTGCTGGCCCGGCCTGACGAGGCGGTGGTCGTGCTGATGCCCTGGCCGCAGGCCCCGGGCACGCCCGGCGCCCCGGACCCGCAGGCCGGCGCGCTGGACGCCGCCGCGCTGGGCATCGACCGGCTGGAGCTGCTGCCGGTGAACGAGGCGCTCTCGCCCGAGGCGCTGGCCGAGGCCGTCGCCGCGCGCTGGCAGACCCTGTCCCCGCGCCTGACGCTGGCGCCGGACCGCGGCGACGACGGCGATCTGGGCCGACGCCTGGCGGTGCGCCAGCCGCTGGCCTGCGCCGCCGGCGTGGTCGAGATCGCCGACAGCCGGGTGCGGG
>NZ_BQWE01000038.1:0-15642 GCF_023706025.1 Sphaerotilus sp. FB-3 | reverse complement strand
GCGCTGATTTCTTGCTGTTTCATCCCCTCAGCATCGCTCGGATCTGACACGACGGGTGTTTGGTTTTGTTAGCCGCTCTTAGATTTGGCGGTGCATGTTGCGATGGCCGCACCGGAGCAAAACCGGTTCGATGCGCCGTGCGGGTGGTATGCCCGTGATGACCCGTCTGAGGAGACTTCCCATGAACAACCTGATCCGTGTTGCCTGCGCCCTTGCTGCCGCTGGCATGGCCGCTTCGGCGGCGGCTTCCCCGATCGACTTCCACGGCTACTTCCGCAGCGGAAGTGGCTCCAGCGACCAGGGGGGCAAGGAGCTGTGCTTCCGCCTGCCCGGCTCGGCGGTGTGGTTCCGCCTCGGCAACGAGTGCGACACCTATGCCAGCCTGACCCTGGCCTCCACGCTGGGCCAGGTGGACGGCACGACCTTCCGGGCCCAGTTCACCACCGCCTACGGCACGCAGCAGCTGGCCAACTGGGAGCAGACCACGCCGGCCTTCCGCGAGGCGTTCGTCGAGGCCCGGGACATCGGTGCAGCAATGGGCGTTGCGGGCCTGAAAGGCGCCACGCTCTGGGCGGGCAAGCGCTTCTACAAGAACCCCGACATCCACATGCTGGACTACACCTACTGGGAGCCGGCGCAGAGTCCGGGCTGGGGTCTGGACAACGTCGACGTGGGCATCGGCAAGCTGTCCTACGCCTGGCTGCGCGCTGGCCAGGCCGACTGGGCCTCGGAGAAGAACGTGGGCCAGTACCAGCCTGGCATCGTCGAGGGGGGCGCCCGGGCCGCCACCTCGCACGACCTGCGCCTGCAGGACATTGCCGTCAACCCCGGCGGCAAACTGACCGTGGGCGTCAACCTGGTGGTCAAGGACAACCGCGACGATGCCGCGCTGGCCGATGGTGGCAACGATGGCCGGAACGGCTTCGGGCTCACCGCCACCCATACGCAGGAGAACGTGTTCGGTCTGGGCGGCTTCAACACGGTGATTGCCCAGTACACCAGGAACGCCACGGCGCTCAAGGGCTTTGCCATCGTGGCCAGCAACGATTCGCGCACCGAGTGGATGCTGGCCGACCAGTGGGTGATCGAGCCGAAGGGCTCGTCACTGACCGCCTCGATGACCGCCGGTCTGCGCCAGTCGGAGGTCAACGGCAGCAAGACGCGCGACCTCTGGGTCGGCGCCCGCCCGCAGTACCACCTCAACAACGTCTGGAGCCTGATGTCCGAGGTCGGTTACCAGCAGGTCAAGCCCGACGGTCAGGACACCCGCACGCTGGCCAAGCTGACCGCAGGCACGCAGTTCTCGATGGGCAGCAGCATCTGGTCGCGTCCGGCGATCCGCTTCTACGGCACCTACGCCAAGTGGAACGATGCGGCCGCGGCTGCGGGCGGCGTGGCCTGCACCGGCCGCGACTGCGGCACCCCGGTCTCCACCTACGGCAACAAGCGCAGCGGCCTGGGCTACGGCGTGCAGGTCGAGGCCTGGTGGTGAGGGTGAGCCGAGGCCATCCCCACAACCCCGCATGAATCCACGCAGCGCCCGGGCTATGCTGACCTGCGATCCAAAGCGCTTCTAATCGACCGGCCCCGGCCCTGCCATCCCTTCGGAGAATCTCCATGAACGTCAAATTGTCTCCCCTCGTCGTCGGCGCGCTGATCGCGCTCGGCGGCACCGGCGCCGCCCAGGCGGCCACCCTCACGATTTCCTGCGGCTCGGTGGGTCAGGACTTCGAGTTCTGCGCGCATAGGAATTTCAAACGGTCTGGTCTGTGAAAAGCCTGGAAAGCCCGACTCAGCCCTGGGTGGGCAGCCGATGCCTGCCTGGATGGCTTGGAACTGGCGCCTGGGCCGTTGCCTTGTCTGGATTCGGCCCGCCCTGACGGCTCGCCTCGCGCTCGTTGGGCCTTGATCTCGGGGTTGACCCTGTGTTTTCCGCCATCCAGTCCGCATGCGGGCGCAGCGCCACCGGCGGCTGGCGCCAGGCTGCGCAGCCCGTGGTGATGTGTGCGGTGTCCGGGACGGTCGACGCGGCTCAGGCGGCTTCAGTCTTGCCACGCCTCGCGCGCTCGGCCCCTGGGCGGCGGCTGCGGATCCAGTCCCAGGTGGGTCAGGATCTTCTCGATCACCGGTCGCTCGAGGATGGCCGCGATGATCTTGAGCTCCCCCGCGCGGCAGTTCGGGCAGTGCTGCATGTCGATGTCGAAGACCCGCTTGAGCAACCGCGCCCAGCCGATGCGGTGCAGCCCGGCCTGGACAGTTGAGCCGGCCGGCCGGGCCGCCGGTCAGGCGTGCAGACCGTCGCGGGCCAGGCGGAACACCGCCATCGCCTGCACCATCTGCTGCGCCTGCTGGCGCAGGCTGTCGGCGGCCGCGGCCGACTGCTCGACCAGCGCGGCGTTCTGCTGTGTGGTCTGGTCCATCTGCGTCACCGCCTGACCGACCTGGCCGACACCGGTGCTCTGCTCCTGGCTGGCCAGGCTGACCCGCTCGATCATCTCGCCGACATGGCGGATGTGGTCGACGATCTGGGTCATCGTCGCGCCGGCCTGGTCGACCAGCTGCGAGCCCTGGTCGACACGGGCGACGCTGTCGGTGATCAACGTCTTGATCTCGCGGGCGGCCGAGGCCGAGCGCTGCGCCAGGTTGCGCACCTCGGTGGCCACCACCGCGAAGCCCCGGCCCTGCTCGCCGGCGCGTGCGGCTTCCACCGCCGCGTTCAGCGCCAGGATGTTGGTCTGGAAGGCGATGCCGTCGATCACGCCGATGATGTCGGCGATCTTGCGCGAGCTCTCGTTGATCGCGCGCATCGTGTCGACCACCTGGGTGGTGACCTCACCGCCGCGCTGCGCGGCCTGGTTGGCCTGGCTGGCCAGCACGCTGGCCTCGCGGGCATTCTCGGCGTTGTGGCGCACCGTCGAGCCGAGCTGCTCCATGGTCGCGGCGGTCTGCTCCAGCGCGCTGGCCTGGTCCTCGGTGCGGCGGCTCAGGTCCTGGTTGCCCTGGGCGATCTCCTGGCTGGCCGAGGAGACCAGCTCGGCATTGCCGCGCACCGAGCCGACGATCTCGACCAGGCGGGCCTGCATGCGCGACAGCGAGGCCAGCAGCTGGCCGGTCTCGTCATCCGATCCGGTGCGGATCGGCACCGTCAGATCGCCCGAGGCGACCCGATCGGCGATCTCGACCGCCTCGCGCAGCGGCGCGGTGATCGAAAGGGTCAGGCGCCAGGCCATCGCCACCGAGGCGATCAGCGCCAGCAGCGCCCCGACGCCGACGACCAGCAGGCCCTGCTGCTTGGCCTCGTCGCTGGCCCGTGCCGCGGTCGCCGCGCCCTGGCTGTTGAGCGCGATCAGCTTCTCGAGCGAGGCCATGCTGGCCGAAAAGCTCTTCTGGCTCTCGCCTTCGAGCAGCTGGCGGGCCTCGTCATTGGCATTGCGACGCGACAGCTCGAGCATGCGCTGGCGTCCGCCCATGTTTTGCGCCAGATCGGACTTGAAGCCGTCGTGCAGGCGCCGCTCCTCGTCGCTGCTGATCAGCGCCTCGTAGCTGACATGGGTGCGCTCGAAACGCTGCTGGAGGTCGGCCATGCGCTTCTCGATCGCCTGCATCGCCACCTCGTCGGTGTTGAGCACATGCAGGGTGTCGACGATGCGCAGCTCGGCCAGCAGCGCCCGCATCTGGTTGACGCTCTCGACACTGGGCAGCCAGTTGTCGGTGATGTCAGCGCGACGGCCGTCCATCGCACGCATCTGCACCACCGCGGTGGCGGCGATGGCCAGCATCAGGGCGGTCAGCACCGCAAAAGCCAGCGCGAGGCGTCGCGACAGGCCGAGTCGGCTGGGATTCATCTTGGCTCCTGGACAGCGGCCGCCACGGACGGGGTGGAAGGAGCGCGACAGGCAGCGGCCAGCCGTGACGCGCGACACGACGGCGCATCGTGCCCGCGGCCGGCGGCGGCAGAAGGGTCAAGAAGACCGGGGCGGCACCGCCAGTTCGACGGCGGCGGCAGGATGCAGCGCGGCCAGCACCTCGCGCAGCAGGGCCTCGATCAGCTCGCGCAGCCGGGCCTCGGTGGCCGGCAGGTCGGCGCGCTCGCTCCAGGCCTCGTCCAGCGGGGCGCGCCGCGCCTGCAGCGCCGCCTCGATGCGCTCGCGCCAGTGCACCGGCGAGGCGCTGCCGCTCCACTCGCCGCGCCCGCGCCCGAAATGCGCGATCGCCAGATAGCGCAGCAGCGCATGCGTCAGCAGCGCCTCCAGCGCGCTGTCCTGCAGCAGCAGCCGGCTGCCGTCGCGTCCGCGCACCAGGTTCAGTCCGTGCGCCAGGCCAGCCGCGCCGAGCGCGCCCAGCACGCTGCCGGCGATCAGGCCGCCGCCCAGCGTCAGCCCGCCGCTGGCCAGGTCGGCGCCCAGCCCGGCCAGCGCGCCCGAGACCAGCCCGCCGACGATCGCCGCCGGCGCGGGCGCCACCCGCGCCTGATGATCGAAGGCGGCGCCCACCTGCTCGAGAATCTCGTCGGCGCCGGCCTGCCCTTCGAGCGCATGCAGATGCAGCAGATCCGAGGTGCTGGAGCGGATCTCGCCGTCGAGCCGCGCCAGCAGCTCGCGCCCGGCGCGCGCCAGCGGCGTTTCCTCGTCGCGGGCCAGGCCCAGCGCGCTGCCGACCTGACGCACCAGACCGCGCAGCGCGCCACTGTCCTCGACCGGCTGCACCATCGCGGCCACCCGCGCCAGACTGGCGGCCAGCAGCTGCGCGGAGCGACCCAGCCGCTCGAGCCGCTCATGGCGGCCGGCCGCACGCAGCCGCGCCATCAGCGGCCGGCGCGCCTCGGGCAACACCTGCTCGATCTCGCGCAGCAGCACCAGCTCCTGCACCCAGCAGCGCGAGAAGGCGTCCAGCGGCAGCACCGCCCGCACCGCGGCAATGCCCTGCAGCCGGGTGCGCCAGCGGTCGAGCTCGGCCTGCAGGCGCTCGGGCGCGTCCGGGCCGCCGAGCTGGTTGAGCAGCACGATCACCGGCAGGCCGGTCCAGGCCAGCAGCTCCATTTCCGGATCGACATAGCCGGCCGCCTCGGGCGACTCGGCGGCGCTGACCAGATAGAGCGCGACATCGGCCTCGTCGCGCACATTGCGCAGCGCCTGCTGGCTGGCCCAGAAGGCGCGGTCGCGCCAGCGGTCCCAGACCTGGCTGAGCAGCCAGCCCAGCGGCGTGCCGGACTGGCGCATGCGCCGCACCAGCCGCACGCTGTCGCCGAAGCCGGGCGTGTCCCACAGCATCAGCCGCGCGCCGTCGGGCGCCTCGATCATCGGATGCGCATCGGCGAACTCGGTCACATGGGTGGCGTCGCGCACCACGCCGACATCGCGGCCGAGCAGCGTGCGCGCCAGCGTGGTCTTGCCGATGTTGGTGTGCGAGACCAGGGTCAGCGCCAGCGTGTCGGCGCGCGCGCCGGGCGGCGTGCCGGGTGCGGCGTTCATGTCCAGATCCAGACTGACCTTCATGCGCCAGCTCCCGCAGGCTGCAGACCGGCCAGCACCGCCTGGGCCGCCGTGTCGTCCGCCGCCGGTCGGCCCTCGTGCAGGCGCACGCAGCCCAGCCCCAGGCTGTCGGCCAGCGCCTGCCAGGCCTGCAGCCGCTGCGCCAGCCGCTCGGGCGCGCTGGCGGCGAAGCGGGCCGCGAAGCTGCTGTCCTCGAGCAGCATGACGATGCGCGGCCCCGGCCGCCCGCCTGGCGCCGAGGCATTCATCAGCGCCCGCAGCCAGCGGCCGTGGACTTCCGCCTCGGGCGTGGCCGACAGATCGAACAGCGGCAGCAGCAGCGAGGGCGATCCCGCCACCGAAGCCTGCAGCGCCGTCTCGTCCTCGCTGCCGTAGGCGCGCACCGGCGCGACCTGCAGCGCCAGCGTCTCGCCCAGCTGCCGGCGCAGCAGGTCGGTCAGCGCAGCGACCCGGGCCGGCTCGGCCGGCTGCGCATAGGGCAGCAGCACCGGCCGCGCGGCCTCGCGGCGCTGCTGGCCGAGCAGTTCGCGGAAATAGGGCTCGGTCAGCGGCAGCGGAAAGCGCCGCGCCAGCCAGCCGGCCTGCAGCGCCGCCAGCAGCGCCAGCAGCGCACGCGGCAGCACCACCGCCAGGACCAGCGTGATCGACCACAGATGGATCCACGGCGCGGCGGTGTCGATGCCGCCGGGCGCGGGCAGCACCGGCGCACCTTCGGTGAGGCGCAGCGCCGCCAGCGTCGCGGCATCCGGCAGGCTCAGGCCGGACAGCCGCGCCGCCGGCTCGAGCAGCAGCGACAGCGCCTGGTGCACCGTGCCGGTGTCCAGGAAAGTGCTGGACCAGCCGACGCGGTAGTCGAGCACCAGCCCGCGCAGATAGAGCGAGGCGATGACGCCCAGCGCCACCCCGATCGCGCCCAGATGCAGCAGCAGCGCGGCGCGCGCGCCGGCCAGCGGGGCGCTCAGGCTCAGCCACTGGACGGCCAGCGTGTCGAGCAGGCTGGCCAGGCTGGGCGCATCGGGGGCGTCCGGCGGCGGGCGCCGTTCATCGCGGCGGGTGCGCCGCAGGCTGCGCAGGCCGAGCGTGCGCCGGGCCAGCCAGCCGCGCAGGCCGCCCGGCTGCGGCGAGGCCGAGGGCCGCAGCGCCAGCAGCCCGCGCAGCAGCACCAGCACGATCGCCCCGAGATTCCACAGCACCAGCGCCCAGACCGGCGGCGCCAGCAGGCTGATGCGGTGCGCGGGCCCGAGCGCGTCGGCCACCAGCCCGAGCATCAGACCCAGACCGAGCGCGGCCGGCATCCAGCGCCCATGCCACAGCGGATGCGCCAGCCAGTCGCGCACATGCGATTCGCGCGGCCCGAGGCGGCGCAGCGCCGCCGCGGCACGGCGCGCCAGGAAGCGCTCGGGCGTGTCGTCGGCGGGCGCCTCCTCGAGCGCGACGCGCGAGGCCCAGCGGCGGTCATCCTCGCCCCACAGCGGATGCGCGGGGCGGGCGGTCTCGAAGGCGCGCAGCAGCAGCACCTGGCGGGCGTTCGTCTCGTCCATGGCGGGAGACTTTAGCGTGTGCGCGGCGTCAGACCCCCGACCGGGGCACGGGACTACCATGACGACCAGCCTGTCCTTTCACCCTTTGCCAAGGATCCCGACCCCATGACCGACCCGCAAGCCCGCCTTTCCCGCCGCGCCGTCCTGGCCACCGGGGCCGCCGCACTGGCCGCCACCGCCTTGCCGGCGGCCCGCGCCGACAGCCGCACGATCCGGCTGCTGGTCGGCTTCCCCGCCGGCGGCGGCACCGATGCCATCGCCCGGCTGCTGGCCGAGCGGCTGCGCGAGGTGCTCGGCCAGCCGGTCATCGTCGAGAACAAGCCCGGCGCCGGCGGCCAGCTCGCCGCGCAGGCGCTCAAGGCCGCCGCGCCCGACGGCACCACCTTCTTCATCAGCCACGACCACACCATCTCGATCCTGCCGCTGGTCGCGCGCCAGCCCGGCTTCGATCCGGCCAGGGACTTCGTGCCGGTGGCCGGCTTTGCCGACTTCGTCAACGCGCTGGCGCTGTCGGACGCCACGCCGGCCAGAAGCCTGCGCGAGTATGTCGACTGGGTGCGCGGCGCCGGCCAGGGCAAGGGCGCGATCGGCGTGCCGGCGCCGGCCTCGGTGCCGGAATTCCTGGTCAAGGTGATCGGCGACAAGCACGGCCTGGATCTGGTGGCCGCGCCCTACCGCGGCAGTGCGCCGATGATCACCGACCTGCTCGGCCGCCAGATCGCCGCCGGCGTCGGCTCGATTCCCGACTTCATCGAGAACCATCGCGCCGGCCGACTGAAGGTGGTCGCGGTGCTGGGCGGGCGGCGCCAGGCGGCGATGCCGGAGGTGCCGACCTTCGCCGAGCTCGGCCTGGCGGGCTTCGAGGACATGCCCTACTACGGCGTGTTCGCGCCGGCGGGCACGCCCGCGGAGGTGCGCGAGCGCTTCGCCGCGGCGCTGGCGGGGGTGATCTCGCAGCGCGAGGTGCATGCGCGTCTGACCGCGATGGGCCTGAGCGTGGGCTTCAGCGACGGCCCGAAGCTGGCCGCGCGCGAGCAGGCCTACCGCGCGACCTGGGCGCGCATCATCCGCGCCAGCGGCTTCCAGCCGCAGTGAGCCCGGCGGACTGCCGGTCTTGAGACTCAAGTCGGCCGCCGGTGCGGCCGATCTTCCCCGGAGCTGGCGGCGCCTGTTGTCCCGCCGCGCCCGCCTCCGGAGGAAGCATGCAGATCGTCATCGTCGATGACAACCAGGTCAACGTCGCGCTGCTGAAGGCGCTGGCGCGCCAGCTCTCGGAGGTGCCCAGCGTCGACTTCACCGATCCGGTGCCGGCGCTGCAGTGGTGCCTGACCCACGACTTCGACCTGCTGCTGCTCGACTACATGATGCCGGTGGTCGACGGCCTGTCCTTCATCGAGCAGCTGCGCCTGCATCCGGGCAAGGCCGACGTGCCGATCCTGATGATCACCGCCAGCCACGAGGCCCAGGTGCGCTACGACGCGCTGGCGCGCGGGGCCAGCGACTTCCTGACCAAGCCGGTCGACCGGCCCGAGTTCCTGGCGCGGGCCAAGAACATGCTTGCGCTGCGGCGCAGCCAGAAGGCGCTGGCCGAGCGGGCCGCGACGCTGGCCGAGGAGGTCGAGCGCGCCACCCGCGTCATCGCCGAGCGCGAGTACGACACCATCCTGCGGCTGTCGCGCGCGGCCGAATACCGCGACCCCGAGACCGGCCTGCATCTGGTGCGCATGGCGCTGTACTCGCGGCTGATCGCGCGCCAGCTCGGTCTGCCCGAGGCGATGCTCGACATGCTGCACCGCGCCGCGCCGATGCACGACATCGGCAAGGTCGGCACGCCCGACCACATCCTGCTCAAACCCGGCCGGCTCGACGACCGGGAGATGGCCATCATGCGCGAGCACGCCGCCATCGGCTACCAGATCCTGCGCGACAGTCCCTCGCCGCTGCTGCGCATGGCCGCGGTCATCGCGCACAGCCATCACGAGAAGTTCGACGGCAGCGGCTATCCGCAGGGCCTGCGCGGCGAGGCGATTCCGCTGGTCGGGCGCATCGTCGCGGTGGCCGATGTCTTCGACGCGCTGACCTCCAAGCGGCCCTACAAGAAGGCCTGGCCGCTCGAGCAGGCGCGCAGCTTCCTGGTCGACAACGCCGGCAGCCATTTCGACCCGGACTGCGTCGAGGCGCTGCTGTCGGCCTGGGACGAAGTCACCGCGATCCATGATCGCCATCAGGACACCTTGCCGGAAGAACCCGGCCAGGCCACGACCCCGGCGCCGACCGCCGTCTGAAGCCATGATCGAGCGATGGATCCGGCAGGTCGGCCTGGGCGCGCAGCGCCGGCCGCTGCGCCAGCAGCTGCGCCGGCTCATCGGCCTGTGCACCGCGCTGACGCTGCTGCTGTCGGTGCTGGCCACGCTGCTGGTGGGCTGGCGCTTCGCGCTCCATCACGCCGAGACGGAAGCCGCCGACGTGACCCGCGCTCTGGCCGCGCTGATCGCCGAGCCGCTGGCTGCGGGTGACCCGGCGAGCATTTCCCGGCATCTTTCGATCGCGGAATCCCAGCCACGCATCAGCGGCATCTGGGTCTATGCCGCAGGGCAGACCACGCCGCTGGCCTCCTGGGGCAGCGCGCCGACGCCGGGGCTGTGGAGCCGCGAAGGCCAGCTGCTCAGCGGCCGGCTGGTGCGCAGCGTGCCGGTGGTCGACCACCTGCGCGAGCGGGTCGGCAGCGTGACGGTGCAGATCGACCAGCACGACCTGCTCGGCAGCCTGCTGGCCCAGAGCGGCGCGATGGTGCTGGCCGCGCTGCTGTCCGGGCTGCTGCTGCGCCGGCTGGCCCGGCCGCTGGCGCAGCGCATCAGCCAGCCGCTGGACGAACTCTCCGCTGCAGCCACCGCGATCGCCGAAGGCCGCATCGAGCAGGCCCGGCTGCCCGAGCCCGGCAGCGACGAGATCGGCCGCACCGTGGCCGCCTTCCAGTCGATGCTCGACCAGATCCGCAGCCGCGACTGCACCGTCGAGCAGACCATGGCGCTGATGAACCAGCTGGTCGAGGAGCGCACCGCCGAGGCCCGCCGCGCCGAGGCCGCCTCCGAGGCCAAGACCCGCTTCCTGACGGTCATGAGCCATGAGATCCGCACCCCGCTCAACGGCATCCTGGGCATGAGCGACCTGCTGATGGATGCGCAGGCCCAGGCGTCGTCCCCTCTGGACGCAGAGCAGCGCGAACACCTGCAGCTACTGCGCGAGTCGGCCCGGGCGCTCGAGCTGGTGATCAGCGACGTGCTCGACTACAGCCGCATCGAGTCGGCCGACCTGCGCTTCGACAGCGCGCCGCTCTCGCCTCGGCAGCTTCTCGAGCAGGTGGTGGAGGTGCGCCGTCCGGCAGCCCGCGCGCGCGATCTGGCGCTGACCCTCTCGATCGACGACAGCGTGCCGTCCTGGCTGCTGGGCGACGCGGCCCGGCTGGCGCAGATCGTCGACAACCTGCTCGGCAACGCGATCAAGTTCACCGAGCAGGGCGGCATCGCGGTCGGCCTGTCCAGCCAGCCCCAGGCCGAGGGCGTGCACGAGCTGCACCTGTCGGTCGAGGACAGCGGCGTGGGCATCGCGCCGGCCCAGCAGCAGCGCATCTTCGAGGCCTTCTCCCAGGCGGCCGATCCGGCCACCCGCCGCCACGGCGGCACCGGTCTGGGTCTGGCGATCTGCGCCCGGCTGGCCCGGCTGATGGGCGGCAGCATCGCGGTCGACAGCGAGCCCGGCCGGGGCAGCCTCTTCCATGTGCGCCTGCGGCTGCCGGACTGCGCTCCGTCGGCCGTGCCGGAGTCCACGGCCGCAGCGGTCACCCCCGCGCTCGAGCCGGCCGAGGGCGACAACCGCGCCTGGCGCGACCTCGATTCGAATGAACTGCTGGAGCGCCTGGGTGGTGATCAGGTGCTGATGGGCGAGCTGGTCGCGATGCTGGTGGAGGACACCCTGCCGCGCCTGGACGAGCTGGACCGGGCTTTCCTCCAGCGCGATGCCGCCCGCATCGACCTGCTGGCCCACCAGATCGCCGGTGCGGCCGGCAACTGCTCGGCCGAGGCGCTGGAGCGGCTGTCACGCCGCATCAGCCATCTGGCCCGCGAAGGCCGGCTCGACGAGGCCGAGCGGCTGATGCTGCCGCTGAAGCTGCGGGTCACCCGGCTGGCGCAGTGCTCGGCCGATCTGGCGACCGCCTGAGCTCAGAAGCTGTAGCCGATCGCCACCGACAGCTGCGGAATCGCGCGCACCTTGCCGACGCCGTCGCGCAGCTCGGCCAGCTCCTTGTCGAGGTTGGCCTGGATGTCCGGCTCGCTGGCCAGCGCACCGCGCACCGTCGCATCGACCTTGGCGCGACCGACCAGCGCGCCGATGTCGGCGGCGGTGGTGGTGTAGGTGCGATCGCCGATGGTGAGCGAACCGTTCTCGCCGGTGGCATCCAGCGTGACCTTGTACTGGTTCGAGCTCAGGCCGCCGGTCAGCCGGAAGCTGCCGCCGAAGGGAAACCAGTCGCCCAGTACCGCCAGACGCTGCAGCTTGTAGCGGCCGTCGTAGCGAATGCCCTCCTCGGTGGTCGACTTCGAGCGGCTGCCCAGCGTCATGAAGTCGGCGCGCACCGTGAAGCGGCTGTCGATCGGATGGGCATAGCCCAGGCCGATGCCGGGCAGGCCGACATTGGCGTAGACCTCGCCGGCCTGCGCCTGGGGCAGCAGACCGGTGGCCGCCAGCGCCAGCACGGCGGCAAAGCGGCGGCCAGACCGAGGACGGACGGAAACCGGGAACGGCGTGGAACGAGATGGGCTCATGGCGAACTCCTGGGTGGGGGTCGTCTGCCGGGCCGGCCCTGTGCCGGCCCTCTGGTTTCCAGACTAGGCCCGCCCGGCCGGCACGGCATCGGCCACACGGCTGAGGTCGTGACCGAATGGGCACATCGATCGCTCATTCAGGCGCCATTCCCCTGGTTCTCCGGCGTACATGCTGCTTTCCCGCCACTTTCGTACAGCTCCAGCGGCAAGCCGTCCGGATCGGCGAAGAAGGTGAAGCACCGGCCGGTGTACTCGTCGACGCGGATCGGCTCGACCGCGATGCCGGCGGCCTCCAGCCGCGCCTTCCAGCCCGCCACATCCTCGACCTGGAAGGCCAGATGGCGCAGCCCCTGCGCCTCGGGCCGCGAGGGACGCGGCGGCGGTGCGGGAAACGAGAACAGCTCGATCTGCCCGCCGTCGGGCAGCGCCAGGTCGAGCTTCCAGGACTGGCGCGCCTCGCGGAAGTTCTCGGCCAGCACCCGCAGGCCCAGCAGCTCGACATAGAAGCGGCGCGACCGGGCGTAGTCGGCGCAGATGATGGCGACGTGGTGAATGCTCAGCAGGCTCATGGGCGGGGCAGGACGTAGACAAGCACCTTCAGCGCACGCTCCGGATCGACATCGGCGAAGACCGGCGGGTTGTCCAGGCGGCGCACGAAGGACAGCTCGGGCGCGTGCTCGCGCATCGCGTCGTGCAGGAAGGCGCTGCCCAGCTCGGGCGCGTTCAGGCACAGCAGCACCTGGCCGCCGGGCATCAGCAGATCGGGCAGGCGGCGCAGCAGCCGCGCGTAGTCCTGGGTGGCGACGAAGCTGCCCTTCTGGTAGCTGGGCGGATCGACCACGATCAGGTCGTAGGGGCCGCCGCGGCCGATCTTGCCCCAGGTGGTGAAGAGGTCATGCGGCAGGAAGGTGGCGCCCGCATCCAGCGCGTTGAGGCGGTGGTTCTGCTTGCCGATCGAGATCGCGCCACGGCTCATGTCGAGATTGACCACCCGGCCCGCCCCGCCGGCCAGCGCCGCCACCGAGAAGCCGCAGGTGTAGGCGAAGAGATTGAGCATCTTCAGGCCGGGCTGCCGGCGCGCCTGCTCGCGCACCCAGCGCCGGCCCTCGGCCATGTCCAGGAACAGGCCGTGGTTCTGGCCGCGCAGCACATGGACGAGGAACTTCAGGCCGTCTTCCTCGACGACATGCGGCTCGGGCACCGCGCCGGCCATCAGGCGGGTCTCGCTGCGGCCCTCGTGGCGGCGCTGGAAGACCCAGTCCAGCGGCTCGCCCGGCGCGATCTCGGCCCAGCGCGCAGCCAGCGCCGCGCCGATCGTGGCCAGCTCGGCCTCGTCCTCGGCCGGATCGTCGGCGGGCGCGCGGAAGCAGGTCAGCACCCAGACCGGCGGCCAGGCATCCAGCGTCCAGGGCTCGCAGCCCGGATGCAGGCCGCCGCGGCCGTGGAAGATCCGCACCGCCCCGGTCGGGCGGGGCATGGCGGCAATCGCGTCAAGCAAGGCGTTCACAGCGCGTATCCGTAGTCGATGGTCAGCGGCGCGTGGTCGCTGAACCAGCTGTCCTTGTAGATCGAGGCGGCGCGCGCGGTCTCGGCCAGGCCGGGCGTGGCCAGGTGGTAGTCGATGCGCCAGCCGACGTTCTTCGCGCGGGCCTGGCCGCGGTTGCTCCACCAGGTGTAGCAGGCGTCGGTGGTGTCGGGGTGCAGATGGCGGTAGACGTCGACCAGGCCGCCGCCGCCCGCGTCGAGCGGCGTCAGCAGCGTCGTCATCCAGGCGCGCTCCTCGGGCAGGAAGCCGGAGTTCTTCAGGTTGCCCTTCCAGTTCTTCAGATCCGCCTCGCGGTGCGCGATGTTGACGTCGCCCATCAGCACGAACTCGCGCCCGCTCTGGCGCAGCGCGCGCAGGTGCGGCGCGATGCGGGCCAGGAATCGGTATTTCGCCTGCTGGCGCTCCTCCGAGGACGAGCCGCTCGGGAAGTAACAGCTGATGATGGACAGCCGCCGATGTGGCGAGTCGTAACGGGCTTCAAGATAGCGCCCTTCCGCGTCGAACTCCTCGTCGCCGAGCCCGACGATGACCTCGCTCGGCGTGACACGACTGTAGACGCCCACGCCCGAGTAGCCTTTTTTCTGCGCGTGATGGAAGAAACCCTGCATCCCGTCGATGACGGACAGCGCCGGGCTCAGGTCAGGAGCCTGTGCCTTGAGTTCCTGCACCCCCATACAATCGGCGCGTACCGACTCGACCCACGCATGAAGGCCCTTGGTGGCCGCTGAGCGGATGCCGTTGAGATTGAGGCTGACCAGACGCACGTGCAAAGACCTTCCGAGATGACGACCCCAGACGCAAGCACCCCCCGCACCGATGCCCTCGCCCAGGATTTCGTGGCTTTTGCAGTCGACGCCGGCGTGCTGCGCTTCGGCGAGTTCAAGACCAAGGCGGGGCGGATGTCGCCCTATTTCTTCAACGCCGGCCTGTTCGATGATGGCGCCCGGCTGGGCCGCCTGGCCGAATTCTATGCACGCCGGCTGATCGACTCGGGGCTGGAGTTCGACATGCTGTTCGGCCCGGCCTACAAGGGCATCACGCTGGCGGCGGCGGTGGCCATCGAGCTGGCGCGCCTGGGCCGCAACGTGCCCTACGCCTACAACCGCAAGGAAGCCAAGGACCACGGCGAGGGCGGCACGCTGGTGGGCGCCCCCGTCAAGGGCCGGGTGCTGATCATCGATGACGTGATCTCGGCGGGCACCTCGGTGCGCGAGTCGATCGCGATGATCCGCGCCGCCGGCGCCACGCCCTGCGGCGTGACCATCGCGCTGGACCGCCAGGAGAAGGCCAGCGAGAACGGCGTCGATGCCGCGCACTCGGCGGTGCAGTTCGTCGAGCGCGACCTGGGCCTGTCGGTGGTGGCGATCGCCACGCTGGCCGACCTGCTGGCCTACCTGCGCGCGCAGCAGGACGAGCGCCTGGCCGGCAACCTGCCGGCAGTGCAGGCCTACCGCGACCGCTACGGGGTGCAGATGTGAGCCGCGTGGCGGCTCGCGTTCCTGCCGGACTGCTGCTGGCCGCCGCTCTGGGCGCGGCAGGGCTGCCGCTGCCGGCGCAGGCCGACATCTATTCCTGCGTCAACGCCCGCGGCCAGCGCCTGACCGCCGATCGCCCGATCGCCGAGTGCATGGACCGCGAGCAGCAGGTGCGCGGCGCCGACGGCTCGGTGCGGCGCATCCTGCCGCCGTCGATGACCGCCGAGGAGCGCGCCGCCGCCGAGGAAAGACGCCGGCGCGAGCAGCTCGAGGAGCGCACCCGCCGCGACGCGATCCGCCATGACCGCAACCTGCTGAGCCGCTACCCGGACATCGAGCGCCACGACGAGGCCCGCGAGGCCGCGCTGGAGCCGGTGCGCTCGGCCATGCAGAGCACCGACAGGCGCATGGAGGAGCTCGAGCGCGAGCGCCGCCAGCTGCGCGAGGAGGCCGAGTTCTACAAGGGCCGCGAGCTGCCGCGCTCGCTCAGGCAGAAGATCGAGCAGAACCAGGTGGCGACCCAGGCGCAGAAGGACGCGATGCAGAGTCATCTGGCCGAGAACCGGCGCATCAACGCCAGCTTCGACCAGGAACTGGCGCGGCTGCGCCAGCTCTGGAACGGCGCGGCGCCAGGCAGCCTGACCGCGCCCACCGCCGCGCGCTGATCAGCAGCGCCTCAGAGGCATCCCTTTCAAGGTGACCGCCCAGCAGCCTTGAGGACACGAGCGGTGGAGAAATGAGACCGGGCGGTACGACCATCGACCC
>NZ_BQWE01000037.1:0-88786 GCF_023706025.1 Sphaerotilus sp. FB-3 | reverse complement strand
GCGCTGATTTCTTGCTGTTTCATCCCCTCAGCATCGCTCGGATCTGACACGACGGGTGTTTGGTTTTGTTAGCCGCTCTTAGACCAGAGCGGCCTCCGGCTTCAATCTCGGGCTCTTGACGAGTCAGATGCTGTCAGGCGCGCGGGTCGCAGCGTGCCCGGGCGTGATGCGCGACCGCCGGCCACCGACTAGAGTTTCAACTCTAGGACTTTCAGGGCGCACCCGACTTGCCCTGGACGGGACTTCGATCAGAATAGAACGATCGTTCGTTTTACCGCCACCGTGACCCCTCATCCTCTCGAACACCGGCCGACCCGCAGCGGCTCCCGCGCGGCCCACAAGGGCCAGCAGACCCGCGCGTCCATTCTGGATGCCGCCCTGAACCTGGCGTCGCAGAAGGGGCTCGAGGGCCTGTCGATCGGCCTGCTGGCCGAGACGACCGGCATGAGCAAGTCGGGCGTGTTCGCGCATTTCGGCTCCCGCGAGGAACTGCAGATCTCGGTGATCCGCGAGTACCACGCCCGCTTCGAGGAAGAGGTCTTCTACCCCTCGCTGCGCGAGCCGCGCGGCCTGCCGCGGCTGGAGGCGATGTACCGGCGCTGGCTCAAGCGCGTCAGCGTCGAGATCGACTCCGGCTGCATCTACATCAGCGGCGCGGTCGAGTTCGACGACCGCCCCGGCCCGGTGCGCGATGCGCTCGCCGACATGGTCCGCACCTGGCACACCGGCCTGGTGCGCTCGATCACGATGGCGCGCGAGGAAGGCCACCTGCGGGCCGACACCGATGCCCGGCAGATGCTGTTCGAGCTGCACGGGCTGGTGCTGGCGCTGCATCACGACGCGCGCTTTCTGCGCACGCCCGGCGCGGTGCAGCGCGCCGAGCAAGGTTTCATGAACGTGCTCGATCACTACCGCGCCGCACCGAGCGGCTGAAGACTGAAGCCCCGCGCGGCCCCACCCGATATTCCGGCCGCGCCTCCCTGTTCCGTCGACCGATTCCGACTGTTCTCGATCTGAAGGAGACACAGATGCCCCGCTACGTCCCTCCGCTGCGTGACATGCAGTTCGTCCTGCATGAGCTGATCCAGGTCACCGAGACCTTCAAGGAGATCCCGGCCCATGCCGAGGTCGATGTCGACACCGTCAACGCGGTGCTCGAGGAAGGCGGCAAGTTCGCCGCGCAGGTGGTCTTCCCGCTCAACCGCAGCGGCGACGAGGAAGGCTGCACCCACGACAAGGCCACCCGCGAGGTGCGCACGCCCGCAGGCTATCCCGAGGCCTACGCGAAGTATGTCGAGGGCGGCTGGCCCTCGCTGAGCTGCGACCCCGCATACGGCGGCCAGGGCCTGCCGCATGTGGTCAACCAGTGCTTCTACGAGATGCTCAACAGCGCCAACCAGGCCTGGACGATGTATCCGGGCCTGTCGCATGGCGCCTACGAGGCGCTGCACGCGCACGGCACGCCCGAGCAGAAGGCCACCTATCTGCCCAAGCTCACCAGCGGCGAGTGGACCGGCACGATGTGCCTGACCGAGCCGCACTGCGGCACCGACCTGGGCCTGCTGCGCACCAAGGCCGAGCCGCAGGCCGACGGCACCTACAGGATCAACGGCGCGAAGATCTTCATCTCCGCCGGCGAGCACGACATGGCGGCCAACATCGTGCATCTGGTGCTGGCGCGGCTGCCGGACGCGCCGGCCGGCTCGAAGGGCATCTCGCTGTTCGTCGTGCCGAAGTTCCATGTCGAGGCCGACGGCAGCCTGGGCGCGCGCAACGGCATCTTCTGCGCCGGCCTCGAGCACAAGATGGGCATCCACAGCAACGCCACCGCGCAGCTGGTGCTCGAGGACGCGGTCGGCACGCTGGTGGGCGAGCCCCACAAGGGCCTGCAGGCGATGTTCGTGATGATGAACGCCGCGCGCCTGGGCGTCGGGATGCAGTCGCTCGGCCTGACCGAGGTGGCCTACCAGAACGCGGTCGACTACGCGAAGGACCGCCTGCAGATGCGCGCGCTGACCGGCCCGAAGGCGAAGGACAAGCCGGCCGATCCGATCATCGTGCACCCGGACGTGCGCAAGATGCTGCTGACCGCACGCGCCTACGCCGAGGCCGGCCGCGCGCTGTGCGTGCATACCGCACTGATGCTCGACAAGGAGCTGAGCCACCCGGATGCGGACGTGCGCCGCGAGGCCGCCGACGAGGTCGCGCTGCTGACCCCGATCGTCAAGGCCTTCCTCACCGACAACGGCTGGATCGCCACCTCGGCCTGCATGCAGGTCTTCGGCGGCCACGGCTATGTGCGCGAATGGGGCATGGAGCAGTACGTGCGCGACGCGCGCATCAACATGATCTACGAGGGCACCAACACCATCCAGTCGCTCGACCTGCTCGGGCGCAAGGTGCTGGCCGACAACGGCAAGAAGCTCAAGGCCTTCGGCCGCAGGATCGCCGAGTTCGCCGAAGACGCCGGCGTGCGCGAGGACATGCAGGAGTTCATCAACCCGCTGGCCGACCTGGGCGACAAGGTCACCAAGCTCACCACCGAGCTGGGCATGAAGGCCTTCGGCAACGCCGACGAGGTGGGTGCGGCGGCGGTGGACTATCTGCGTGTGGTCGGCCATCTGGTCTTCGCCTACCTCTGGGCGCGCATGGCGCAGGTGGCGCTCGACCGCATCCAGGCCGACGGCGATGCGGTCGATCCGTTCTACCGCGCCAAGCTGCACACCGCGCGCTTCTACTTCGCCAAGCTGCTGCCCGAGACCGCCGCGCTGATCCGCACCGCGCGTTCCGGCCCGGCCTCGCTGATGGCGATGGACGAATCCCTGTTCTGAAGCGGAGGCCACGCGATGCAACGCTCCCTGATCGCGCTGGCGCTGGCCGGCGCCGCGCTCGGTCTGCCGCCGGGCGCGCTGGCCCAGGCCACGCCCGCCGGCCTGTGGAAGACCATCGACGACGACGGCAAGACCGAGAAGTCGCTGGTGCGCATCACCGAGGCCGGCGGCGTCTTCTCGGCCAAGGTCGAGAAGATCTTCGACCCGGCCAAGCAGGACGCGCGCTGCGAGAAATGCAGCGACGAGCGCAAGGACCAGCCGGTCGTCGGCCTGAGCATCGTGCGCGGCGTCAAGGCCAGCCCGTCCGACCCGGCACTGTGGGACGGCGGCGAGATCCTCGACCCGAACAACGGCAAGACCTACAAGGTCCGCATGAAGCCGGTCGACGGCGGCCGGCGGCTGGAGGTGCGCGGCTACATCGGCGCGCCGCTGCTGGGCCGCACGCAGACCTGGGTCCGCGTCGACTGACGCCCGGACCCTGCGACGACATTTCCCCGGAGACAAGGAAGCACTCATGAGTCGATTCAATGTCCGCCAGGTCGCCGTGCTCGGCGCCGGCGTGATGGGCGCGCAGATCGCCGCCCATCTGGTCAATGTGCGCGTGCCGGTCGTGCTGTTCGACCTGCCCGCGCCCGCCGGCCAGCCCGGCCCGAAGAGCGCCATCGCGCTGAAGGCGATCGAGAACCTGAAGAAGCTCAAGCCGGCGCCGCTCGGTCTCGCCGCCGAGGCCGCGCGCATCCGCGCCGCCAACTACGAGGACGATCTGGCGCTGCTGGCCGAGTGCGACCTGGTGATCGAGGCGATCGCCGAGCGCCTGGACTGGAAGCACGCGCTCTACGAGAAGATCGCGCCGCACATCGCGCCGCACGCGATCCTGGCGTCGAACACCTCGGGCCTGTCGATCACCGCGCTGTCGGAGCCGCTGCCCGAGGCGCTGAAGCCGCGCTTCTGCGGCATCCACTTCTTCAACCCGCCGCGCTACATGCAGCTGGTCGAGCTGATCCCGACGCCGACCACCGAGGCGCGCTCCCTCGACCAGCTCGAGACCTTCGCCACCACCACGCTCGGCAAGGGCGTGGTGCGCGCCAAGGACACGCCGAACTTCATCGCCAACCGCGTCGGCATCGCCGGCATGCTGTCGACGATGCGCGAGGCCGAGCAGTTCGGCCTGTCCTACGACCTGGTCGACGACCTGACCGGCAAGAAGCTCGGCCGCGCCAGCTCCGGCACCTTCCGCACCGCGGACGTGGTGGGTCTCGACACGATGGCGCATGTCATCCGCACGATGCAGGACCAGCTCGGCCCGGACCGCGGCAACGACCCCTTCCACGCCAGCTACGCCACGCCGCCGGTGCTGGCCAAGCTGATCGCGCAGGGCGCGCTGGGCCAGAAGGCGGGCGCAGGCTTCTACAAGAAGGTCGGCCGCGACATCCAGCGCCTCGACCCGGTCAAGGGCGAGTACGTCGCGTCGGGCGCCAAGGCCGAGCCGGTCATCGACCGCATCCTGAAGAAGGCCCCGGCCGAGCGGCTGAAGCTGCTGCGCGAATCGACGAATCCGCAGGCGCAGTTCCTGTGGGCGATCCTGCGCAACGCCTTCCACTACGCGGCGGTGCATCTGGGCTCGATCGCCGACTCGGCGCGCGAGGTCGATCTGGCGATGCGCTGGGGCTTCGGCATGCAGCAGGGCCCGTTCGAGCTGTGGCAGGCGGCCGGCTGGCAGCAGGTCGCCGGCTGGGTGAAGGCGGACATCGACGCGGGCAAGGCGCTCTCCAGCGCACCGCTGCCCGACTGGGTCTTCGACGGCCGCAGCGGCGTGCACACGCCGGAGGGCTCGTGGTCGGCTGCGCAGGGCATGTATCTGCCCCGCCCGGCGCTGCCGGTCTACCGGCGCCAGCATTTCCCAGAAACCGTCGTCGGCGAGAACGCGGTGCCGGCACTCAAGAGTGGCACCGAGGTCTTCCGCAACGAGGAAGTGCGCGTCTGGACGCTCGACGGCGAGGTGCTGATCGCCAGCATCGACTGCAAGCTGCACCTGATCAGCCCGACCGTCACCGCCGGTCTGCTGAAGGCGGTGGAACTGGCCGAGGCGAGCTACCAGGGTCTGGTGATCTGGTCGCCGGACGATGTGTTCTCGGCCGGCGCCAACCTCGAAGCGCTGATGCCGGTCTTCATGAAGGCCGGCGCCAAGGGCATCGCGCCGGAAGAGAAGAAGCTGCAGGACCTGATGCTGCGGGTGCGCTACGCCAGCGTGCCGGTGGTGGCGGCGATGCGCGGGCTGGCGCTGGGCGGCGGCTGCGAGCTGGCGGTGCACTGCGCGCGCCGGGTCGCGGCGATGGAGAGCTATGTCGGTCTGGTCGAGGTCGGCGTCGGGCTGATCCCGGGCGGCGGCGGGCTGGCGTACATCGCGCGCCGCGCCGCCGAGAAGGCCGCGACCGCGCCGGGCACCGATCTGCTGCCCTTCCTGAAGGACGCCTTCCAGGCGGCGGCGATGGCCACCGTCGGCACCAGCGCGCTGGAGTCGCGCCAGCTCGGCTATCTGCAGGACGCGGACGTGATCGTCGCGCACAAGGACGAGCTGCTGCATGTCGCGCTCGGGCAGGCCCGGGCGCTGGCCGACGCCGGCTACCGCCCGCCGCAGAAGTCGCTGATCCCGGTGGCCGGGCGCAGCGCCATCGCCACCATCCGCGCCAGCCTGGTGGCGATGCGCGACGGCGGCTTCATCAGCGCGCATGACTTCCACATCGCCGGCCTGATCGCCGAGGTGGTCTGCGGCGGCGAGGTCGACGCCGGCACGGTCGTGACCGAGGAATACCTGATGGCGCTGGAGCGCCAGCGCTTCTGCGCGCTGCTCGAACACCCCAAGACCCAGGAACGCATCATGGGCATGCTGCAGACCGGCAAGCCGGTGCGCAACTGACGCGGCGACACGGAGAACCCCACATGAGCAAGCAACTGCAGGACGCCTACATCGTCGCCGCCACCCGCACGCCGATCGGCAAGTCGCACCGCGGCTTCTTCCGCCACACCCGGCCCGACGACCTGCTGGTCGCGGCGCTGCGCGGCGCACTGGCCCAGGTGCCGACGCTCGATCCGGCCGCGATCGAGGACGCCATCATCGGCTGCGCGATGCCCGAAGGCCCGCAAGGGCTGAACATGGCGCGCATCGGCGCGCTGCTGGCCGGGCTGCCGAACACGGTCGGCGGCATCACCGTCAACCGCTTCTGCGCATCCGGCCTGAGCGCGATCCAGATGGCCGCCGACCGCATCCGCGTCGGCGAGGCCGACGTGATGATCGCCGGCGGCGCCGAGAGCATGAGCCTGGTGCCGATGAGCGGCTTCAGCCCGAGCTTCAACCCCTCGATCTTCGAGCGCGACGAGAACGTCGGCATCGCCTACGGCATGGGCCTGACCGCCGAGAAGGTCGCGCAGCAGTGGAAGGTGAGCCGCGAGCGCCAGGACGCCTTCGCGCTGGCCTCGCACCAGAAGGCGCTGGCAGCGCAGGCGGCGGGCGAGTTCGACGCCGAGACCACGCCGGTCGAGATCACCGAGCGCACGCCCGACCTCGCCACCGGCGAGGTGCGCGTCAGCACCCGCACGGTCAGCCGCGACGAGGGCGCGCGGCCCGACACCTCGCTCGAAGGCCTGGGCAAGCTGAAACCCGTCTTCGCCGCCAAGGGCAGCGTGACCGCCGGCAACAGCTCGCAGACCAGCGACGGCGCAGGCGCCCTGATCCTGGCCAGCGAGCGCGCGGTGCGCGAGCACAACCTCCAGCCGCTGGCGCGCTTCGTCAGCTTCGCCAGCCGCGGCGTGCCGCCCGAGATCATGGGCATCGGCCCCATCGCGGCGATTCCGGCGGCGCTGAAGTCGGCCGGGCTGCAGCTCGGCGACATCGACTGGATCGAGCTGAACGAGGCCTTCGCGGCGCAGGCGCTGGCGGTGATCGACACCGTCGGGCTCGATGCGGCCAAGGTCAACCCGATGGGCGGCGCGATCGCGCTCGGCCACCCGCTGGGCGCCACCGGCGCGATCCGTGCGGCCACCGTCATTCACGCGCTGCATCGCCGCCAGCTCAAGTACGGCATGCTGACGATGTGCGTCGGCACCGGCCAGGGCGCGGCCGGGATCTTCGAGCGCGTCTGACCTTGGCGCTGGCTCCGGCCGGCGCCCTGCTGGCCGCCGCCTCCGACCGATCGGATGCGGCGGCCGCGTCTTTTCCAGCCCGGGAGCTTAAGATTCCCGATTGCCCAGGAGACTTCGATGAGCATCCCCACCATTCGCACCGCGACGCTGAACGGCGTGGCCACGATCGAGATTGCACGCCCCGAGAAGAAGAACGCGCTGACGCTGGCGATGTACGAGGCGATGGCCGAGGCGTTGCGCGCCGCGCAGGCCGAGCCGTCGGTGCGTGCGGTGCTGATCACCGGCCAGCCCGGCATCTTCACCTCCGGCAACGACCTCGAGGACTTCATGCAGCGCCCGCCGCAGGGCATGGACTCGCCGGTCTTCCGCTTCATGGAGGCGCTGCTCGACTGCGACAAGCCGGTGGTGGCGGCCGTCACCGGCGCGGCCATCGGCATCGGCATGACGATGCTGCTGCACTGCGACTTCGTCTATGTCAGCGACGAGGCGCGGCTGGCGATGCCCTTCGTCGGCCTGGGCCTGGTGCCGGAGTTCGGCGCCAGCCTGCTGGTGCCGCAGCGCCTGGGCCCGATGCGCGCGGCCGAGAAGCTGCTGCTCGGTGACCCCTTCACCGGCTCGGAGGCCGCCGAGCTGGGCCTGGCCAACGCGGTGCTGCCCGCCAGCGAGGTGGTCAACCAGGCCCGGCGCGTGGCCGAGCGCTTCAACCAGCTGCCGCCGGGCGCGGTGCGCGAGAGCAAGCGCCTGATGCGCGCGCCGCAGCGCGAGCAGCTGCGCGCGGTCATCGCCACCGAGGCCGAGCTGTTCGCCGCCCGGCTGCGCAGCCCGGAGGCGCAGGAGGCCTTCCAGGCCTTCTTCCAGAAGCGCCAGCCGGACTTCTCCCGCTTCGCCTGAGGCCGACCGACCCGATGCCGATGCTGGCGCTTGCCCGGATCCTGCTCGCACCGCTGCTGCTCTGGCAGGGGCGGCAGGTGCGGCGCCGGGTGCCGAAGCTGCCGGAGGCGAGCGGGGCGCGACTCGGTCTGATCGGATCGGATCACGCCGGCCATGCGGCGCCCCGGCTGCGGCTGCTGATCGTCGGCGATTCCTCCGGGGCCGGCGTGGGCGCCAGCACCCAGGACGAGGCGCTGGCCGGCCGGCTTGCGCAGGCGCTGGCCCGGCGGCTGCAGGCGCCGGTGGCCTGGCAGCTGGTCGCCCGGACCGGCTGGACCACGCCCGAGGCCGCCGCGGCACTGCGCACGCTGGCCGCTCAGGGGCGGCTGCCGCCTGCGGACGTGATGGTGACCGCGCTGGGCGTCAACGACGCGATCGCCGGCACCTCGCCGGCCCGCTGGATTCGCCAGATGAGCGCGCTCGAGGCCTGCGCGCGCGAGCTGGCCGGCGTGCAGCTCAGCGTGGTGTCGGCCGTGCCGCCGATGGCGCGCTTTCCCGCCCTGCCCCAGCCGCTGCGCCGCCTGCTGGGCGCCTCGTCCCGGCGGCTGGACCAGGCGCTGCAGCGCTGGGCGGCCGACTCGGGCGCGCGACTGCATGTCGAGATGCCGGTCGCGCTGCGGCGGGAGTCGCCGGAAGCCCTGATGGCCGCCGACGGCTTTCACCCCGGGCCGGCGCTGTACCGCGTCTGGGCCGAGGCGCTGGCGACGCAGATCGTCGCGGACTGACCCTCGAGCCCGGCGCTTGCGGGCGCTCAGCCGCCGCTGGCCGGGGGTGCGGGCGGCGCAGGCACCGCCACAGGCAGCGGCCTGGGCCGGCCCTCGCGGTCGATCGCGACATAGGTCAGGCTGGCCTCGGTCACCTTGACCACCCGGGGCTCGGCCGGATTGCGCTCGGCGTAGACCTCGACCTGCACGCTCACCGAGGTGGTGCCGATGCGGGTCACGGTGGCGTAGAAGCTCAGCAGATCGCCGATCGAGACCGCATTGCGGAAGACGAACTGATTGACCGCCACCGTGGTGATGCGCCCGCGCGCGATGCGCGCCGGCAGCACCGCACCGGCAATGTCGACCTGCGCCATGATCCAGCCGCCGAAGATGTCGCCATTGCCGTTGGCATCCGACGGCATCGGCATCACCCGCAGCACCAGCTCGCGCTGATACGAGCCGGGGGCGCCGCCCAGGCCGGGCGGCTCGCCCGCACCGGCCGGGCCGGCGGCGTCAGGGCAGGAAGTCCTCGTTTCAGTCACACTCATTCATTTCACCTCGCCGGTATTGTCCCGGATCGAACCCCGATGCGCCGCGGCACCCTCGACCCCTCTCCCGCCGACTCCTCCGCCCCGCCCCGCAGCGACTGGACCACGCTGCGCCGGCTGGTGCCCTATCTGTGGGACTACCGCGCACGCATGGCGCTGGCGCTGATCTTCCTGGTCGCGGCGAAGGCGGCCAATGTCGGCGTGCCGCTGCTGCTGAAGGAGCTGGTCGACCAGCTCGCCCTGCCGGCCGGCGATCCGCGTGCGCTGGTGGTGGTGCCGCTGGGGCTGCTGCTGGGCTACGCGGGCCTGCGCTTCTCGACCACCGTCTTCACCGAGCTGCGCGAGCTGGTCTTCGCCAAGGCGACCCATGGCGCGGCACGGCGCATCGCGCTGGAGGCCTTCGAGCACCTGCACGCGCTGAGCCTGCGCTTCCACCTCGAGCGCCAGACCGGCGGCATGAGCCGCGACATCGAGCGCGGCACCCGCGCGCTGCAGTCGCTGGTGAGCTACTCGCTCTACACCATCGTGCCGACGCTGGTCGAGCTGGGGCTGGTGCTGACGCTGCTGGGCACGCGCTTCGACATGGGCTTCGTCTGGATCACGCTGGCGGCGCTGCTGGTGTACGGCGCCTTCACCATCGGCGTGACCGAGTGGCGCACGCGCTTCCGCCGCGAGATGAACGAGCTGGACTCGAAGGCCAACGCCCGTGCGGTCGATGCGCTGCTGAACTACGAGACGGTCAAGTACTTCAACAACGAGGCCTTCGAGGCGCGCCGCTACGACGAGGGCCTGGACGCCTACCGCCGCGCGCAGATCAAGTCGCAGGGCACGCTGTCGCTGCTCAACGCCGGCCAGCAGTTCGTCATCGCCGCCAGCCTGGTGGCGATGCTGTGGCGCGCCACCAGCGGCGTGGTGGCCAGGGAGCTGACGCTGGGCGACCTGGTGATGGTCAACGCGCTGCTGATCCAGCTCTACATCCCGCTGAACTTCCTGGGCGTGCTCTACCGCGAGATCAAGCAGAGCCTGACCGACCTGGGCCGCATGTTCGGCCTGCTCGAGCGCGAGCGCGAGGTCGCCGACCGGCCGGGAGCGCCGGCGCTGGCGGTCGCGCAGGGCACGGTGCGCTTCGAGCATGTCGGCTTCGCCTACCACCCGGAGCGGCCGATCCTGCATGACGTCTGCCTGGAGATTCCGGGCGGGCAGACGGTGGCGGTGGTGGGCCCCTCGGGCTCGGGCAAGAGCACGCTGGCGCGCCTGCTCTACCGCTTCTACGACCTGCCGCAGGGCCGCATCACCATCGACGGCCAGGACATCCGCGAGGTCACGCAGGACAGCCTGCGCCGCGCCATCGGCATCGTGCCGCAGGACACGGTGCTGTTCAACGACACCATCGGCTACAACATCGCCTACGGCCGCCCGGGCGCCAGTCCGGCCGAGGTCGAGGCCGCCGCCCGCGCCGCGCACATCCACGACTTCATCGCCGCGCAGCCCCGGGGCTACGAGACGGCGGTGGGCGAGCGCGGCCTGAAGCTCTCCGGCGGAGAGAAGCAGCGGGTGGCGATCGCGCGCACGCTGCTGAAGAATCCGCCGATCCTGATCTTCGACGAGGCGACCTCGGCGCTGGACTCGGCCAACGAGCGTGCGATCCAGGCCGAGCTGGCCAGCGCCGCACGCGGCAAGACCGCACTGGTGATCGCGCACCGGCTCAGCACCGTGGTCGACGCGCACCGCATCGTCGTGCTGCAGCACGGCCACATCGCCGAGCAGGGCACGCACGCCGAGCTGCTGGCGCAGGACGGTGTCTACGCCCGGATGTGGCGGCTGCAGCAGCAGGGCAGCGACGGCGCGGCCTGACCGGGCCCGGGCGCCAGAGCCGGCTGATGCACTGCCGGTGTCAGCGCCAGCGACTGGCCTCGCCCGACGCGCGCCGCGACTCATGGCGCGGCAGCTGCATGCCCAGCAGCCATTCGGCATGGCTGACCTGGCCGGGGCGGGTGCGCACCGCCCGATAGCCCTGACGCAGCAGCCGCATCAGAAAGCGCCGATTGGCCGACGGCGCCAGCAGCATCTGACCGATCAGCGGCAGCGCCAGGCAGAACAGCACCATGGCCCAGTCGCCCCGCCGGGCCAGCTCGATCGGGCCCAGCAGCAGCACGGCGCGCGAGTAGCCGATGCTCACCAGCTCGTCGCGCCCGGTCAGGGGATGCCGCATCAGCAGCGGGCAGCGCGACGCCAGCGCCGACGGATCGGCCTCATCGGGCAGCCGGGAGTGCACCTCGTCGTCCTGCAGGCGGGACGGCTGCGGATTGGAATGACGGGACAGATCGACCGCGGCCCGTCTTTTCAGTGAAGTTGCATTCATTTTGGAAGGCGATCCGGCTGAAAGCGGAGTTCACCTGGGCGAGAAACCCATCCATCGGTCCGGAGATGCCCATCATCTCCGCCCCCCGATCGAGGATTCATTTTTTTCATTCAAGGAAGGTCAGCCGATGCTAATCAATCCTTGTCGATTTAAAAGATCAATCACCCCCCAGAATTGATGGGGAAGTTGTGAGAGTCGTCAAAGATTTCCCGGGGTCGGACAGCCCGCTACACTGCCGCGGTGGAGACCAAATGGCTTGAAGACTTCGTCAGCCTGGCCGAGACGCGCAGCTTCTCGCGTTCGGCCCAGCTGCGGCATGTGACCCAGCCGGCGTTCTCGCGCCGGATCCAGGCGCTGGAGGCCTGGGCCGGCATCGACCTGGTCGACCGCTCGTCCTATCCGACCCGGCTCACCTCGGCAGGCCAGACGCTGCTGCCGCAGGCGCTGGAGATCCTGGGCAGCCTGCAGGCCGCGCGCAACCTGATGCGCGGCCACCAGACCTCCAGCCAGGACATGATCGAGTTCGCGGTGCCGCACTCGCTGGCCTTCACCTTCTTCCCGCACTGGGTGATGGAGCTGCGCCAGCGCTTCGGCGCGTTCAAGAGCCGGCTGGTCGGCATGAACGTGCATGACGCGGTGATGCAGCTCACAGAAGGGTCCTGCGACCTGCTGCTGGCCTATCACCATGCCTCGCAGCCGCTGCAGCTCAACCCGCAGCGCTACGAGCACCTGAGTCTGGGCACCGAGACGCTGGCGCCCTACGCCCGCGCCGGCAGCGACGGCGAGCCGCTGTTCCGGCTGCCCGGCCGCCAGAACGACCGCGTGCCCTATCTCGGCTATGCCTCCGGCGCCTACCTGGGCCGCATGGTCGACCTGCTGCTGAAGCAGTCCAGCGACGCGCTCTACCTCGAGCCGATCTACGAGACCGACATGGCCGAGGGCCTGAAGGCGATGGCGCTCGAGGGCCACGGCCTGGCCTTCCTGCCGGCCAGCTCGGTGCGCAAGGAGGTCAGCGTGCGCCGTCTGGTGCCGGCCGGTCCGCGCCAGGCGCAGCAGGCCTTCGAGGTCACCATCGAGGTGCGGCTGTACCGTGAGCGCCCGGAGGTGTCGCGCCACAACAAGCCCGCCGCCCAGGCGCTGTGGGACTTCCTGAAGCTGGATCTGCAGCGCCGCCAGACCACGCCCAGCGGCTGAACAGCGCCCGGAACAGCGCCCGGCGATAGCCCTTCAATCCCGACTCCCGTCGGGCACGCGTGCGGCCGCCTTGGGCCAGAATCCGGGGTGATGAACACGACCGCCCTCCCCCCGACCGCCGCTGCGTCGCTGACGCTGACCCGCCCCGACGACTGGCATCTGCATGTGCGCGACGGCGCCGCGATGGCCGCGGTCGTGCCGCACACCGCGCGCCAGTTCGGCCGCGCGATCATCATGCCCAATCTGAAGCCGCCGGTGACCACCGCCGCGCAGGCGGTGGCCTACCGCGACCGCATTCGCGCCTGCGTGCCCGCAGGCGTCGACTTCGAGCCGCTGATGACGCTCTACCTGACCGACAACACGCCGCCCGACGAGATCCGCCGGGCCCGCGAGGCCGGCGTGGTCGCGCTCAAGCTCTACCCGGCCGGCGCCACCACCAACAGCGACGCGGGCGTCACCGATATCCGCAAGACCCACGCGACGCTGGAGATGATGCAGCGGGAAGGCCTGCTGCTGCTGATCCACGGCGAGGTGACCGATCCGTCCGTCGATGTCTTCGACCGCGAGGCCCGCTTCATCGAGCAGGTGATGGAGCCGCTGCGCGATGCCTTCCCTGAGCTGAAGATCGTCTTCGAGCACATCACCACCCGCGACGCGGCGCAGTATGTCGCCGAGGCCGGCCCGAACATGGCCGCCACGATCACCGCGCACCATCTGCTCTACAACCGCAACGCCATCTTCACCGGCGGCCTGCGCCCGCACTACTACTGCCTGCCGGTGCTCAAGCGTGAGGAACACCGCCGCGCGCTGGTGGCCTCGGCCACCTCGGGCAGCCCGAAGTTCTTCCTCGGCACCGACAGCGCGCCGCACGCGGCGCACCTGAAGGAGCACGCCTCGGCCTGCGCCGGCTGCTACACCGCGCTGTCGGCGATCGAGCTCTATGCCGAGGCCTTCGAGCGCGCCGGCGCGCTCGACCGCCTGGAAGGCTTCGCCAGCCTGCACGGCCCGGCCTTCTACGGCCTGCCGGTCAACACCGGAACGATCACGCTCAGGCGCGAGCCCTGGCAGCTGCCCGAGACCCTGCCCTACGGCGACGCCGAACTCAAGCCGATGGGCGGCGGCGAGACGCTGAACTGGCGCCTGGCGGACTGAGAAGCGTCCGAGCCGCCTCCTGCTTCTTGTTTCTTGCCCCTTGCCTCTTGACAGACCGGGGCTGCGTCCGCAGATGGTGTTTCAGAACGTGAGGAGTCCCGAGTGAAACGCATCTTCCTGTTCCTGCTCACCAACCTGGCCGTGATGCTGGTGCTGGGCATCGCCTCGAGCGTGCTGGGCATCAACCGCTATCTCGACGCGCAGGGGCTGAATGTCGGCGTGCTGCTGGTGTTCTCGCTGTTCATGGGCTTCACCGGCGCGATCGTCTCGCTGCTGATGAGCAAGCCGATGGCGAAGTGGAGCACCGGCGCGCAGGTCATCAACGACTCGAACGATCCGATGCACCGCTGGATCGTCGGCACGGTGGCCCGCTTCGCGCAGAAGGCCGGCATCGGCATGCCCGAGGTCGCGATCTACGACGGCGAGCCCAACGCCTTCGCCACCGGCGCCTTCCGCGACTCGTCGCTGGTGGCGGTCTCCACCGGGCTGCTGCAGAGCATGACCCGCGAGGAGGTCGAGGCGGTCATCGGCCACGAGGTCGCGCATGTCGCCAACGGCGACATGGTGACGCTGACGCTGATCCAGGGCGTGGTCAACACCTTCGTGGTCTTCATCTCGCGCATCGTCGGCTATGTGGTCGACCGGCTGATCCTGAAGAACGACAAGGACGCGCCCGGCATCGGCTACATCGCCACCACGATCGTGATGGATCTGGTGCTGGGCGTGCTGGCCTCGATGATCGTGGCCTGGTTCTCGCGCCAGCGCGAGTTCCGCGCCGACGCCGGCGCGGCCAGCCTGATGGGCGACCGCCGCCCGATGATGCATGCGCTGGCCCGCCTGGGCGGCCTTGATCCGGGCGAGATGCCCAAAAGCCTGGCGGCGATGGGCATTTCCGGCCGGCCGAGCGGCTTCATGGCGCTGTTCTCCAGCCACCCGCCGATCGAGGAGCGCATCGCCGCGCTGCAGCAGATGAAGGCCAGCCGCTGAAACGGCGGCCGCCTTCTCAGTAGCGGCCGGTCACCCCGGCCACGCGCAGATAGACATGCGCGATCCAGGCCACCAGCGCGCGCTGCCCCATCACCAGCCAGCGCCCGGAGCGCAGCCGCTGCGGCGTGACCGGCTCCGACACCGCGATCGCGCGGCTGATCTCGCGCGCCAGATCGGCGCCGAAATCCGCATCGCGCACGATCAGATTGGCCTCGAGATTGAGCAGCAGCGAGATCGGATCGATGTTGGACGAGCCGACGGTGGCCCAGTGCTCGTCGACCAGCATCACCTTGGCATGCAGGAAGGCCGGCGTGTACTCGTGGATCTCGACGCCGCAGGCCATCAGCTCGTCATAGAGCACCCGTGCGGCCATCGCGGCGATGCGGTAGTCCGGCTTGCCCTGCATCAGCAGCCGCACCTGCACACCGCGGCGCGCGGCCCGGCACAGCGCACGCCGGAACTCCTGCCCGGGGTAGAAATAGGGCGAGATCAGCCAGATGCGCTCGCGCGCCTGGCGGATCGCGTCGATGTAGGCACGCTCGATGGTGCGGCGCTGGCGGATGTTGTCGCGCACCACGAAGGCGGCCTGTACCGGCGCGAGCGTCTGCTCGAGCAGCGGCGGCAGGTGCGGGCTGCGCCGCGTCAGCCGCATCTGCCGGATCAGCGCCCGCGCCCGGCGCACTGGATGACCGGCCAGCAGCAGCGAGCGCAGCTCCTGCTGCCAGTCCCGGCCGAACCAGGCCCGCGACCACATCGCCCGGGTCGCATGCGCCATCGCCTCGGCCAGCGGGCCGCGCAGCTGCACCGCGAAGTCCAGCCGCGGCAGCTCGGTGCGACCGTGGTGCAGATCGATGCGATCGTCGATCAGATTGATGCCGCCGACGAAGCCGGTCTCGCCGTCGACCACGCACAGCTTCATGTGCAGCCGGCGCAGCTGTCCGGGCTGCAGCCAGTGCGTCCAGCGCGACAGCGGCCGGAACACCGCCACCGCGACGCCGGCCGCGCGCAGGCGCGGCTCGATCAGGTCCAGGCTGTCATGCGAACCGAAACCGTCGATCACCAGGCGCACCCGCACGCCGCGCCGCGCCGCCTGCGCCAGCGCCCGCTCGACCGCACGCGTGGCCTCGTCGTCGTGAACGATGTAGGTGGCCAGCCAGACCTCGTGGCGTGCGCGCTCGATCGCGCGGATCATCGCGGGAAAGAGCTGGTCGCCGCCCCGCAGCAGCTCGACCTGGTGGCCGCCACGGAACAGCGGCCGGGGCACCAGATACCAGGACAGCGCCTCCGACAGGCCCATCGTCAGGCCGGCTCCAGCTCGACCAGCAGCGGCAGGTGGTCGGACATGCGCACCCAGGCCGGCCCGCGCGGCACCGTGACGGTGCGGCAGTGCAGCCCGCGGGTGTAGACCCGGTCGAGCGAGAACAGCGGCATGCGCGACGGGAAGGTGCGCATCGCCCGCACCGAGCCCTGCGGCGGACAGGATCGCGCCAGGCCGGCCTGGCCGAACAGCGGATCGAGCCGTTCGCCCCAGTCGTTGAAGTCGCCGGCGACGATGACCGGCGCGCCGGCCGGAATGCGCTCGTTCACATACTGGCCGAGGCGCTGCGCCTGGCGCACCCGGCTGGCATGGATCAGGCCGAAATGCGCGACGATCGCATGCAGCTCGGTTCCCTGCCAGCGCACCCGCACATGCAGCAGGCCGCGCTGCTCGAAGCGGTGGTCGGACACATCGGCATGCTCGACATCGCCCACCGGCCAGCGCGACAGCAGCGCATTGCCATGCTCGCCGTCGCGGGTGACCGCATTGGTGCGGTAGGCGGCCTCATAGCCCTCCGGCGCGAGAAACTCGGCCTGCCCCTGCTCCGGCCAGCCGAACCAGGTGTGGTCGAAGCGGCGCGCATCGCCATGATGGAACAGCCGCACTTCCTGCAGGAAGACCAGGTCCGCATCCAGCGCAGCCACGCCGGCGCCGAGGTTGTGGATCTCCAGCCGGCGCCCCGGCCCCATGCCGCGCACGCCCTTGTGGATGTTGTAGGTGGCCACCCGCAGCGTGCCGGTGCGCTCGGGCAGCACCGACTGACGCCACGATCCGCCTGACAGCGATCGGGTCATCACCGCATCCTCCCGAGCCGCTGCGGCAGCTGCAGGATGGCCTCGGCATTGCTTGGCGAGAAGCAGCGGTCGGCCGCCTCGCGCCAGGGCAGCCAGACATGGGCCAGATGCTCGCGCGGCGCGAGCTGCACCGGCGTGCCCGCCGGCACCGTCAGGCCGAAGACATGCTCGGTGTTGTGCGTCACGCCCGGCGCGTAGCGGTGGCGCCAGACCGGATAGATCTCGTAGACATTGCGCAGATCCCAGTCGTGCAGCGCCTCGACCGGCACGCCGGGCGCGCCCAGCAGGATGCCGGTCTCCTCGCGGACCTCGCGCGCGGCCGTCTCGTGCGGCGGCTCCTCGAGAAAGTCCTTCGAGCCGGTGACGCTCTGCCAGAAGCCGGGGCGATCGGCCCGCTCGATCAGCAGCACGTCGAGGGCGGGCGTGTGGATCACGACCAGCACCGATTCGGGAATCTTCGGCGGCCGGGGCTGCGCCTGCGCCGTCGCCTGGGTCATCGTCGTCATGCGGACAAGCATAGCGGCAAGCCAGTGGCACGGCTTCGTACCGGTTTCGGCATCGGCGGCATCACCGCAGCATCAGCACCTGCAGGAAGGCGCCCGCCAGCAGCAGGCCATGCGCGATCGCGCAGACCAGCGTCAGCACGATCGCCGGGCGCAGCCGCGCGGGCTCGCGTGCATGGCGCAGCAGCAGCACGGCCGCCGCCAGCCCCGGCGCCAGCGACAGCAGCGCCTGCACCGCCGTGCCCGGCAGCCACAGCCGCCACCACCAGAACAGCAGCCAGCCGTGCGCGGCCAGCATCAGCAGCAGAAAACCCCAGGCCGCGGCGACCGGGCCCAGACGCACGACCAGCGTGCGCTTGCCGACCGCTGCATCGGCCCGCGCATCGGGAAACTCGGCGATCCACAGCACCGCCGCGATCAGCAGCGCCGGACTGACGCCGGCGATCATCGCGATCGCGCCGAAGGCGCGCCGCTGCACGAAGTCGGCACCGACCACCACCAGCCACCAGCCCGCGGCCACCGCCAGCTCGCCCCAGCCGCGCACCATCAGCGCCAGCCGCGGCTGCGAGTAGGCCCAGCCCAGCAGCAGCCCGGCCAGACCGATGAGCAGCAGCCCCGGACCGGAGCGGGCCGCCAGCAGCAGCCCGCCGCCCGTCACCACCATGGCCAGCATCTGCACCGCGGTCTTGAGCTGCCCCGGCGTGAACACGCCGTCCTGCACCACGCGCGAGCCGCCGGTGAACGGGCCGATGCGGTCGGTGTTGACCGCGTCCGAGCCGATCAGCGCGTCGCCCCAGTCGTTGTGCAGATTGACCGCGGCATGCGTCAGCAGCGCCAGCACGACGGTCGCCAGCGCCTCGGGCCAGCGCGGCGCCACCCCGCAGGCCAGCGCCGAGCCGATGCCCACCAGCGTGGCCACCAGCGTGACGACCAGGAATCCGGGACGGCTGGCGGCGAGCCAGCGCAGGGCGAGCGGGGGAGAAGACATGCGCCCAGCGTGCCGGGCTCAGGACATGCCTGCCTTGCGAAGCATCAAACCTGACGGCAGGACAGCAAGCATCAGCCGAAGGGGCTCCCATCATGCCGTTGCGCACCGATCAGCAGGTCTCTTACACTGATGGCTCGCCCCGTGGTTGGTTGAGCTTGCGGCTTTGGCACCGTTGGTGCTTCATGCGCAGGCAAGGTTCCCAGCGGGGCGTTTTCTATTTCGACGGCCTGAAGTGCATGCAGGGTCTCGCCCTGACCGACAACAGCCGCAAACGACTTGACCGTCCACTTGATCCTGTAGAGCGCACCTCGGATCTCGAGGGCTGCGTACAGCCGATGGATGGCCAGCACCTGCGGATTGCGATGCTCGACATCCCCATGGGTTTCCGCCAGCACGGCTTGCTCCACCAGCCTCTCGATGCCGGCAATCGCCCGTGACTCGACCGGCGTGAGCTGCGGGTTGTCGCCCATCTTCGATCGGCCGTTCTTGTTGATCCGCAGCACCCAGCCTGTGTCGGCATTGAACAGCCCTGCCGACTGCTGCAGCCCACGCAGCTTGTGATCTGCCGCCTTCGCCAGTGCCTTGCGTGACAGGTCGCGGCCAAACTCATCACCGTGCAGCGTGCAGATGGGGCGAGAAGGCAGATCGAACAGACCTGCGCGCTGACCAAAGCTCCAGTTCGTTGTCATTGATCGCACCATGAAAAATGCGGCCGCAGCCGCATTCCAGGATCCGGGTCATCAGGCCGCCGAAGCAGCCCCTCGCCGCTCAGCCCTGCTGAGCCTGCGCCGCCTGCGCGTTGCGCAGACGGATGTGCAGCTCGCGCAGCTGTTTCTCGTCGACCATCGACGGCGCGCCGGTCAGCAGGCACTGCGCGCGCTGGGTCTTCGGGAAGGCGATGACGTCGCGGATCGATTCGGCCTTGGTCATCAGCGTGATCAGGCGGTCCAGGCCGAAGGCCAGGCCGCCGTGCGGCGGCGCGCCGTACTGCAGCGCGTCCAGCAGGAAGCCGAACTTGATGCGCTGGTCTTCCGCGCTGATGTTCAGCGCCGAGAACACCTTGGCCTGCACCTCGGCGCGGTGGATGCGCACCGAGCCGCCGCCCAGCTCCCAGCCGTTCAGGACCATGTCGTAGGCCTTGGCCACGCAGGCGCCCGGATCGGTGTCCATCAGGTCCTCGTGGCCGTCCTTCGGGCTGGTGAACGGGTGGTGGCAGGCGTTCCAGCGGTTCTCGTCCTCGTCGAACTCGAACATGGGGAAGTCGACCACCCACAGCGGCGCCCAGCGGTCCTCGAACAGGCCGCTCTTCTTGCCGAACTCGCTGTGGCCGATCTTCAGGCGCAGCGCGCCGATGGCGTCGTTGACCACCTTGGCCTTGTCGGCGCCGAAGAACAGCAGGTCGCCGCTCTGCGCGCCGGTGCGGCTCAGGATGTCGCTGAGCGCCTGGTCGTGCAGGTTCTTGACGATCGGCGACTGCAGGCCCTCGCGGCCCTTGGTGATGTCGTTGACCTTGATCCAGGCCAGGCCCTTGGCGCCGTAGATCTTGACGAACTCGGTGTAGCCGTCGATCTCGCCGCGGCTCATCGCGCCGCCGCCCGGCACGCGCAGCGCGACCACGCGGCCGCCCTTGGTGGTGGCCGGGGTCGAGAAGACCTTGAAGTCGACCGTGCCCATCACGTCGGTCAGCTCGGTGAACTCGAGCTTGACGCGCAGGTCCGGCTTGTCCGAGCCGAAGCGGAACATCGCCTCGCTGTAGGGCATGACGGGGTAGTCGCCCAGCTCGACGTTCATCGTCTTGCGGAAGACATGGCGGATCATGCCCTCGAACATCGAGCGGATTTCCTCTTCGCCCAGGAACGAGGTCTCGATGTCGATCTGCGTGAACTCGGGCTGGCGGTCGGCGCGCAGATCCTCGTCACGGAAGCACTTGGTGATCTGGTAGTAGCGGTCGAAGCCGGCCACCATCAGCAGCTGCTTGAACAGCTGCGGCGACTGCGGCAGCGCGAAGAAGTGGCCGTCGTGCACGCGGCTGGGCACCAGGTAGTCGCGCGCGCCTTCCGGGGTCGACTTGGTCAGCATCGGCGTCTCGACGTCGATGAAGCCGTTCTCGTCGAGGAACTTGCGCACCTCCATCGCCACCTTGTAGCGCAGCATCAGGTTCTTCTGCATCGCCGGGCGGCGCAGGTCCAGCACGCGGTGCGTCAGGCGCGTGGTCTCCGACAGGTTGTCGTCGTCGAGCTGGAACGGCGGCGTCACCGACGGGTTCAGCACCTCGAGCGTGTGGCACAGCACCTCGACCTTGCCGCTGACCAGGTTGGCGTTCTCGGTGCCGGCCGGGCGCGCGCGCACCAGGCCGGTGATCTTCAGGCAGAACTCGTTGCGCACGCCCTCGGCGGTCTTGAACATCTCCGGGCGGTCCGGATCGCAGACCACCTGCACCAGACCTTCGCGGTCACGCAGGTCGACGAAGATCACGCCGCCGTGATCGCGACGACGGTGGGCCCAGCCCATGAGGGTGACGGTCTGGCCGGTCAGTGCTTCGCTGACCTGGCCTGCGTAGCAGGTGCGCATGGTGGTGACTTTCTGGAGCCTTGTGAGCTCTGGACTCAGTGGGGAGTGCTCGGCGGGGCGACAACCCCCATCGAGATGATGTATTTGAGCGCCTCGTCGACGCTCATGCCCAGCGGACGCACGTCGGCGCGCGGCGCCATCAGGAAGAAGCCCGATGTCGGGTTCGGTGTGGTCGGCACATAGAGACTGACGAACTCGTGCTGCGGGCCGGCCGCCTCGCCCAGCCGGGAGGCGACCTCGCCCGAGGGCCGCCCGGTCACGAAGGCGATGGTCCAGCTGTCGCGGCGCGGATACTCGACCAGCACCGCCTCGCGGAAGGCCTGGCCGCTGCTGGAGAACAGCGTGTCGGAGACCTGCTTGACCGAGGTGTAGATCGACTTGACGATCGGAATGTTCGACAGGACGCGGTCCCATTGCCGCAGCCACCACTGGCCGACGATGTTGGCGACGAACACGCCGGTCAGCAGCATCATCGTCAGCAGCGTCAGCACGCCCAGCCCGGGAACCGCCGAGAGCCGGTCCAGCAGGGCATGCGCGCTGGCCGGCAGCACCGCGGTGGCGGCGCCCAGCAGGGTCTGGAACACGCTGTCCATCAGACCCAGGATCCACAGCAGGACCCAGATGGTGATGGCCAGCGGCAGCCAGACCAGCAGGCCGGCGATGATGTATTTCTTCACGACGATCCGTTCGGTCCGTGTTCAGTGGCAGGCACAGGAGCCGCCGCAGGGCGTCGACGACGCCGAGGACGCGCTGGAGCCGCTGTCGGCCGACGAGGTCGATGCCCCGCTGTCGGCGGCGGCGGCAGGTGCGGCCGCCGCGGCGGCTGCGGCCGTCGCGCCCCCGGTCGCGCCGGTGGCGGCGCCGGAGCCACCGCGGAAATCGGTCACGTACCAGCCCGAACCCTTGAGCTGGAAACCGGCCGCGGTCACCTGCTTGGCAAAGCTCTCGGCCCCGCAGGCCGGGCAGGTGGTGAGCACCGGATCGGACATCTTCTGCAGCACGTCTTTCGCATGCCCGCAGGAGGAACAACGATAGGCGTAGATCGGCATCGCTAAACCCTTGATTCGAAACAGGAATTATAGAGCGCAGACAAGCAGGTCGCGTGCCCGGTCTTGCGGCGCGTCTTCAGGCACGTCTTCAGAGCATCATCCAGCGCACCAGAAGCGCGGCGGAAACCGCGCCCAGCAGGAAGCCGGTGAACAGCCAGCCCGCGGTCTGCAGCATCCGGTTGGTGCGGCGCTGCTCGGCCAGCAGGGCCTGCAGCAGCTCGCGGCTGGCGGCCGCGTCGCCGCTGCCCGAGGCCGCACCCGCCTGCGCCTTGAGCGCATCATGCAGCAGCCGCGGCAGCGCCGGCAGGTACTGCGCATAGCGCGGCGCCTCCTGGCGCAGCTGATGGGCCAGCGCGCGCCAGCCGATCTGCTCGTTCATCCAGCGCTCGAGGAAGGGCTTGGCGGTGCTCCACAGGTCGAGCTCGGGGTCGAGCTGGCGGCCCAGGCCCTCGACGTTCAGCAGCGTCTTCTGCAGCAGCACCAGCTGCGGCTGGATCTCGACATTGAAACGGCGCGAGGTCTGGAACAGCCGCATCAGCACCTGGCCGAGCGAGATGTCCTTCAGCGGCCGGTCGAAATGCGGCTCGCAGACCGCGCGGATCGCGCCTTCCAGTTCATCGGCGCGGGTGGTCGGCGGCACCCAGCCGGATTCGATGTGCAGCTCGGCCACCCGGCGGTAGTCGCGCTGGAAGAAGGCGAGGAAGTTCTGCGCCAGGTATTCCTTGTCGCGCGCATCGAGCGTGCCGACGATGCCGAAGTCCAGCGCGATGTAGCGCTGGAAGGTCGCCGGCGCCAGCGACACCATGATGTTGCCCGGGTGCATGTCGGCGTGGAAGAAGCCGTCGCGGAACACCTGGGTGAAGAAGATGGTCACGCCATCGCGCGCCAGCTTCGGGATGTCGACGCCGGCCTCGCGCAGCCGCTCGACCTGGCTGATCGGCACGCCGAACATGCGCTCCATCACCAGCACCTCGGCCGAGCTGAGGTCCCAGATCATCTCCGGCACCATCAGCAGGTCCAGGCCGTCCATGTTGCGGCGCAGCTGCGCGGCGTTGGCCGCCTCGCGGCCCAGATCCAGCTCGTCGTGCAGGTACTTGTCGAACTCGGCGACGACCTCGCGCGGGCGCAGGCGCCGGCCGTCGGCCGACAGGCGCTCGAGCCAGCGCGCACCGGTGCGCAGCAGCCCCAGGTCGGCGTCGATCACCTCGAGCACGCCGGGACGCAGCACCTTGACCGCCACCTGGCGGCCGTCATGCAGCACGCCGAAATGCACCTGCGCGATCGAGGCGCTGGCCACCGGATCGGCATCGAACTGCGCAAACACCGCCTCGATCGGCCGGCCGAGCGACTTCTCGATCAGCTGGCGCGCCAGCGCGCTGGAGAACGGCGGCACGCGGTCCTGCAGCCGGGCCAGCTCGTCGGCGATGTCGGGCGGCATCAGGTCGCGCCGGGTGGACAGCACCTGGCCGAACTTGACGAAGATCGGACCGAGCCGCTCGAAGGCCAGGCGCAGGCGCACGCCGCGCGGCGCATCGAGCCGCCGGCCGATCGACAGCACACGCGCCAGCGCGCGCAGCAGCGGGTGGCTGAACTGCGTCAGCACCAGCTGGTCCATGCCGTGACGCAGCATCACCCACGCGATCAGCGCGAGCCGGGGCCAGTTCCTCATGATGGATGCGGCAGAGGCCGGATCAGGCCGGGCGGCGCACGCGCTGCACGAAGGCGCCGACGGTCTGCGCCAGCCCGCCGCCCAGGCGGCCGAGCAGGCGCGCCGGGCCGTCGCCGATCACGCGGGCCAGATCGTCCTCGATGTCCCAGCGCAGGTTCTCGGCCAGCCAGGCGACCTCGGCGGCGAAGGCGGCGTCGCCGCGAATGTCCATCGGCGGGCGCCCTGCCATGCCGGCCAGGCCCCAGCGCAGCATCTCGCTGCCGTCGAGCGTGACCACCAGCGTCTCTTCCTCGCCGACGCCGACCGGCACCAGCAGCAGGTCCTCGTCCAGCTCGAGCAGGCCGGCCGGGGTCACGCGCCAGACCGCACGCGGCGGCGCCGGCAGCAGCGCCGGCCACTGGCGCCACTGCACGCCGATCGAGCGGCCGACATGGCCGAGCAGGCGGCGGGTGGCCTCCGGCTCGGCGGCCAGCACATGGTTGAGCAGCAGCGTGACGCGGCCGAGGGCCTCGCGACCGAGGGGTTCGAGCAGGGCTTGCAACATGGCGGCGATTGTAGGCGGGGCCCGCAGATCGCCCGCGGCCGGGACTCTCGGGGACAGGTACACGCCTGGCATGGTGGTTTTTCTCGCCAGACCGGCAAGATCAGGGCCGACGCGTCGAACCGGGCTCAGGAAAATCATCACCCCGCCATGCGGGTTTGCCACAATCGGCGCTGTCGGGACCGGGCTGGCGAGCGGCACGGGAGGAGACCGACGCCAACGCCACTGCGATCTGAACACATCCCATGACGACCATCCTGCTGACCGGAGCCACCGGCTACATCGCCTCCCACACCTGGATCGCGCTGAAGGAGGCGGGCTTCCGTGTCCTGGGCGTCGACAACTTCGCCAACAGCTCGCCCGTCGTGCTGCAGCGCCTGGAAGCCCTGCTGGGCGAGAAGCCGGTCTTCGAGGAGGCCGATGTCAACGACACCGACCGCATGGCCGACATCATCGCCCGCCACGGCGTGCAGGGCGTCGTGCACTTCGCCGCGCATAAGTCGGTGGGCGAATCGGTGGCCAAGCCGCTCGAGTACTTCCGCAACAACCTCGGCGGTCTGGTCAGCGTGGCCACCGCGATGGAGCGCCAGGGCGTGAAGACGCTGGTCTTCAGCTCCTCGGCCACCGTCTACGGCCAGCCCGAGCGCCTGCCCATCACCGAGGACTGCGCGCTGTCCAGCACCAACCCCTACGGCATGACCAAGCTGCTGGGCGAGCAGATGCTGCGCGAGCTCGAGCGCTGCACCCCGGGCTGGGCGATCGCCTACCTGCGCTACTTCAACCCGGTGGGCGCGCACGCCAGCGGCACCCTCGGCGAGGACCCGCGCGGCATCCCGAACAACCTGATGCCCTACGTCACCCAGGTCGCGGTGGGCAAGCGCGAGTTCCTGCAGGTCTTCGGCGGCGACTACGACACGCCCGACGGCACCGGCGTGCGCGACTACATCCATGTCTGCGACCTGGCGCAGGGCCATGTGGCGGCGCTGCGCCACCTGCTCGAGGCCCGAAGCTCGGTCACCGTCAACCTCGGCACCGGCCAGGGCTACAGCGTCATCGACGTGGTCCGGGCCTTCGAGAAGGCCAGCGGCCGCCCGGTGCCCTACCGCATCGTCGACCGCCGCCCCGGCGACGTCGCCTCCTGCTACGCCGACCCGGCCGCGGCCGAGCAGATCCTGGGCTGGAAGGCGCAGTTCGGCATCGACCGCATGTGCGAGGACAGCTGGCGCTGGCAGTCGACCAATCCGGACGGCTTCAAGGACTGAGCGCGCCGCCCGTCATGCCGCTGACATCGCCCCCGCGCAGACTGGGGGCATTTGACGCGAGCGGCACATCATGACGGCGCCACACCTCCCTGCGACCTCGGTCTCTCCCGCGATCGATCCCGGCTGGGATCCGGCGGTCTGCGAGCCGCTGATCGAGCGGCTGTGGGCGCTGCGGCGCCAGATGACCGCGCTGGCCGACCGCCATGCCGACCGGCTGGCGGCCATCGACCCGGCCCACCAGGCGGGCGCGCGCAACCTGCTGCACTACCTGGCGCTGCGCTCCGGTGACCTGAGACCGCTGCAGCTCGAGCTTTCCCGGCTCGGGCTGTCCTCCCTGGGCCGCGCCGAGCCGCATGTGCTGGCCTCGATCGACAAGGTGCTCGGTCTGCTGCACCGGCTGAACGGCCGCGACTGGACGCCGCGCGACCCGGACGAGCCGGTCGGCAGCCGCGCCAGCACCCAGGCGCTGCAGCGGCATGCGGTGGCGCTGCTGGGCCGCACGCCGCCCGGGCGCGACGTGCGCATCATGGTGACGCTGCCGGGCGAGGCCGCCGCCGATCCGGGCCGGATCGACGCGATGGTGCAGGCCGGCATGGACATCGCGCGCATCAACTGCGCCCACGACACGCCGGCGCAGTGGCAGGCGATGGCCGAGGCGGTGCGGCTGGCCGCGCGCCGCGCCGGCCGCGAGGTGCGGGTCCTGATGGACCTGGGCGGCCCGAAGCTGCGCACCGGCCCGATCGAGAGCGGCCCGGAGGTGGTGCGGCTGCGCCCGCGCCGCGACGAGCTGGGCCGGGTGATCGCACCGGCGCGGCTGGCGCTGCGTCCGGCCGGCTCGGCCCGCCCGGTCGGCGCCGAGGCCGATGCGGTGCTGGGCGTCGACCCCGACTGGCTCGCGCCGCTGAAGGTCGGCGATCTGATCTCGCTGAAGGACGCCCGGCGCGCGCAGCGCCAGCTCGAGATCGTCGAGCGCCATGCCGACGGCGTGATCGCGGCCCTGAGCCGCAGCGCCTACCTGACCGCCGACGTGGTGCTGCGCCACGAGCCGCACCGCGATCGCCGCAGCGCGCTGCATGACCTGCCCGCGGCGCAGGGCCTGCTGCATCTGCGCCGCGGCGACCGGCTGCAGCTGCTGCCCGAGGGCCTCGGCCACGAGGCCCGCCCGGTCGGGCGCGGCCGGCGCGCGCAGCCGGCCAGTGTCTCCTGCACCCTGCCGGAAGCGCTGGCGGCGGTGCGGCGCGGCGACCGCATCTGGTTCGACGACGGCCGCATCGGCGGCGTGGTGCGCAAGCGTCTGGACGGCGGCGGCGTGCTGGTCGAGATCGGCTCGGCACGCGAGGGCGGCGAGAAGCTGGCCGCCGACAAGGGCATCAACCTGCCCGACACCGCGCTCGACCTGCCGGCGCTGACCGCGCAGGACCTGCAGGACCTCGACACCGTCGTCGCCACCGCCGACCTGGTCGGCCTGTCCTTCTGCCAGTCGGCCGACGATGTGCGCCGGCTGCGCGCCGAACTGGCCGCGCGCGGCGCCAGCACGCTGGGCCTGATGCTGAAGATCGAGACGCAGCGCGGCTTTGCCGCCCTGCCCTCGATCCTGCTGGCGGCGATGGAGGGGCCGACCGCCGGCGTGATGATCGCGCGCGGCGACCTGGCGGTCGAATGCGGCTACGAGCGGCTGGCCGAGGTGCAGGAGGAAATGCTCTGGGCCTGCGAGGCCGCGCACCTGCCGGTGGTCTGGGCCACCCAGGTGCTCGAGACGCTGGCGCGCACCGGCCGGCCCTCGCGCGCCGAGATCACCGACGCGGCGATGGGCGAGCGCGCCGAATGCGTGATGCTCAACAAGGGCCCGCACATCATGGACGCGATCCGCATGCTCGACGACATCCTGCGCCGCATGCAGGAGCACCAGTCGAAGAAACGCCCGCTGCTGCGCGCGCTGCGCGCCTGGCGTGGCGCGCTGGATGGACAGGGAGCCCCGGGCTGAGCGATGCTCGCGGGCATGAAGATCGACTTCGTCTCCGATGTTTCCTGTCCGTGGTGCGCGATCGGCCTGCATGCGCTGGAGCAGGCCCTGGACCGGGTCCGCGCCGACGGCATCAGCGCCACGCTGCATCTGCAACCCTTCGAGCTGAATCCGGCGATGCCGCCCGAGGGCGAGGAGATCGTCGGCCACCTGACGCGCAAGTACGGCATCACGCCCGAGCAGGTCGCGGCCAACACCGAGGCGATCCGCCAGCGCGGCGCCAGCGTCGGCTTCACCTTCGGACTGGGCAAGCGAAGCCGGATCTGGAACACCTTCGACGCGCATCGGCTGCTGCATCACGCCGGGCTGATCTCGCCCGAGGCACAGTGCCGGCTCAAGCACGCGCTGCTGCGCGCCTACTTCACGCGGGGCCAGAACCCGGGTGCCCGCGACGTGCTGTGGCAGGCCGCGGCCGAGGCCGGGCTGGAAGCCGCCGAGGTCGACGCGGTGCTCTCGAGCGACCGCCATGCCGAGGCGGTGCGCGAGCGCGAGCTGTTCTACCAGCAGCACGGCATCCGCTCGGTGCCGGCGATCATCCTGAACGAACGCCACCTGATCTCCGGCGGCCAGCCGGTCGAGGTCTTCGAGCGGGCACTGCGGCAGGTGGCGGCGCTGGAGGGTTGAGCCCCCCCAGGCCCCTCTCTGCGACGCCACCCTCTGCGACAATGGCGCGCATGGACACGCCCGACACGCTCGCCCCCCAGGACATCGCCGTCTACATGAACCGGGTCGGCGCTGCTGCCCGCAGCGCCGCGACCGCGATGGCCGCCGCCTCCACCGCCGCGAAGAACCGCACGCTGCTGGCGCTGGCGCGGCTGCTGCGCGAGAACGGCCCGGCGCTCGACGCCGCCAACGCCCGCGATCTGGACGCGGCCTCGGCCGCCGGCCTGTCCGGCCCGATGCTCGACCGCCTGAAGCTCGGCCCGAAGGTGGTCGCCACCGTCGCCGAGGGCTGCGAGCAGCTCGCCGCGATGCCGGACCCGATCGGCGAGATCACCGGCGTGAAGCGCCGCCCGACCGGCATCAGCGTCGGCCAGATGCGCGTGCCGCTGGGCGTGTTCGGCATGATCTACGAGAGCCGCCCGAACGTGACCATCGAGGCCGCCTCGCTCGCCATCAAGAGCGGCAACGCCTGCATCCTGCGCGGCGGCTCCGAGGCGATCCATTCCAACCTGGCTCTGTGGAAACTCGTGCAGGCAGCGCTGGTCGAGGCCGGGCTGCCGGCCACCGCGGTGCAGCTGGTCGAGACCACCGACCGCGCGGCGGTGGGCCGCCTGATCGCGATGCCCGAGTTCGTCGACGTCATCATCCCGCGCGGCGGCAAGGGCCTGATCGAGCGCATCTCGGCCGAGGCGCGGGTGCCGGTCATCAAGCACCTCGACGGCAACTGTCACACCTACATCGACGCGCAGGTCGACATCGCGCAGGCGCTGGTGGTCACCGACAACGCCAAGACGCAGAAGTACAGCCCCTGCAACGCCACCGAGTCGCTGCTGGTGCATGCGGATCAGGCCGCGGCCTTCCTGCCGCGGATCGGCACGATCTTCGCCGCCAAGGGCGTGGAGATGCGCGCCTGCCCGCGCGCCCAGGCCATCCTGTCGGACGTCTCCGGCGCGACGGTCGTGGCCGCGGTCGAGCGCGACTGGGCCGAGGAATACCTGGCGCCCGTCATCAGCGTGAAGGTGGTCGACACGCTCGACGAGGCGATCGCCCACATCAACCGCTTCGGCAGCCACCACACCGACGCGATCCTGACCACCAACCACCCCAACGCGATGCGCTTCCTGCGCGAGGTCGATTCGGCCAGCGTGATGGTCAACGCCAGCACGCGCTTCGCCGACGGCTTCGAGTACGGCCTGGGCGCCGAGATCGGCATCTCCACCGACAAGTTCCACGCCCGCGGCCCGGTCGGCCTGGAGGGGCTGACCTCGATGAAGTGGGTGGTGCTCGGCCAGGGCGAGATCCGCCAATGAGCGCGCTGACGAACGCCGCGCGCGACCCGCGCACCGCGCTGGTGCTGTTCTCCGGCGGCCAGGACTCGACCACCTGCCTGGCCTGGGCGCTGGAGCGCTTCCAGCGGGTCGAGACGCTGGGCTTCGACTACGGCCAGCGCCACCACATCGAGATGGACTGCCGCCTGACGGTGCGCGAGGAGCTGCGCGCGGCCTTCCCGCACTGGGCCGCGCGCCTGGGCGGGGACCATGTGCTCGACCTGAGCCTGATCGGCCAGATCTCCGACACCGCGCTCACCACCGAGCGCGAGATCGAGCTGCAGGCCAACGGCCTGCCCAACACCTTCGTTCCCGGCCGCAACCTGCTGTTCCTCGGCTTCGCGGCGACGCTGGCCTACCGGCGCGGCGCCTCGGTGCTGGTCGGCGGCATGTGCGAGACCGACTACTCCGGCTACCCGGACTGCCGCGACAACACGATGAAGGCGCTGCAGGTGGCGCTCTCGCTCGGCCTGGACACGCCGATGACGCTCGAGACGCCGCTGATGTTCCTGACCAAGGCCCAGACCTGGGACCTGGCCGAGCAGCTCGGCGGCCAGACGCTGGTCGAGCTGATCGTCGAGCACACCCACACCTGCTACCTGGGCGAGCGCGGGGCACGCCACCCCTGGGGCCACGGCTGCGGCCACTGCCCGGCCTGCGAGCTGCGCCGCGCCGGCCACGCCGCCTGGCTGGCCGACCTCTGAGCGGGAGCGCGCGCTCGCCATGTCCATCCCGGTCCTGATCGTCGTCGCGCTGCTGTTCTTCTGGGTCATCGGCGCGACCCAGCGCCTGAAGCGCCTGCGCAGCGCCGCCACGACCCTGTTCGCGCCGCTGTCGAGCGACCTGAGACAGCGCCATGCCATCGCGCTGGCGCTGGCGCATGCCTCGCGGCCGATGCTCGGCGACGAGCATGCGCTGATCGTGCGGCTGGTGGAGACCGCGCAGGCGGCCGGACATGCGCTGGACGCCGCCCAGGCACGCAGCATGCGCGGCACCGCGCTGCAGGCCATCGGCGAGGCGGAAGTCGCGCTGCTGCAGGCCCTGGACGGGCTGGCGCTGCATCTGCAGGATCTGACGTCCGGCAGCGGCCCGGTGGCCGCCATCACCGAGCTGCTGCGCCAGCGCGACACGCTGCAGGAGCAGCTCGCCGCCGATCGCCATCTCTACAACCATGCCGCGCAGACCTACAACGATGCGCTGCACCTCTTCCCGACCACGCTGGTGGCGACGCTGCTGCGCCTGCGCGACGCCCCGCTGCTGGCCAGCGGCGCGGCGCCCTCGCGCGGCGGCGTGCTCGTCAGCCGCCCGACGCCGATGATCTGAACCGCGGTCCCGCGGCCCCTCAGCGATACCGCGGCGTGCCGTTGCCGGGCGGAAACGCGTCTTCGAAAAAAACAATTTCCGGCTAGACAATCCCGTGTTCAAGGGAGCAAAGTGAGAAAAATTGCTGAATATGCAAGTTTTGTCTCACGATGCAGCATGCTCTGACACGCGCCCAGCCTGAACTGGATGCCGACGGCCTGGCGGTCTGGCAGCAGCTCGGGCGCCTGGCCGGACCGGGTGAGCGCCAGGCCGCGGCACTGGCGCTGCTGCTGTGGCCGGGCAACGATGCCGAGCGCCGCGCCTGGGACGAGACGGTGCGCGGCGTGCAGGGTGCCGCCTCGCTGCGCGATCGCATCGGCCGACTGCCGCCCGCTGCCCGGCTGCCCGCGCTGGAGCGGCTGCTGCTGCGGATCACGCTGGAGCAGCCGCTGGAGGATCGCCAGGCGCTGCTGCAGTCGGCGCGGCGGGTGATGTGCGCCGACGGCAGCGTCAGCGCGCTCGACCGGCTGGCCTGGCTGGCGATGCGCCATCTGCTGGGCGGACCGGTGCGGCTGCACCGCGGCGGACTGCGCGAGGACAACGAGCTGTCGCAGCTGCCGCTGGCGATGCGGCAGGCCATCGCCAGCCTGAGCGCCTACCTGGCGCGCATGGTGCCCGAGCCGCCACGGCGCGAGCGGGTCGATGCGGCCGGCGCCGCCTGGCATGACCGGGTGGTGCACGAGGTCTGGGGCTCGGCTTCCGTGCCGCCGCCTTGCCAGGTGCCCGATGTCGACCAGCTCGGCCGCGCACTGCAGACGCTCGCCGGTCTGGGCTGGGTGCACCGGCCGCTGCTGGCACGGGCCTGGGTCGATGCGGCCGACACCCGCCCCGGCCTGCGGACCCGGCTCGACGAGCCGCTGCCGGTCGCCGCCGAGGCGCTGCGCCTGGCCTGCGTGCTGATCGACACCCCGCTGCCACCGACGCTGGCCGCGCACTTCATCCGCGAGCCGGAACAGCCGCGTCCCGGCAGCATGGCCTGAGCACGCCGGCCGCGTAGACTGCCGGCCGTGAGACACGATTCCCCCTCCCCTGCCGGCGCGGCCTCGCCGGCCTCGCTGCCGCTGTCGCAGCTGCTGCACCACACCGCCGAGATGGTCGCCGCGGTGCGCGCCGGCCGCTCGCTGTCCGATCTGCTGGCCACCTGCCCGCCGCAGGCCCGGCCCGGCACCCAGGCGCTGAGCTTCCATGTGATGCGCTGGATGGGCGGCGCCCAGGCCGCGCGCGAGCGGCTCGCGCCGCGCCGGCCCGCACCGGCGGTCGACGCGCTGCTGATCACCGCGCTGGCGCTGCTGTGGCCCGAGGCCGAGCCGCCCTATGCCGAGCACACGCTGGTCGACCAGGCGGTGGCCTGCGCACGCCGGCGCACCCCCGCCAGCGCCGGCTTCGTCAACGCGGTGCTGCGGCGCTTCCTGCGCGAGCGCGAGGTCCTGGTGCCGGCGCTGCGGCAGGAGGTGCCGGCGGCACGGCACCAGCATCCGCGCTGGTGGATCGATCAGGTCCGGCGCGACTGGCCCGACCGCTGGGAAGCGCTGCTGGACGCCGCCAACCAGCCCGGCCCGATGATGCTGCGGGTCCACGCCGGCCACGGCAGCGCGGAAAGCTATGTCGCCGCGCTGGCCGAGGCCGGGCTGCAGGCCCGTGCCGTCGGCGCCCGCGCGCCGCAGGCGGTGCTGCTGGAGACGCCGGCGCCGGTGCAGGCGCTGCCCGGCTTCGCCGACGGGCGGGTGTCGGTGCAGGATCTCTCGGCGCAGCTAGCCGCGCCGCTGCTGCTCGGCGGCCTGCCCGGCGGCGAGCTGCCGGCCCTGCCGGCCGGCGCCCGGGTGCTCGACGCCTGTGCCGCGCCCGGCGGCAAGACCGCCCATCTGCTCGAGCTGGCCGACCTGGACGTGCTGGCCCTCGATGCCGACGCCGACCGTCTGAAGCGGGTCGACGACACCCTGGCGCGGCTGCACCTGCAAGGCCGCACCCGCGCCACCGATGCCCGCGACACCGCCGCCTGGTGGGACGGCCAGCCCTTCGATGCCATCCTGCTCGATGCGCCGTGCAGCGCCTCGGGCATCGTGCGTCGCCACCCCGACGTGCGCTGGCTGCGCCGCGCCAGCGACATCACCGAGCTGGCACGCACCCAGACCGGCCTGCTCGAGGCGCTGTGGCCGCTGCTGAAGCCGGGCGGCCGGCTGCTCTACGCCACCTGCTCGATCTTCCGGGCCGAGGGCGCCGGGCAGATTTCATCATTTCTGCAACGCCATCCGGAGGCGCGTGCGCTGCGCGCGCCCGGCCATCTGCTGCCACTGCCCGACAATCGGGTCGAGGCGGCTGGCGCGACATCGTCGCCGGCTGCCGGGTCGGGCGACGGATTCTTCTACGCCCTCCTGCACAAGTCACCCGCGTCCTGATCGACCTGACGGCCCGTGCCGAGACCGCCTGAACTTCGCCCGCACCGCCGCCTGCACCGCCGCCGGCTGCTGGCGCTGGCGGCTGCCTCGCTGCTGGCCGTGCATCTGCCGTCCCGACCGGCGGCGCTCGACCTGGTGCGGCTCGATGCGCTGCGCGGCGACCAGGGCGTGCTGCTGAACTTCGAGACCCGCTTCGATCTGCCGCCCGCGGTGGAAGATGCACTCAACCGCGGCATCGCGCTGCATTTCTCGGCCGAGGCGGTACTGATGCAGGCGCGCTGGTACTGGCGCGACAAGGAGCTGGCCCGCGTCAGCCGCACCTGGCGGCTGGCCTACCAGCCGCTGACGCTGAGCTACAAGGTCAGCCAGGGCGGGCTGTCGCAGAGCTACCGCTCGCTCGGCGAGGCGCTGCGGGCGATGCAGCGCCTCACCCACTGGCGCATCGCCGATGCGCAGACCGCCGACGAGGACCGCCTCCAGCTCGAATTCACCTACCGCCTCGACACCGAGCAGCTGCCGCGCCCGATGCAGATCGGCATCGGCAGCCAGCCCGACTGGAACCTGCGCGCCAGCCGCTCGGTGCCGGTGCATGAGCAGCCGCCCTCGGGCAGCGGAGCGCGCCCTTGAGCCGCAGCTCGCTGCGCTGGACCGTCCTGATCGCGCTGCTGGCGATCGGGGGCACCGTGCTGGTGCTGGCCTTCCTGCTGTCGATCGCCACCAACAACCGGGTGCTCTACGAGCGCCACTACGATTGGCTGCTGTGGGTCAACATCGGCGTGGCGGCCTCGCTGGGCCTGGTCATCGTCGCGGCGCTGGCGCAGCTGGTGCGGCGCATGCGCCACGGCAAGTTCGGCAGCCGGCTGCTGGTCAAGCTCGCGGCGATCTTCGCCTTCGTCGGGGTGGTGCCGGGCATGCTGATCTACGGCGTGTCCTACCAGTTCGTCGCGCGCTCGATCGAGAGCTGGTTCGACGTCGAGGTCGAGGGCGCGCTGGAGTCGGGCCTGAACCTCGGCCGCACCACGCTGCAGCTGCTGGTCAACGATGTGGCCGCCAAGACCCGGCAGGCCGCGGAGAGCAGCGCCGAGAGCGGCGCCGACCCGGGCAGCCGGGTGCAGCTGCTGATGCTCGAGCGGCTGCGCGAGCAGCTCGCCGCGCAGAGCGTGGCGGTGCTCTCGGGCAGCGGCCAGGTGCTGGCCAGCGCGGGCGGCGCCGTCGGCGCGGCGATGCTGCCGGACCGGCCCAGCCCCTCGCTGCTGCGCCAGGCGCGCAGCCAGCGGGTCTTCGCGCAGCTCGAGGGCCTGGACGCCGACACGCCGATCGACGGTGCGATCACCTCGGGCGGCCCGGTGCGGGTGCGGGCCATCGCCTGGATGCCTTCCACCTCGCTGAGCCTGGACAGTGCCGACCGCTATCTGCAGATCACCCAGACGGTGCCGCAGGAGCTGGTCGGCAACGCGCTGCGGGTGCAGCAGGCCTACAGCGAGTACCAGGAGCGCGCGCTCGGCCGCGAAGGCCTGAGGCGCATGTACATCGGCACCCTCACGCTCACGCTCATCCTGGGCATCTTCAGCGCGCTGCTGATGGCCGCCGGCCTGGGTCACCAGATCGGCCGCCCGCTGGTGATGCTGGCCGAGGGCGTGCGCCAGGTCGCGCGCGGCGACCTGCGCCCGACCGCCGTCTTCGCCTCGCGCGACGAACTGGGCGGCCTGACCCGCTCCTTCGCCGACATGACCCAGCAGCTCGCCGATGCGCGCGGCCTGGTGCAGCGCAGCCTGGCCGAGGCCGAGAGCGCCAAGGCGCACCTGCAGACCATCCTGGACAACCTCAGCTCGGGCGTGATCGTCTTCGAGGCCGATGGCCGCATCGACACCGTCAACCCCGGCGCCGCACGCATTCTCAGCCTCGACCCCTCGGCCTGGGCGCGGCATCCGATCGACCGCCTGCCCGGCCTGGAGACCTTCTCCGCCGCGGTGCTGGCGCGCTTCGAGACCCATCTGCGCGACCTCGAGGACACCGGCGACGAGCCGGCCGGCGACGCGCACTGGCAGGAATCGCTCGAGCTCGGCAGCACCGAGGCGCCGCAGACGCTGCTGGTGCGCGGCGCGCTGCTGCCCGAAGGCGCACGGCTGCTGGTCTTCGACGACATCTCCGACGTGGTGGTCGCGCAGCGCAGCGTCGCCTGGGCCGAGGTGGCGCGCCGGCTGGCCCACGAGATCAAGAATCCGCTGACACCGATCCAGCTCTCGGCCGAGCGGCTGCAGCACAAGCTCGAGGCCAAGCTGGCCGGCACCGACCAGCAGATGCTGGTGCGCTCGGTGGGCACCATCGTCACCCAGGTGCAGGCGATGAAGACGCTGGTCAACGAGTTCCGCGACTACGCGCGGCTGCCCGCGGCCCGGCTGGAGCCGCTGGACCTGAACGCGCTGGTCGTCGAGGTGCTGGGCCTGTACGCGGCCCAGCAGGAAAGCGGCCGGCTGCGTGCCGAACTCGCGCCGGAGCTGCCGCTGCTGGCCGGCGACGCCAGCCAGCTGCGCCAGGTCATCCACAACCTGGTGCAGAACGCGCTCGACGCGGTGGCCGATCTTCCGGACGGCCTGGCCATCGTCTCGACCGAGTCCACCCGACCGGATGACGGCCAGACGCGTGCCATTCGCCTCAAGGTGATGGACAATGGCCCCGGTTTCTCGGAAAAAGTTCTCAAGCGTGCATTCGAACCCTATGTCACCACGAAGGCCCGCGGCACCGGCCTGGGGCTGGCCGTGGTGAAGAAGATCGTCGAGGAACACGGTGCGCGCATCCGCCTGGGCAACCTCGCCGACGAGGCGCAGGACCCGGCCGCGGGACCGGCGCGGACCGGTGCCCAAGTTTCGATATCATTTTCGCGATGGGCCCGAGGCGGGGGAACGCCTGCGGGCAACGAGCCCGGACGCCACCGAACCCCACCCTCTCCCGACGTCAGCGCGTCCTGATCACTCATGGCCAACATACTTGTCGTCGACGACGAAATGGGCATCAGAGCCCTGCTGCAAGAGATCCTGACCGACGAAGGTCACTCCGTCGAACTGGCGGAGAACGCCGCGCAGGCGCGCATGCTGCGCGAGCGCCAGCGTCCGGATCTTGTCCTTCTCGACATCTGGATGCCCGACGTCGACGGCATCACGCTGCTGAAGGAGTGGAACAGCGGCGCCCAGCTGACGATGCCGGTCATCATGATGTCCGGCCACGGCACCATCGACACCGCGGTCGAGGCGACCAAATACGGCGCGATGGCCTTCCTGGAAAAGCCGATCACGCTGCAGAAGCTGCTGCGCGCGGTCGAGCAGGGTCTGGCCAAGCCGCAGCCGGCCCGCACCGGACCGGGAGAGACCGCCGCCGCCAGCCTGCCGCCCCAGCGCCCGGACCGCATCGACCTGCCCGGCAGCGAGCCGGTGGTGATCAGCGCCGCACCGGTTCACGGCGGCTATGTGCCGACGATCCAGAACCTGAACAGCCATGCGCATCAGGCGGCCTCCGCCGGCATCACCATGGCCAGCGGCCCGCAGGCCGACCAGAGCTTCAACCTCGACCGGCCGCTGCGCGAGGCGCGCGACGCCTTCGAGAAGGCCTACTTCGAGTTCCACCTGGTGCGCGAGAACGGCAGCATGACCCGCGTGGCCGAGCGCACCGGCCTGGAGCGCACCCACCTCTACCGCAAGCTCAAGCAGCTCGGCGTCGACCTCAGCCGCAACAAGCGCGGCGCCGGCTGAACACGGTCAGAAAAAAATCTCGCCGAAACGCTTGCAGATCCAAAAGAATACGTGCCATAATTTCTTTCTCGACGGCCAAGTAGCTCAGTTGGTAGAGCAGCGGATTGAAAATCCGCGTGTCGGTGGTTCGATTCCGCCCTTGGCCACCAGAACAAGAGAAGCCCGCTTGATTTCAAGCGGGCTTCTTGCTTTTCCGGCTCGCTTGTTCGCTTCTCCTGTGCCTGTGCCCGCATGAGATCCCCGATCCACATCGTCGACGTCGATCGCCTCGAGACCTGGACCCGCTGGCGCGCCGGCCTGTGCGACAGCTGCGCGGCCAACTGCTGCACCATGCCGGTCGAGATCCGCCTGCCCGACCTGGTGCGCCTCGGCCTGGTCGACGCCTTCGAGGCCGAGCATGAAGAGCCCCGCCTGATCGCCCGCCGGCTGGTCAAGAGCAGGCAGGTCGAACGCTACAACCAGAAGGACGGCATCTTCACGATGGCGCGCCGCGCCAACGGCGACTGCCAGTTTCTCGACGCCACCACGCGCCGCTGCACCGTCTACGAGCAGCGCCCCAACACCTGCCGCAGGCACCCGCAGGTCGGGCCGAAGCCGGGGCACTGCCCCTACGGCGCCCGCGAGGCGTGCACCGCCGACAGGAATGCACGCGAAGGCCGGCTGATCCGGAAATCATGATCCGGATCAAGACCTACAATCCGGGTCAACCCTGATGCCGGGCCTGTTTCCTGCATCGGGCTGCCATGGACGGCGGCGGCGATGCACGGCGATGGGCGCCAAGACACGCGAATCCGGCCCGAAGGAGTACGACATGCGCCGGATCACGCTGACGCTGGCCCTGCTGGGGGCCCTGCTGGCCAGCACCGCACGGGCGGAGACCATCACCGAAGTGCTCGAGCGCTCGCAGCTCTCGCGGCTGGACGGCCGTGTCGCGGCCCCGGCCGACAGCGAGCGCGCCGCGCGGGTGCGCGCCAGCTTCGCGCGCCTGGTCGCGCTGGTGCCGCCGGCGCATCCGGTCGAGCTGCGGGTGATGCAGGGCGGCGTGCAGGCCGAGGCGATGCTGGGCCGGCTGCTGGTCGTGGGCGAGGCGGTCGGCGATCTGCCCGAAGGCGAGCGGCTGATGCTGCTGTCGCACGAGTACGGCCATCTGGTGCTGGGGCACTGGGACTGCCTGGTCGGCCTGTACCGCCACCACATTCCCGGCGAGGTCCGGCCCGACACCACGGATCCGGTCGCGCAGGCGCTGGGCCGCGACGGCGCGGAGCTGTCGCACCGCCAGGAGTTCGAGGCCGATGCCTTCGGCTTCCGCCTGGCGCAGCAGCTCGGCGTCGGGCTGGACGAGGCGCTGTCGCTGCTGATGCGCCGCCCGGCCGCCGGCGACACGCCGACGCATCCGGCCACCCGCCGACGCATCGCGCAGCTGCGCATGCTGCAGGCCCGCGAGGCCGGCAGCGATCCGGCGCCGCTGCGCGGCGCGACGACCGCCGCCGTCCCGGCCGCCACCCAGCCCTGACCGCCGCGTTCAGCGCGGCGCCGGCTCGCTGCGCACGCTGCCGAGCACGCCGTGCTCGCCCAGCCCCACCGGCGAGCCGCTCAGAATCGAGGCGGCCAGCGCCAGGCCACGCACCACCCGGCTGTCGGGCGCGTCCCAGTACTCCACCTTCAGCGGCACGATCTTCAGCAGCGCCAGGTCCGGCGAGTCCGGACCGTCCGGAAACCACGGGCGCGCGGCGGCCGTCCACAGCGCGTGGATACGCTCGCGGTCGTCGACCTGCTCGGCGCGGCCGGCGATCGACACGAAGGTCGAATGCACCTCGTCGCTGAAGGCCAGATTGACCGGATGCGGCCGGGCGTCCGCCTGACGCCGGCAGAAGAACCACAGCAGGCCCTGGGCGTCGAACTCCAGCAGCGTCATCGGCCGGCTCTCGAGCAGCTCGCCGGTGCCGGGCTCGGTCAGCATCGCGAAGCGGTCCTTGCCGATCAGGTCGGCGAGCTGGCGCTGCGCGGCCAGCGGGTGATCCTTGTGCTGGGACATCGAAATCTCCTTGATGAAGTCGGGAACGGGAAGGGAGAAAGGACGGACGGGGGCCGGTGGCCGGGGCCGGGCGGGCCGCTCACCACAGGCGCTCGAACATCAGCGCGGCGCGCTCGGCCAGCCGGCCCGGCCAGGGCCGCTCGCGCCAGGAGGCCAGCGTCACCGGACGCGAGTCGGCGACGTCGCGCTCGAACATGCGCTCCATCGCGGCGCCGAAATCGCGCCCGAGCACGAAGGCGTTGACCTCGTCGTTGCCGGTGAAGCTGCGCCAGTCCATGTTGCTGGAGCCCACGCTGGAAAGCACGCCGTCAACCACGAAGGTCTTGGCATGCAGCACCGAGTGCTGCAGCTCGTGGATGCGCACGCCCGCCGACAGCAGCTGCTCGTAGCGCGCGCGCCCGGCGTGCAGCACCGGCGCGAAGTCGCTCATCGACGGCAGCACCAGCTGCACGTCGACGCCGCGGCGGGCGGCCTCGCACAGCGCCTCGACGATGCGGTCGCCCGGCGCGAAATAGGCCATCGTCAGATGCACGCTGCGGCGCGAGGCGGCGATCGCGCCCAGCAGCGTGGCGTGGATGCGGTTGTCGCCGGGCTCGTCGGGGCCGCTGGCGACGACGCGCACCACGTCGTCGCCGAGGGCCTCGGCCGGCTGCTCGCGCGAGGGCTCCTGCGGCGGCGCCAGCACCGCCTCGCAGCCCTGGCGCTGCCAGGTGGTGCGCACCAGCGCATCGAGCCGCACCGCCGCCGGGCCGCGGATCTCGACCTGCGTGTCGCGCCAGCCCGACTGCGCCGGATCGCGGCCCTCGGGCGGACGCCGGCCCGACGAGCCGGCCCATGAGCCCGACGCATAGACCGCGCTGATGTTGATGCCGCCGGTGAAGGCGGTCTCGCGGTCGACGACGACGATCTTGCGGTGATCGCGGTGCAGCAGCCCCCAGTGGCCCAGGCGCCGGAGCGGATTGACCGGGTTGAACTCGCAGCTCGGCACGCCCTGCTGGCGCAGCGCCTCGAACAGCGCCGGATCGGTGCCGAAGGAGCCGACCGCGTCGCGCAGCAGCGCCACCTCGACGCCCTCGGCGCGCTTGCGCGCCAGCAGCCGCGCCAGGCGCTGCGCCAGCTCGGCGTCGTCGACGATGTAGCTCTGCACCATCACGCTGGAGCGGGCGCGCTCGACCGCCGCGAACATCGCGTCGAAGGTGGCCGGGCCGTCCTCGAGCAGGCGCACCCGGTTGTGGCTGTACAGCCGCACCCGCGACTGCGCGCCCATCACCGCCAGATGGTGGCGCAGCAGCCCGGCCTCGCCCTCGGCCGCGACCTGTGCGATCACCCGCCGCGCCGGCGCCGGCGCCATCGCGCCCTGCGGGCCGACCACCTGCACCGCCGAGGCCGCCACCGCGGCCGGCTGCAGTTCGGCCTGGCGCAGCGCCTGGTCGATCTGGTGCGTATCGGTCAGCCGACCCGCCGCGCAGGCCGACAGCAGCCCGCCGGCCAGCAGCATCGCCGCCGCGGCAGCGCGGCAGGGCCCGCAGCGGGAAGGCGCGGCGGCGGCGGAGCGATCGGAGGCGGAGCGGAACATGGCCCCAGCATCGGGCCGGAGCGCACGTGCGCCGATCGGCCGCCGCCGGCTCGGCATGTAGGCCAAGACCGACAGCCGGACCGCCCGGCGCCCGGCAGACGGCGCGCCGGCGCCGGCCGATGCTGTGGTCCAAGGAGAACACTGAACATGGACCTGGATGTCTTCGAACAATGGGGGCGCGGCGCCGGCACCTTTCTCGCCCAGGTGGACTGGCTGCAGATGCTGGCCGCGCTGCTGGTGGTGATCGCGGTGCGCGCCGCGCTGGGCAAGGGCCTGGAACTGGTCGGGCACCGCATGGAGCGGGTCGCGCAGCGCTCCAGCAACCGCTATGACGATCTGATCGCCGACATGCTCTCGGCGACCCGCCCCGGCATGCTGACGCTGTTCGCGCTCCTGGTCGGTCTGAACATGCTCGACTTCGGCGCGCGCTGGGACGAGCGCCTCGGCCAGCTCTGGTTCATCGCACTGGCGCTGCAGGCGGGGCTGTGGGGCCAGCGGCTGATCCGCGGCAGCCTGCGTCTGTACGGCGAACGCCACGCGCCGGCCGGCGCGTCGACGACGCTGCTGTCGTGGGCGCTGCGCACGCTGCTGTGGTCGGTGCTGGGGCTGGCGGTGTTCTCGAACCTGGGCATCGACATCACCGCCTTCGTCGCCAGCCTCGGCATCGGCGGCATCGCGGTGGCGCTGGCGGCGCAGAACATCCTGGGCGACCTGTTCGCCTCGCTGTCGATCGCGGTGGACAAGCCCTTCGAGGTCGGCGACTCGATCTCGGTGGGCGCGGTCTCCGGCACGGTCGAGCGCGTCGGGCTGAAGACCACGCGCATCCGCAGCATCAACGGCGAGCAGATCGTCATGTCCAACACCGACCTGCTGCGCCAGACGGTGTCGAACTTCAAGCGCCAGCAGACCCGGCGCATCGCCTTCGGCTTCGGCCTGACCTACGACGCCACGCCCGAGCAGCTCGCCGAGGTGCCGCAGCGCCTGCGCCGCCTCATCGAGGCCGACCCGCAGCTCGAGTTCCGCCGCGCGCACTTCAAGAGCTTCGGCGAGAGCTCGCTGGACTTCGAGGTGGTCTACATCGTGCGCGACCCGTCCTACGACGTCTACATGGACCGCCAGCAGGCGCTGAACCTGGCGCTGATGAAGGAGCTCGCCGCGATGGGGCTGCAGTTCGCCTTTCCCTCGCGCACCGTCTATACCGTTGCCGGCATGGCGCCAACCTGAGCGCGAATCACGCGACTGCGCTGGCGCTTTTCGGATCCTGGGCGCGGCCGCCACTCGCCAAGATGCGCATCTGACTCATCACGCACGGGATTCGAAGATGAAGATGCGCTCCCAGATCATCGCGCTTGGCCTGGCCGGCGTGGCTGCGGCTGCGGCGACGGAGGCATCGGCCTGCTGTCAGGCCGCCACCTGGGCGGCACGATCGGCGACGTGATCGGCACCAGCCAGGCGCTGCAGCACAGCCAGGAGGCCGACATGATGCATGACGCGGTGCGCGGCGATGCCCAGCTGGCGGTGCTGGGCGCGCTGCAGAACGAGCCGGCGCGCATCGACGAGGCCCAGAAGGATCTGCGCGAGCACGGCCAGAACTTCGAGCAGCAGCTCAAGGCGCTGCGCGCGCTGACGCCGGATGCGACGACGCTGGCCGCGCTCGACGCGGTCGAGCCCAAGGTGCGGGTCTATCTGGACACCGCCAGCCGGGTGGTGGCTGGCGCACGCAGCAATCCGGCGGGCGTGCAGCAGGATCTGCAGGCGCTGCAGGCCAGCTTCCTGGCGCTGGAAGACGCGATGGAGCAGCTCTCCGACAGCATCACCGGCAACTATCACCTGCAGAGCGAGGCGGCCAGCGCTGCGGTGGCACAGACACAGTGGCTGATTGCCGCCACGCTGCTGGTGACCGGCGCGCTGCTGGCCGGCGCGGCCTTCTGGCTCAGCGGCCAGATGACCCGGCCGATGCGCTCGGCGGTCGAGGCGGCCGACCGGCTGGCCGAAGGCGACCTCAGCCGCGCCATCGAGCCCGAGGGCAATGAAGAGACCCGCCAGCTGCTCGGCGCGATGGCGCGCATGCGCGACAGCCTGCGCGACATCGTCCAGCATGTGAAGTCCAACGCCGACGAGGTGGCCAACGCCAGCCTGCAGATCGCGCAGGGCAACCAGGACCTGAGCCGCCGCACCGAGGAGCAGGCCTTCGGCCTGCAGCAGACCGCCTCGACGATGGACCAGCTCAGCTCAACTCGACCGTCAGCCACAACGCCGACAACGCGCAGAAGGCCAACGAGCTGGCCAGCAGCGCCGCCTCGATCGCCGCGCAGGGCGGCCGGGTGGTCGACGAGGTGGTCGAGACGATGCGCGGCATCAACGGCAGCTCGAAGAAGATCGCCGACATCATCGGCGTGATCGACGGCATCGCCTTCCAGACCAACATCCTGGCGCTGAATGCGGCGGTCGAAGCCGCACGCGCCGGCGAGCAGGGCCGGGGCTTTGCGGTGGTGGCCACCGAGGTGCGCAACCTGGCGCAGCGCTCGGCCGCCGCGGCGCGCGAGATCAAGACGCTGATCACCGGCAGCGTCAACCAGGTCGAGCAGGGCACGCATCTGGTCGATCAGGCCGGCCGGACCATGCAGGAGATCGTCAGCTCGATCGAGCAGGTCAGCCAGATCGTCGCGCAGATCAGCCACGCCAGCGCCGAGCAGAGCGTCGGCGTCAGCCACATCGGCGAGGCGGTGACGAAGATGGATCAGGCCACGCAGCAGAACGCCGCGCTGGTCGAGCAGTCGGCGGCCGCGGCCGACGGCCTGAAGCGCCAGGCTCAGGACCTGGTGGGCGCGGTGTCGGCCTTCCGGCTCGACAGCCACGCCTGATCCGCCTGGCGCGGCCGACGCCGGGCCTCAGCCGCGCCGGCGTGCACTCCAGCGCGTCACCTGCGCCGCACCCTGGTGGCCCGGGCCCTCGTCGAGCATCACCTCGCCCTGCCAGCCCGAGAGCTCCTCGCAGAGCATGCCGAAGTCGGCGCGCAGATCCTCCAGCGTGCAGAGCATGTCGAGGTCGCGCGGCCCGCCGCTGTCGCGGCCGAGCTGCGCGGGATGAAAGGCCTCGACGATCACCCGCCCGCCCGGGCGCAGCCCCTGCGCCAGCCGGCGATGCACCTGGGTCCGCCAGGCCAAGGGCAGGTGCACATAGATCAGCACCAGCGCGTCCCAGGCGCCCGGCACCGGCGCCCAGACCTCCAGATCGCCCAGCTCGACATCGATGTCGACGCCGCGCTGGCGCGCCAGCCGCAGGGCCTTGTCCAGCCCGACCGGCGAGGCATCGACCGAGCAGACCCGGTGGCCCTGCTGCGCCAGCCACACGCCGTTGCGTCCTTCGCCGTCGCCGGGCACCAGCACCCGCGAGCCCGGCGCCAGCCGCGTCGCCTCGGCACGCAGGAAGGCGTTGGGCTCCAGGCCGTACTTGAAGGTCTCGCCCGCGAAGCGCTGGTCCCAGAACTGGCTTGCGCTCATGAGCCGCTCCCGAGCGGGCCCGAGGACGCGGGCGCCACCATCGGCCAGCCCCGTGCAGCCCAGCCGCTCATGCCCGAACCGACATGACGCACATTCGCGTAGCCGCGCTCGTGCAGCAGCGCCGCCACCCGGGCGGAACGGTTCTGGGTATTGCAGATCAGCAGCACCGGCTGGGCGGGATCACGCGGGATCTCGGCCAGCCGCGCCTCGAGCTGGCTCATCGGCAGCAGCCGCATGCCGGCAGCGACACCGGTGGCATGTTCGTGCGGCTCGCGAATGTCGAACACCAGCGCACGACCGGCCTCGAGCTCGGCGCGGGCGGTCTCGAGCGAGACCGGGGCATCGGGGCCGCCGGCCGGCGAGCAGGCCCCCAGCCAGGACAGCGGCAGCGCGGCAGCCAGCAGGCCCAGCGTCCGCCGGCGGGATCGGATCGGAAGATTCGGCATGAGCGGCGTTATACCCGGGCCGGCGCGCGCCGGACGTGCGCAGGATCATGCCCCGTCCGCCTCGCCCGAGCGGACGACTCGCTACAGTGCAGCCTCATGGCTGCCGCACCCGCACTGAAATTCCTCTCCCCCGCCTGGTTCTCGATCGTCATGGGCCTGTCCGGCCTGGCGCTGGCCTGGCGGCGCGCGGTGCCGCTGATGGGCGAGCCGGCGCTGGCGCTGTCGATCGCGCTGGGCGGGCTGGCCGCGGCGGTCTTCCTGGTGCTGGCCGGCCTGAGCGTGCTGCGGCTGCAGCGCCACCCGGAGGCCTGGGCGGAGGACCTGCGCCATCCGGTGCGCCATGCCTTCGTCGCGACCCTGCCGGTATCGCTGATCCTGCTGGGCACGCTGGGCGTGGCGCTGGACGGCCCCGGTGCGCTGGCCGAGGCCGTCTGGTGGGCCGGCAGCCTCGGCCAGCTCGCGGTCACCGTCTGGGTGCTGTCGCGCTGGTGGGCCGGCAACCGCGCCGGCGGCCTGCAGTGGGCGACGGTCACGCCGGTGCTGATCATCGCGGTGGTCGGCAATGTGCTGGTGCCGCTGGCCGGCGTCGAGCTGGGTCATGCCGAGTGGGCGGCGGCGCAGTTCGGCATCGGGCTGCTGTTCTGGCCGCTGGTGATGGCGCTGCTGCTGGTGCGCATCGCCTCGCAGGGCCTGTGGCCGGAGCGGCTGATGCCCTCGCTCTTCATCCTGGTCGCGCCGCCGGCGGTGATCGGCCTGTCGGCACTGGCGCTGGGGGCGCCTGCGCTGGTCGGCTGGATGGCCTGGGGCGTGGCGCTGGCCTGCTTCCTGTGGGTGGCGACGCAGGGTCAGCGCATCGTCTCGCAGGCCTTCTCGGTCGGGCACTGGGCGGTGTCCTTCCCGCTGGCGGCCTTTGCCGGGCTGACGCTGGAGCTGGGCCGCCAAGGCAGCGGCGGCCCGATGCCGGTGTTCGGCCCGCTGCTGCTGGCCTTCGCATCGGTGATCGTGCTCGGTCTGTCGATGGGCACGGTGCGCGGCCTGCGCCAGCGCACCCTGCTGGCGCCGGAGCCGGTCGCGACGATCACCCCGATCTCAGGCTGAGGCGCGCCGATCCGACCAGGCCGCGCCCGGCACGTCGAAGCGGTCGGCATTCATCACCTTGACCCAGGCGGCGACGAAGTCGCGCACGAACTTCTCGCGGCTGTCGTCCTGGGCATAGAGCTCGGCGTAGGAGCGCAGCACCGAGTTCGAGCCGAAGACCAGATCGACCCGGCTCGCCGTCCAGCGCGGCGTGCCGGTGGCACGATCGCGCAGCTCGTAGCGGTTGCGGCCCACCGGCGTCCAGCTCAGGCCCATGTCGGTCAGATGGACGAAGAAGTCGTTCGACAGCACGCCGACCCGGTCGGTCAGCACGCCGTCGCGGCTGCCGCCGTGATTGACGCCGAGCACGCGCAGACCGCCGACCAGCACCGTCATCTCGCAGGCGCTCAGCCCCATCAGCTGCGCGCGGTCGAGCAGCAGCTCCTCCGGCGTGGCCGCAAAGTGCTGCCGCAGCCCGTTGCGGAAGCCGTCGGCCAGCGGCTCCAGCACCGCGAAGGAGGCCGCATCGGTCGTCGCGTCGGTGGCATCGCCGCGGCCGGGCAGGAAAGGCACCGCGATCGGCACGCCAGCCGCCTGCGCCGCCTCCTCGACGCCGAGGCTGCCGGCCAGCACGATCACGTCGGCCACGCTGGCGCCGGTGTCGGCGGCGATGCGCTCGTACACCGCCAGCACCCGCGCCAGGCGCTCGGGCTCGTTGCCGGCCCAGTCCTTCTGCGGTGCCAGGCGGATGCGCGCGCCGTTGGCGCCGCCGCGCTTGTCCGAGCCGCGGAAGGTGCGCGCGCTGTCCCAGGCGGTGGCGATGCGATCGGCCAGGCTCAGGCCGCTGGCGCGGATCTGCGCGCGCACCGCGTCCAGGTCGATGTCGCTGCGGCCCGCCGGCACCGGGTCCTGCCAGAGCAGGTCCTCGGCGGGCACATCCGGGCCGAGATAGCGCACCTTCGGGCCCAGGTCGCGGTGGGTGAGCTTGAACCAGGCGCGGGCGAAGACCTCGCTGAAATGCGCCGGATCGCGGTGGAAGCGCTCGGCGATCGGCCGGTAGAGCGGATCCATCTTCAGCGCCATGTCGGCGTCGGTCATGATCGGATTGCAGCGGATCGAGGCGTCCTCGACATCGACCGGACGGTCCTCGTCGCGGATGTCGACCGGCTCCCACTGCCAGGCGCCGGCCGGGCTCTTGCGCAGCGTCCACTCGTGACCGAACAGCATGTCGAAATAGCCGTTGTCCCACCGGGTCGGATGGGTGGTCCAGGCGCCCTCGATGCCGCTGGTCACCGCATCGCGGCCGATGCCGCGGCCGCTGCGGGCATTCCAGCCCAGGCCCTGCTCGTGCAGATCGGCGCCTTCCGGCGCGGGGCCGAGCTGCGCGGCATCGCCGTTGCCGTGCGCCTTGCCGACGGTGTGGCCGCCGGCGGTCAGCGCCACCGTCTCCTCGTCGTCCATCGCCATGCGGGCGAAGGTCTCGCGCATGTCGCGGGCGGTGCGCAGCGGGTCAGGCTGGCCGTCGACGCCTTCCGGATTCACATAGATCAGGCCCATCATCACCGCAGCGAGCGGGTTCTCGAGCGTGCGCTCGCCGTCGCGGCTGCCGGCGTAGCGGCTGCCCTCGCTGCCGGTGGGCGCCAGCCAGGCCTTCTCGGCGCCCCAGTAGATGTCCTTCTCGGGATGCCAGATGTCCTCGCGGCCGAAGGCGAAGCCGTAGGTCTTCAGCCCCATCGACTCGTAGGCCATGTTGCCGGCCAGGATCATCAGGTCGGCCCAGCTGATGCGCCGGCCGTACTTCTTCTTGATCGGCCACAGCAGGCGGCGCGCCTTGTCGAGGTTGCCGTTGTCCGGCCAGGAGTTCAGCGGCGCGAAGCGCTGGCTGCCGCTGCCGGCACCGCCGCGGCCGTCGGCGATGCGGTAGGTGCCGGCCGAGTGCCAGGCCATGCGGATCATCAGGCCGCCGTAGTGGCCCCAGTCGGCCGGCCACCAGGGCTGGCTGTCGGTCATCAGCGCCTTCAGGTCGCGCTTGAGCGCCTCCACATCGAGCTGGCGCAGCTCGTCGCGGTAGCTGAAGCCGGCGTCCATCGGGTCGGTGCGGGTGTCGTGCTGATGCAGGATGTCCAGGTTCAGCGCCCGCGGCCACCAGTCGGCCTGGGCCTGCGCCGTGCGGGCGCTCGTGGGGCTGCCGTGCATCACCGGGCACTGCCCGCCGCGTGTCGTGCTGTTCGCATCCGTGCTCATCTGATCTCTCCTGGGGGGCCTGGGGGTGGGAAAGACAGGCACCGGGAAGTGCCCGTCGGGACAGGGGGAATTTAGATGTCGGCTATGAATCAATCCATTTGAATAGATTCATGCCCGCGATAGCCGGGACCCGAGGCGCCATTCCTGCCACGCCTGCCGGATCACCGCCACCGCCGCCGACAGCGCCAGCCCGCCCATGACGCCCGCGACGATCAGGTCCGGCCAGCCGCGGCCGGTGCCGAAGACGCCCAGCGCGGCGACCATCACCGCGACATTGCCGATCGCATCGTTGCGGCTGCACAGCCAGACCGAGCGCATGTTGGCATCGCCCTCGCGCCAGGCGTAGAGCATCGCGGCGACCGCGACATTGGCCAGCAGCGCCAGCGCGCCGACCGCGCCCATCGTCGTCGCCTCGGGCACCGTGCCCTGCGAAAAGCTCCACAGCGCACGGCCCAGCACCACCAGGCCGAACAGGCCCATGCTGGCGCCCTTGAGCAGCGCCGCGCCCGCGCGGTGGCGCAGCGACATCCCCAGCACCCACAGCGACACGCCGTAGTTGGCCGCATCGCCCAGGAAGTCGATCGCGTCGGCCAGCAGCGACACCGAGCCCGAGCGCAGGCCCGCGCCGATCTCGACCGCGAACATCGCCGCGTTGATCAGCAGCGCCGCCCACAGCACGCGGCGGTAGCGCCCGCTGGTCGGCGCCGGTGGCGGGGAACAGGCATGGCCATGGCCGTGATCGCAGCAGGAATCGCTCATCGGGACAGCTCCATCGTCAGATCGGGATGACGGCATTGCAAACCCTGAAGCGGCTTCAGGGTCAAGCCCTGACATCGCCCCTCGTGCATGCGACCATGCACGCATGAAGATCAGCGAACTGGCCCGCGCCACCCGCACGCCGGTGGGCACCATCCGCCACTACGAGCGCGAGGGCCTGCTGCCCGAGCCGCCACGCCAGCAGGACAACGGCTACCGGCGCTACGGCCCGGCCGATGTCGAACGGCTCGGACTGATCCGCCAGGCGCGTGCGCTCGACATGTCGCTGGGCGAGATCCGCGTGCTGCTGGCGCTGCACGACACGCCGCAGGCGCCGTGCGATGCGGTCAATGCGCTGCTCGACGCGCACATCGGCCACGTCAGCGCGCGCATTCTCGAGCTGCAGCAGCTCGAGGCGCGGCTGCTGGCCCTGCGCGCACGCTGCGCGCAGGCCAGCGACGCCGGCCACTGCGGCATCCTCGCCGGCCTGGCCTCGGGCGAGCCCGCCGGCCCGGAGGGCGCGACCGGCGACGGCAGCCTCCATGCGGGCGTGCATGTCGGCGGCGCGCACCGCGGCCACGGGCATTGACCCGGATCTGACCCGCGGGTGACAGCGCCCGGCCCGCCCGGCGTGGTCTTCTGCGGGCTCCCGGCCTGCCCGGATGCCGACGAGGAGACCCCGATGAGCCACACCGACACCGACGCCCACACCGATCCCGCCGCTTCTCCCGCCGCCACGCTGGCGCGCTGGCTCGATGACGAGCAGCGGGTGCGCGCCACGCTGGGTCCGCCGGGCGTGGCGCGGCCGGCACAGATCGCGCACCTGAGCGGCATGGAGTGGTTCGCCGCGATCCGTCGCGGCGAGCTGCCCTCGGTGCCGATCGGCGCGACGATGGACTTCCTGCCGATCGAGTTCGAGCCCGGCCGCTTCGTCTTCCAGGGCCGGCCGGACCTGCGCCACGCCAACCCGATGGGCACGATCCACGGCGGCTGGATCGCGACGCTGCTGGACTCCTGCGTCGCCTGCGCGGTGCACACGATGCTGCCGGCCGGACGCGCCTACACCACCGCCGAGCTGAAGATCAGCTATGTACGCGCGCTCACGCCGCAGGTCGAGCGGGTGCGCGCCGAGGGCCGGGTGATTCACGCCGGCCGCCAGGCCGGCTTCGCCGAAGGCCGCCTGTTCGGCCCCGACGGCCGCCTCTACGCCCACGCGACGACGACCTGCATCGTGCTGTCGACCCGCGCGGCGGAGGGCTGAACGGCTCAGCCCTCAGCCTTCATCCTTCAGCCGCTCGCGCAGGCCGCGCGCCGCCGGCCTGAGCGGCGTGCGGTTCGCGGTCCAGCCGGCCTGCCACGGCGGCGTGAGGCCGCGCAGCCGGTGCGCCATGCCGGTCAGCGTGCCGTAGAGGCCCGGGCTGGCGTTGACCTGCGCCCAGGCCTTCCAGGCCAGCGCCTCCTTCCAGTCCTTCGCGCTGGCCTGGCCGGCCAGCGGCGCGTGGCCGGGCTCGGCATCGTGCTTGGCGGCGTGACGCAGCTGCATCAGCAGCTCGGGGATCGGAATGCCGACCGGGCAGACCTCCGCACAGGCGCCGCACAGGCTGCTGGCGGTGGGCAGATCCTGCGTCGGCTCCAGGCCGAGCAGGTGCGGCGAGATGATCGAGCCGATCGGCCCCGGATAGGTCGTGCCGTAGGCCAGGCCGCCGATGCGCGCGTAGACCGGGCAGTGGTTCATGCACGCGCCGCAGCGGATGCACTGCAGCGTCGGGCGGAAGTCGGCATCGCGGTAGGCCTGCGTGCGGCCGTTGTCGAGCAGCACCAGGTGCAGCTCGCGCGGGCCGTCCAGCTCGCCCTCGCCTTCCCGGCGCGGTCCGGTGATGACGTTCAGATAGGTCGTGATCGCCTGACCGGTGGCCGAGCGGGTCAGCAGGCTGTAGAGCGGCAGCACCTGCTCGAAGGTCTCGACCACCTTCTCGATGCCGGTGATGGCGATGTGCACGTCGGGCACCGTGGTGCACATGCGGCCGTTGCCCTCGTTCTCGACCAGCACCAGCGTGCCGGTGTCGGCGACCATGAAGTTCACGCCCGACACCCCGATCGGCGCGTCGCGGAACTGGTCGCGCAGCACGCGCCGGCCGATCGCGATCAGCGCGTCGACATCCTCGGTGTAGGGCGTGTCGGGAATCTTCTCCTCGAAGAGCGCGGCGATCTGCTGCTTGGTCTTGTGGATCGCCGGCATGATGATGTGGCTCGGCCGCTCGCCGGCGAGCTGGACGATGTACTCGCCCATGTCGCTCTCCAGGCAGTCGATGCCGTGCTCGAGCATGCGGTGGTTCAGCTCGATCTCCTCGCTCACCATCGACTTGCCCTTGACCATCGCCCGCGCGCCGTGGCGCTGCGCGATCGCCAGGAAGATCGCGTTGGCGTCCTCGGGCGTCTGCGCCCAGTGGACGTGCACGCCGCGCGCCTTCAGATTGGTCTCCAGCCGCTCCAGCAGCTCGGGCAGCCTGGAGAGGCTGTACTGCCGCACCGCCTCGCCGACGCCGCGCAGCGCCTCGAAGCCGTCGCGGTCGCTGAAATGGCCGGCGCGCTTGGTCTGCAGGAAATCCATCGCGCTGCGGAAGCTCGCGCGCAGATGGTCGTCGTCGACCGCGACCCGAGTGTTGGCCTTGAACTGGCGCGGATCGACGAAGGTCAGCGGGGCTTCAGTCACAGGGACACCTCCAGGTCATTGACGAGCACGATCACCAGCGCCTTCGGGCCATGCGCGCCGAAGGCCAGCACCTGCTGGATGTCGGCGGTCTTGGACGGGCCGGTGACCAGCACCAGGTTGGTCGGCATGCCGGTGGTGGCCAGGTCCTGCGCGGCGATGGCCGCCGGCAGGCTGGCGTACAGGTCGCTGGCGCGCAGCACCGCCACATGCAGCGGCGGCACCAGCGACAGCGTGCGCGGCTCCTGCGGCCCGGGGCGCAGCACCAGCGTGCCGGTGTCGGCGATGCCGGCGCGTGCGGTGGTCAGGCCGGCGTCGATGCGGTCGAACAGCTCGGTCTTCCAGTGCTCCAGCGGTCGGTCGAAGCGGCAGGTCTCGACCTCGGCCAGCGCGGCCATGAAGCCGGGATCGGCGGCCGGCCCGCGACCGACGGCCACGCGGCGCGCGCCGTGCTCGGCCAGCACCGTGCGCACCACCGCCGACCAGTCGGCGGGCGTGGCATGGCGCAGGTCGGCGCGCCAGCCGCGCGCGGCGGCCTCGAACGGGCCGATCAGCGCGGCCGGATCGATGCGTGCACCCAGGCGGCCGCGGCCAAACGGCCCGGCGTGATAGGCCGCCAGCGAGGGCGCGGGCAGCGGCTGCGACGGCGCGCTCTGGCGCAGCCGGGCGAGGATGGCGCCACGGGCGGCGCCGGTGTCGGGGGACGAGGTGGACGAGGTCATGCGGAAGGCTCGGTGATCCGTCGTTGATGCGTCGAGGGTCAGTCGGTGACCTGCTGCGCCGCGCCCGGCAGGCCCAGGCGCTCGCGCAGGAAGCTGCCGAGGTGCACGCAGCGCGGCTCGCCGGCGGCGCAGCCGCCGCGCTTCTGGGCGGCGTGGTGCAGGTTGAGCAGGCAGCCGCAGTCGGCGCTGACCAGCACCTCGGCGCCGGCATCGCGCACGCTGGCGAGCTTGTCCTCGACCATCGCGCCCGAGATCGCCGGATGACGTGCCGAGAAGGTGCCGCCGAAGCCGCAGCACTCGGCCTCGCGCGCCTGCGCCACCACCTCGACGCCGGGCAGCGCCTCCAGCAGCGCGCGGCTGGGCACATGCACGCCCATCTCGCGCCGCGCCGAGCACGAGGTGTGCAGCGCCACCTTCACCGGTCGGTTGGATGGCGCCGCGGCCAGCCGCTCGCCCAGCCCCAGCACGTCGCGCGCGAAGGTGCTGAACTCGACCACCCGCGCGCCGATGTCGCGCGCCTTCGCCAGCCGCGCCGGATCCTCGGCGAACAGCCGCGGCCAGTGGTGCACCATCATCCCGGCGCACGAGCCCGAGGGCACGACGATCGGCCAGGCCTCGGGAAAGAGATCGAGCTGCGCCGCCGCGACGGTGCGCGCCTCGTCGGTGTAGCCGCTGGTGTAGGCCGGCTGGCCGCAGCAGCTCTGCGCCTGCGGGAACTCGACCCGCAGGCCGGCGTCGCGCAGCAGCGCGATCGCGTCCATGCCGGCCTGCGGCGCCATCAGGTCGACGACGCAGGTGGCGAAGAAATAGACGGAAGAAGGCTTGGGCATGGCGATCGGGCGGTGGCGGATCCGGTGGGACGCTGGGGAAGCCGATGATGCGCGTGCCCTGGAATGCCTCTATAGTGGTCTGACCAATTTTCCGCGCCGCCTGTCCCGATGAAGCACGCCCTCGCCGCCCGCCTGCCTGACCAGCTCGCCTCGCGCCTGGAGCGTGCGATCCTGGCCGGCGAGCACCGCCCGGGCGAGCGCCTGCCGCCCGAGCGCGACTGGGCGATGCGGCTGGGCGTGTCGCGCGCGGCGCTGCGCGAGGCGCTCGGACAGCTGGCCGAGCGCGGGCTGGTGCTGCGCCGCCACGGCACCGGCACCTTCGTCAGCGATCAGCCCGACGCGCGCCGCGCCGACGCCTGGACCCAGCTGCTGCAGCGCCAGCCGCTGATGCAGGCCGACCTGCTGGAATTCCGCGACATGCTCGAGGCGCGCTGCGCCGAGCTGGCCGCCGAGCGGGCCGACGAGACCGACCTGGCGCGGCTGGCCGCCTGCCACGAGGCGGTGGCCGCGGCCTATGCCGGACGCGACCGCCCGGCGCAGGTGCGCGCCGATGTCGCCTTCCACCGCGCGATCGCCGATGCGGCCCGCAACCCGGTCTTCTCCTACCTGGTAGCGACGCTGCTGGCGCTGCTGCACGAGCATGTGCACATCAGCATCGCCGATCTGGCGCCGGACTCGGCCGAGGCGCGCGCGCTGGCCGCGCAGCACGAGGCGCTGTGGCGCCGCATCGAGGCGCGCGACCCGGCCGGCGCCGCTCAGGCGGCGCGCCGCCACATCGACTTCGTGCGCCAGCGCTGGCAGCGGGCGCTGGAAGACTGAATCAGCTACCCAGTCGTCAGCCCGCTCAGGCTCGCCCTCCGCGCATCGCCTCGCCATTGGCCAGCATGCGCTGCAGCAGCGACATCAGCAGCTCGAACTCCTCGGGCCGGAAGCCGGCGAGGTGCGCGTTGAACACATCGACCAGCACCGGCGGCACCTTCTCGGCCACCTCGCGGCCCGCCTCGGTCAGCACCAGATGCACGACGCGGCGATCGCTGGTCGAGCGCTCGCGCCGCACCAGGCCCTTGGCCTCGAGCCGGTCGAACAGGCGGGTGATCGCCGCCGGATCGACATCGAGATCGCGCGCCAGCGCCGCCGCGGTCACGCTGTCCGGGCAGCCCTTGAGCAGCTTGAACAGCGGCAGCCACTGCGCATGCGTCAGGTCGTGCTCGGCCAGCCGCCGGTCGGCCTCCATCAGCACCGAACTCAGCACCCGGCGCATCAGCAGGCCCAGGCTGCGGTCGGGGCTGTAGGTGCTGCTGTCGTAGATCGGCGGCAGCGCGCCGATCGCATCGTGTCCGGTCTGGTGTTCGTTCATGGGGGCAATTTTCATTGACTGATCAATGATTGACCAGACAATACAATATATCCCTGAGGTGCACTCGGATTTCTCATGCGTCCGGCGCATGTCGATCCTCGAATCGATTCGTTGGTCGCAGAAGGCGCGCTGTCTAGCATCGACACCATCTCGACCCCCCACCGAAAGAGCCGAACCGATGCGCCTCCGCCCCACCCTGCACGCCCTGTCCCTGACCCTGACCTTCGCGCTGGGCGCCGGTGCGATGACGCTGGCACCCCAGGCACAGGCCCGCGACTTCACGCTGCTCAACGTCTCCTACGACCCGACGCGCGAGCTCTACCAGGACTTCAACAAGGCCTTCGCCGCGCACTGGAAGGCCAAGACCGGCGACACCGTGACGGTCAAGGCCTCGCACGGCGGCTCGGGCAAGCAGGCCCGCTCGGTCATCGACGGGCTGGAGGCCGACGTGGTCACGCTGGCGCTGGCCTACGACATCGACGAGATCGCCGACAAGGCCAAACTGCTGCCCGCCGACTGGCAGAAGCGCCTGCCGCACGCCAGCTCGCCCTACACCTCGACCATCGTCTTCCTGGTGCGCAAGGGCAATCCGAAGGGCGTCAAGGACTGGGCGGATCTGGCCCGGCCGGGCGTCTCGGTGATCACGCCGAACCCGAAGACCTCGGGCGGCGCGCGCTGGAACTACCTGGCCGCCTGGGGCTGGGCGAAGAAGACCTCCGGCTCCGACGCGAAGGCGCTGGAGTTTGTGCAGAAGCTCTTCGCCAACGTGCCGGTGCTCGACACCGGCGCGCGCGCCTCCACCGTCACCTTCGTCGAGCGCGGCATCGGCGACGTGCTGCTGGCCTGGGAGAACGAGGCGCTGCTGGCGCTCAAGGAGCTGGGCCCGGGCAAGTTCGAGATCGTCGCCCCCGCGCAGTCCATCCTGGCCGAGCCGCCGGTGGCGGTGGTCGACAAGGTGGTCGACAAGAAGGGCACGCGCGCGGTCGCGCAGGGCTATCTGGAGTACCTGTACTCGGCCGAAGGCCAGGATCTGGCCGGCCAGAACTACTACCGCCCGATCGACCCGAAGGCGGCGGCGAAGTACGCCGCGCAGTTCCCGAAGATCGAGCTGTTCCGCCTCGACGACGTGTTCGGCAGCTGGCGCGAGGCCCAGAAGACGCACTTCAGCGACGGCGGCACCTTCGACCGCGTCGTCACCCGGCGATGAACGCAGCAGATGGTCTTGATATTCGCCATCCGCATAAGCAACCAACAAAAAATGCGTTGTACGCAGAACGCGCCGGTTCTACGATCCGCAGCCTCTCCGCCCACGAGCCCGACATGAAGCACACGACCCGTCGCCAACTTCTGCGCAACGCTGCCGCCGCCCTGACCGCCCTCGCCGGCCTGATGCCGGCCGGTGCCGCGCTGGCCGCGCCGCCGCTGCTCAACGTCAGCTACGACGTCTCGCGCGAGTTCTACAAGGACTACAACAAGGCCTTCGCCGCGCACTGGAAGAAGACCACCGGCGAGGACATCGTGCTGAACCAGTCGCATGGCGGCTCGAGCAAGCAGGCCCGCGGCGTCATCGAGGGCCTGGAGGCCGATGTCATCACGATGAACCAGGCGCTGGACATCGACGTGGTCGCCGACAAGGGCCTGATCGCCGCCGACTGGGCCAAGCGCCTGCCGAACAACGCCGCGCCGACCAGCTCGATGACCATCTTCCTGGTGCGCAAGGGCAATCCGAAGGGCGTGAAGGACTGGGCCGATCTGGCACGCCCGGGCACCTCGGTCATCATCCCCAACCCGAAGGTCACCGGCAACGGCCGCTACGGCTACCTGGCCGCCTGGGGCTCGGTGATCAAGGCCGGCGGCACGCCGGCGCAGGCGCGCGACCTCACGCAGAAGATCTTCGCCAACGTGCCGGTCTTCGACGGCGGCGGCCGCGCGGCCACCACCACCTTCGCGCAGCGCAACATGGGCGACGTGCTGGTGACCTTCGAGAGCGAGGTGCAGTCCATCGTCGAGGAGTTCGGAAAGAACTTCGACATGGTCTATCCGAAGAGCACCGTTCTGGCCGAGAACCCGGTCGCGGTGGTCGACAAGGTGGTCGACCGCAAGGGCAGCCGCAAGCAGGCCGAGGCCTACCTGAAATACCTCTGGAGCGAGGAAGCCCAGGAGATCGCCGCGAAGCACAACCTGCGCGTGCGCGACCCGAAGGTGGTGGCGAAGTACGCCAAGGATTTCCCGGCCGTGCCGACCTTCACCGTCGACGAGATCTTCGGCAGCTGGAAGAAGGCCCAGGCCGAGCACTTCAACGACGGCGGCGTCTACGACCAGATCCTCGGCGCCAGCCGCAAGTAAGTCTCACCGCCCCTCCTCGCCATGCTGTTCTCCCGCGCGCTGCTGCGCCGTCACAGCGTGCTGCCCGGCTTCGATCTCGCGCTGGGCTTCACGCTGCTCTATCTGAGCCTGATCGTCCTGATCCCGCTGGCGGCCGCCTTCCTGAAGGCCGCCTCGATGACTTGGCCGGCCTTCTGGGACGCGGTCTCCTCGCCCCGGGTGGTCGCGTCCTACCGGCTGACCTTCGGCGCCTCGCTGGCGGCCGCCGCGATCAACGCGGTCTTCGGGCTGATCATCGCCTGGGTGCTGGTGCGCTACGACTTCCCGTTCAAGCGCCTGGTCGACGCGCTGGTGGACCTGCCCTTCGCGCTGCCGACCGCGGTGGCCGGCATCACGCTGACCGCGCTCTATGCCGAGAACGGCCTGATCGGCCAGTGGCTGCCGTTCAAGGTCAGCTTCACGCCGGTCGGCGTGTTCGTCGCGCTGCTGTTCATCGGCCTGCCCTTCGTGGTGCGCACGCTGCAGCCGGTGCTGGAAGACCTGTCGAAGGAATACGAGGAAGCCGCCGCGACGCTGGGCGCCGACCGCTGGCAGACCTTCCGGCTGGTGATCCTGCCGATCCTGCTGCCGGCGCTGACCACCGGCTTCGCGCTGGCCTTCGCCCGCGCGCTGGGCGAGTACGGCTCGGTGATCTTCATCGCCGGCAACCTGCCGATGGTCAGCGAGATCACGCCGCTGATGATCATCAGCAAGCTCGAGCAGTACGACGTGCCCGGCGCCACCGCGATCGCGGTCGTGATGCTGCTGATGAGCTTCGTGATGCTGCTGGTCATCAACCTGCTGCAGGCCTGGACGCGCAAGCGCCAGGGCCAGTGAGACGAGAACATCATGAGCGGACCCCAGATGTCTTCCAGCGCTGAAGAGCGCAACGCCACCGCCGAACCGGCCTGGGTGCGGCGCACATTGATCGCGGTGGCGCTGCTGTTCCTGGCGCTGTTCCTGTTCGTGCCGCTGGCCACCGTCTTCTTCGAGGCCCTGAAGAAGGGCTGGGATGTCTACCTGGCGGCCCTGGTCGAGGACGACGCGCGCTCGGCCATCTGGCTGACCCTGATCGCCGCGGCGATCTCGGTGCCGCTGAACCTGGTCTTCGGCGTGGCCGCGGCCTGGTGCATCGCCAAGTTCGAGTTCCGGGGCAAGAGCCTGCTGCTGACGCTGATCGACCTGCCCTTCTCGGTCAGCCCGGTGATCGCCGGCCTGATCTTCGTGCTGGTGTTCGGCCTGCAGGGCTGGTTCGGCGAAGCCTTGCGCGACCATGACCTGAAGGTGATCTTCGCGGTGCCGGGCATCGTGCTGGCCACCGTCTTCATCACCTTCCCCTTCGTGGCACGCGAGCTGATCCCGCTGATGCAGGCGCAGGGCCGCGAGCAGGAAGAAGCCGCCGTGGTGCTGGGCGCCAGCGGCTGGCAGGTGTTCCGGCGCGTGACGCTGCCCAACATCAAGTGGGCGCTGCTGTACGGCGTGATCCTGTGCAATGCCCGCGCGATGGGCGAGTTCGGCGCCGTCTCGGTGGTGTCGGGCCACATCCGCGGCCAGACCAACACGATGCCGCTGCACATCGAGATCCTCTACAACGAATACCAGTTCGCGGCGGCCTTTGCGGTGTCGTCGCTGCTGGCCGGGCTGGCGCTGGTCACGCTCGGACTGAAATACCTGGTCGAACAGCGGGTGAAGGCGCAGCTGAGCAGCGCCCGCCAGGACGACACGCACTGAACCGACACCGCGAGACGCCATGAGCATCGAGATCCGTGATCTGAACAAGCGCTTCGGCGCGCTGACCGTCTGCGACAACGTGAACCTGACCATCGGCTCGGGCGAGCTGGTGGCGCTGCTGGGCCCGTCGGGCTCGGGCAAGACCACGCTGCTGCGCATGATCGCCGGCCTGGAGGTGCCCGACGCGGGCCAGGTGCTGTTCCACGGCGAGGACGCCACCGACGCCAGCGTGCGCGAGCGCCAGGTCGGTTTCGTCTTCCAGCACTACGCGCTGTTCCCGCAGATGACCATCTTCGAGAACGTGGCTTTCGGCCTGCGCGTGCGCCCGAAGGCCACGCGCCCCACCGAGGCGGCCATCCGCGCCAAGGTCAGCGAGCTGCTGAAGCTGGTGCAGCTCGAGGGGCTGGCCGAGCGCTATCCGCACCAGCTCTCCGGCGGCCAGCGCCAGCGCATCGCGCTGGCCCGGGCGCTGGCGGTCGAGCCCAAGGTGCTGCTGCTCGACGAGCCCTTCGGCGCACTCGACGCCAAGGTGCGCAAGGAGCTGCGCCGCTGGCTGCGCCGTCTGCACGACGAGATGCACGTCACCAGCGTCTTCGTCACGCACGACCAGGAGGAGGCGATGGAGGTCGCCGACCGCATCGTCGTGATGAACGAGGGCCGCGTCGAGCAGGTCGGCAGCCCGGACGAGGTCTACGACCGGCCGGCCACGCCCTTCGTGCTGCAGTTCCTCGGCGACGTCAACCTCTTCCACGGCCGGCGCGACCATGCGCCGGGTCAGCCGGCGCACGGCGTCGGCGGCGGCGGACTCGGCGGCGAGGTCAGCTACGTGCGCCCGCACGAGATCGACCTGGTGGCCGCGCCCGAGCCCGGCAGCTGGACCGCCACGCTGGCCCATGTGCTGACGGTGGGCCCGAACACCCGCCTGGAGCTGCGCCGCCAGGGCGACGAGGCGCCGGTCGACGTCGAGCTCTCGCGCGAAGCCTGGAACGGCCTGCGCGAGCGCCTGGGCCTGCGCCCGGGCAGCACGGTGTACCTGAAGCCGCGCCGCATCACCCGCTTCGACGCCAGCGGCACGAGCGTGGCGGACGATCCGGCCGCGGCGATCTGAGGCGCCGGACGGCCTGCCCCGCGGCGGCCGCCCGTGCGTACACTCGTCGCCCATGGACGCACCTTCGCCTCTGTCGCCCGCGCTGCCGCTGCCGCGGCGCAAGCTGCCCATCGGCATCCAGAACCTGCGCGAGATCCGCCAGGGCGGCCACTACTACGTCGACAAGAGCGGCCTGATCGTCGACCTGATCGAGGCCGGCAAGCACTACTTCCTCAGCCGCCCGCGCCGCTTCGGCAAGAGCCTGCTGGTCGACACGATCAAGGCGCTGTTCGAAGGCCAGCAGGCGCTGTTCGAGGGCCTGGCGGCCGAGTCGCGCTGGGACTGGTCGACGCGCCATGCGGTCATCCGCATCAGCTTCGCCGACGGGGTGCTGCGCGACCGCGCCGAGCTGGACCGGCGCATCCGCGACCAGCTGCGCCTGAACCGCGAGGACCTGGGCATCGCGGCGCTCGACGGCCCGGACCCCGACGATCTGGCCGGCCAGTTCGGCGAGCTGATCCGGCAGGTGCAGCGCCAGACCGGCCAGGCCGTGGTGGTGCTGGTCGACGAGTACGACAAGCCCATTCTCGACAACCTGACCGACGCGCCAGTCGCGGCGGCGATGCGCGAGGGCCTGCGCGACTTCTACTCGGTGCTCAAGGGCGCCGACGCGCACCTGAAGTTCGTGCTGCTGACGGGGGTGTCGAAGTTCAGCAAGGTGAGCCTGTTCTCCGGGCTGAACAACCTGCGCGACATCACGCTGGAGGCGCGCTGGAGCGCGCTGTGCGGCTACACCGACGCCGACATCGACACGGTGTTCGCGCCCGAGCTGCCCGGGCTGGACCGCGCGCAGATCCGGCGCTGGTACAACGGCTACAACTGGGGCGGCACCAGCGTCTACAACCCCTTCGACGTGCTGCTGCTGTTCGCGAACCGGCAGTTCGCGGCCTACTGGTTCGAGACCGGCACGCCGACCTTCCTGCTCGACCTGCTGGCCGAGCGGCGCTTCTTCACCCCGGACCTGGCGCGGCTGCAGAGCGACGCCTCGCTGCTGTCGAGCTTCGATGTCGAGCACATCGAGCCCGAGGCGCTGCTGTTCCAGACCGGCTACCTGACGATCCGCTCGGCCACCCCGGCCACGCCCGAGGAGGAGCCGATCTACACGCTCGGCTATCCGAACCACGAGGTCGAGACGGCGCTGAACCGCGCGCTGCTGCCGGTCTACGGCGTGCCGGCGCGCCAGCAGGTCGCCGCCCGCGCCCGTGCGCGCGACCTGCTGCGCACGGCCGACTGGGCCGGGCTGCAGACGCAGCTGAAGGCGCTGTTCGCCAGCATTCCCAGCGACTGGTACCGCCGCAATGCGCTGGCCGGCTTCGAGGGTCACTACGCCAGCGTCTTCTACAGCCACTTCGCCGCGATGGGGCTGGACGTGCAGGTCGAGGACGCCACCAGCCACGGCCGCATCGACATGACGGTGCGCCACGCCGGCCAGGTCTTCCTGTTCGAGTTCAAGGTGGTCGAGCGCCAGGCCGGCGGCGAGGCGCTGGCGCAGATCCGCGCGCGCGGCTACGCCGACAAGTACCTCGGCCGCGGCGAGCCGGTCCACCTGATCGGCATCACCTTCGGCCGCGCCGAGCGCAATCTGATCGGCTTCGAGGTGGAGACGCGGGCGGGCTGAGGGCTGCGCCTCAGGCCGACTTCACGACCTCGACCGCCGAGGTCGGCAGCGCCGCCGCCACGTCCCGAAAGGCCGACAGCGCCGCCTCCAGGTGCTCGATGATCTCCTGCTGCAGCACGTCCGGCGGGGGCAGTTCATCGAGGTTGTCCAGGCTGTCGTCCTTGAGCCAGAACAGGTCCAGGCTGGCCTTGTCGCGGCCGATCAGCTCCTCGTACGGATAGAACCGGAAGCGCTCGCTGGCCTGGCGCAGGTGGCGGTTCTCCGGGTTGTAGCAGGCGATGAAGTCCTGCAGGTCGTCCGTCCGGAGCGGCCGGGTCTTGAGGGTGAAGTGCCGGTTGGTGCGCAGGTCGTAGAACCAGATGCCCTGGGTCTGGGGCTGCTCGGCCTTCGGTTTCGCGTCGAAGAACACCACGTTGGCCTTGACGCCTTGCGCGTAGAAGATGCCCGTGGGCAGGCGCAGGATGGTGTGCACGTCGCAGGTGGCCAGCAGCTTGCGGCGGATCCTCTCGCCCGCGCCGCCCTCGAACAGCACGTTGTCGGGCAGCACCACCGCCGCCTGGCCGGTGTCCTTGAGCATGCTGACGATGTGCTGCAGGAAGTTGAGCTGCTTGTTGGACGTGGTCTCCCAGAAGTCCTGGCGCTCGTAGGTCAGCGCCTCGCGGTCCGCCTCGCCTTCCTCGTTGGTGATGGTCATGCTGCTCTTCTTGCCGAAGGGCGGGTTGGCCAGCACGTAGTCGAACCGGGTCTTGGGCTCGCTCACCAGCGCGTCGGCGCGGTCGATGGCCGGCTCGCCGTCGACCGCACTGATGCCATGCAGGAACAGGTTCATCAGGCACAGGCGGCGCGTGTTCGGCACGATCTCGTTGCCGAAGAAGGTCTTGTCGCGCAGGAAGGCCTTCTGCCGCTTGTCCAGCGTGGCGGCACCGGGTCGGGTGAGCCACTGGTGGGCGCCGAGGAAGAAGCCGCCGGTGCCGCAGGCCGGGTCGGCGATGGTCTTCATCGGCTGCGGACGCACGCAGGCGACGATGGCCTCGATCAGCGGGCGCGGCGTGAAGTACTGGCCCGCGCCGCTCTTGGTGTCCTCGGCGTTCTTCTGCAGCAGACCTTCGTAGAGGTCGCCCTTGGTGTCGGCATCGAGACCGACCCAGTTTTCCGCGTCGATCAGCTGCACCAGCCGCGAGAGCTTGGCAGGGTCCTGGATCTTGTTCTGCGCCTTGAAGAAGATGGCGCCCAGCATGCCGGGCTGCTGGCCCAGGACATGCAGCGTGGCGAGGTAGTGCGCCTCCAGCGGCTCGCCGGTGCGGGCGCGCAGGCTGGCCCAGTCGTGGCTCGGCGGCACGCGGGTGTCGCGCTTGTAGGGCTCCTGCGCGTACTCGTGCGCCATCTTGAGGAACAGCAGGTAGGTGAGCTGCTCCAGGTAGTCGCCGTAGCCCACGCCGTCGTCGCGCAGGGTGTGGCAGAAGTTCCAGACTTTCTGGACGAGGGTGGAGGTGTTCATGGAGTCGGGGCGCTGCGATAGGCTTGGCGAGGATCGTTGGGATTGGGGTAGATGCGCAGCAGTTGGCCACTGGACACGAGGGGATTCAGGATGCGTTTGCGCAGGTCCACGCCATCGGGATGGCGTCCGAGCAGTTCAGCCAGTGCGCGCAGACTCATGCAATGGTGGCGGCACAGCGCCAGAACGATCTGTTTGAGTGGTTCGGGAGAGGATCGACCACGCATCGCTACTGGAGCTGCCAACACCCGCAGTTGGGCGAGTTCTTCTGGCGACAGCATGTTCAGGTCCACGATCACCCGCAGGTCCGAGGCAGCGACAACCTCCGGTGCTGGCGACACAAGCTCCGGTGCTAAGGCGGGCAGCTCCGGTGTTAACGCGGACAGCTCCGGTGTTAACGCGGACAGCTCCGGTGTTAACGCAGCGCCCATGCGCTGCCAAGCCGGGTAATAGACCGTTCCGCGTCCGGTACCTTCAGAGATCAAGTGACCACGCCGGACCAGTGCGCTCAAGGTCTTCGTCAGATCGGACGGGTGCTCGGTCGTGATTTCCTTCAACCGGGTGTGGTTGATCATGTGCTCCGCCACCGCCGTGACCAGCGCCAGCCGTTCAAGTGCCGAGAGTTCAGCGCAACGGGCCGTGCCCAATCGCGCTTCCAGTTCGGTCACGGCTTCCGCTGGCAACAGGCTGCTCATGTGCAGACCGATCAGCGTCTGCTCCAGTTCCGTGTTCTCTTGCAGCATGGGGCTGCGCCAGTGTTGCTCGGCCCAGTTGCGGTAGATCTTCGGCAGCCCCGAGCCGGCGTGATCGCCGAAGCCGACGAGCTGGAACATCACCTGCAGGCGCCGATTGCGGCAATCGCTGGTGCCGCCGCGCACGGCCTGTTCGGGCGGTATGCGCATCAGGCCGGGATTGCGGAAGCCGAACATGTCCGGCCGCTTGACCACCAGCACCGAGGCGCGCCCCGAAAAATCGGCGTGGATCAGGGTGTTGACCAGCGCTTCGCGCAGGGCTTCGTGAACGGGGGTGTCCTCGATGCGCTGGCCGTCCTGGAGCTGGAACGGGACTTTCAGATCGGCCGTCAGCTTCCGGTACACAAGGCGGAAGAAGTCATAGACATTGCCGGACCAGGTGCCGTCCGGCACCAGGCGGTCGATCCAGCGTTTTTCGGCGCGGGCCTCCGGGCGCTCCTGGTAGTCCACCATGTAGTGAGGCAGCTCGTCGCGGATGACCTCGGCGCGCCCGAACATCAGCAGTCCGGCCAGTCGCAGGCCGCTGTGGCCCTGCTCGCGGTCGCGGCCATAGGCGCCGATGCGTTCGAGGAATTCGGGCACCGGCAGGTCGGCCCAGACATGGCCGGGCTTCACGGCGGTGAATCGGTTGCGGTAGGCCGCGATGGTGCCCATGTCGAGGTCGGCGAAGTCGAAGCCTTTCAGCACGCGCTCGTCGCGGCTGCTCTCGACCCGCTCGGCCAGCAGGCGGCGAACGGTCTCATCGTCGGCCTGGTAGTCGCCTTCATGGCGGCGCAGATAGGTGCCGCCCAGCGGATTGGCGCCCAGGTGGACGGGCCGGCTCTGCCGGGTCGCACGGGGCACCCTGATCCGCAGCACGAGTTGACCGTCCATCTCGACGGGTTGCACATCGGCATCGGACAGGAGGTTGATGCTGATCTGCTTGCGGTTGTGCAGGTTGTCCCAGATCGCCTTGCGCACCCGCTCGACATCGGCCAGACCGAGGATGCGGAACTGCCCGCGCGGCTTTTCCTGTACGCCGAGGAGGATCACACCGCCCTCGGTGTTGGCCATGGCACTGTAGGTTTTCCAGAAGTCGTCGGGCAGCTCGCCCCGCCCGTCACGACCCTGTGCGGCCTTGCACTCCAGCTCGACCGACTCGGCGAGCGTGGGGAGGTCGAGGCTGTCATCGTCCCAGATGCTCATGCTGTCACCTTGGTCTGCCGCCCCCGCCGAGCAGCCGGTGCTGTCGCCGCCCGCTCCGCCCGAATCCGCTCCAGCAGCACCGCCGCCGGCTCATCGTCCGGGTCTTGCGGGACCAGTTGGCCGGAGAAGGCGGCCTTGAGGATGTTCTTGCGCTGGGCGGCGGATTGTTTCAGGGCGTGGTCGATGGTTTGATTCTGGCGTGCGGTGCCCTCAATTGCCGCGGTCAAATGCAGAACGAGTGCTTGTTGCTCGTCAACCGGGGGAAGCGGAAATGGAAGCTCGCGGCAAACCTCAAGCGTCAGATTGGTTTGTCCCGCCGTTGTCTTGGAGCGTGCTTTGAGCCACTTTTGAGCGACCGGTGACAGCAGGTGGCAACAAATAAACGCAGGCAATACGCCGTCCACTGCCCTGAAAATCGCGATCGCCTGATTGATGTTCCACTCTGGGAAGGTTTTTGGAACGACGGCGACTTGGCCGAGTGGCGGGCCAACGATGTTCATCAGTACATCGTCTGGATAGACCGCCGAGCGGGCAAGAAAACCTTGATGGGTCTTTGCAGAGACAAAAACCTTGTCTGAGAGGTCCAGTTCGCCTCTGTCTGTCAGGTTGGTCACTCTGAGGAATGGAACTGTCTTTTCCCCGTCTGTGTCCAGATCTTTGGGGGGAGTGGTGCCTTTGGTGATGAACTCACACAGTTGTTCACCGCTGGCCCATACCCAGTTTGGGGGCAACTTCGGTAAATCTGAAATATCCGGCCTCACCGGCTCCGGGTATTTCTTCCGCCAATCCTTCGGCGGCGCCTTGCCCTGGGCCTCGAACTTGGCGAGCTGCCTGGCTTCCCAGCGGGCGCGGCGTTCGGTCAGGATGCGCTCCAGCAGTTGCGCGCCGGTCTCGGTGGGCGTGTGCTGCGCGCGCCATGACGCCGTGAGCGCGCCTTCGACGGCGGCTTTCAGCAGCGACTGGCGGTACTGGCCGAGCTTGCGCTGCGCGGCCTTCAGCTCAGCCACGCCGGCGTCGAGGTCGGACAGGAGTTCTTCGAGTTTTTCGACGATGCGGGGTTGTTCTGCAGCAGGCGGCAATGGAACCTCGTGAGCCAAGAATGGGCCACGATTGATGTGTTTCATTGTGCTGCCGTGAAGATGTTCCGTTTCTTGAAGATCTTCGATTGCAATTTTGAGCCAGTAGAAAAGCAGGTTCTTTTTTATGAGGTTTTCCTCAGGATTTACTTTAAAAATGTGCTGATTGACCAGTGCCTTTTCGCGCCTCCAGATGAAAACATCCAGGGTGGCAGACCAACTTACCAGCATGTCGCCACGAAATACTTCATATGCCGATGGAACAGCTATGTTGGTTCTGTTGAGTGGTTTTGTCTCGTCAGTCAAATTCTGGATGCGAATGATCGGAAGTCCGGTCGACTCTCGATGATTTGGCTTGAATGCGAAGCCGTTGATGTACTCGCCGGTTTCTTCGAGTTTTACCGTCGACCAATTTTTTGGCAGTTGTTCTTTTTTCACGCCACCAACTCCAGATTCATCTCATCCATCAACACATCCAAATCCGCCCCAAACAGTTTCCAAGCCCGCTGCAATCCACCCTTGCCCGCCAGCTCCGCATAATCGAAATCCTCCCGCCCGATGCTGCAACTGCTGGCGATGTGGTCCTTCATCAGCCGCAGCCAGTCGGTCTGCTCGGGCGTGAAGGCGGTGGCGCGCTGCGCGTTGTGGCGGAAGATCCAGGCCTGGAAGCGCCGGTCCACCTCGTCGGCGAAGGGCCGCAGCTCCGTCTCCAGCCCCAGCGCGAAGCGCACCAGCGACACCAGATCGGTCAACTGCCGCCGCCGGTCCGCGCCCTTCACCTGCCCGGCCTGCACCCGCGCATACGCCGCCCACAGCCGATCGGTCGTCAGCATCAGCGGCGGCCGGCTCAAGCGCTCATGCAGCTCCTCCAGCATGTCGAAGGTCAGCGCCCGGCGCTGGTACGGCTGCTGATAGAAGAACCCCAGCGCCGCGATCTCGTCGCGGTGGCGCGCCAGCGTCTCGGCGAACGACGCGATCACCGCCCGCGCCTGGTCCTCGGCCTGCGCGCTGAAGCCGGAGAACACCACCTGATCGAGGTTCACGGTGTCGATCACCTGCTCGCGCTCGCGCCGCGCGTTCTCGATGGCATCGCGCAGGGCCGGATCGTCGAAGGGCGCGCACGCCGCCGCCGCCCGCTCGGCCCGCGCCGCCTCGATCTCCGCCGGCAGCAGCGTGTCCTCGTCGCGGGTGATGCCGCGCGCGCGGGCCGCCTCCAGCGCCGCGGCCACCACCGCATCCGGGTCCACCGCCGCCACCAGCGCCCGCCCCAGCTCGCCCACCGGCACGCCGCCCGACACCTTCTCGATCCGCGCCTGCGCCTTGTCGTCGAGCTGCCTGGCCAGCCGCACCAGCCGGTTCGCCAGCGACAGCACCGTGTCCTCGTCGCGCACGCCCATCGCCACGCCCTGCAGCAGATCCTTCAGCGCCACGCCCGGCTTCTTCTCCAGCGGCCGGCTCTCCGTCTTCAGCGACTGCTCCACCCCCACCGCGTCGATCAGCACGAAGCGCGTCTTGGCGCCGTCGGCGCTGGCGCTCACCCGCTGCAGGCCCTCGGCGCTCAGGCTGCGCACGCCCCGGCCCTTCATCTGCTCGTAGTAGCCGCGGCTGCGCACGTCGCGCATGAACAGCAGCACCTCCAGCGGCTTCACGTCCGTCCCCGTCGCGATCATGTCCACCGTCACCGCGATGCGCGGATGGAAGTCGTTGCGAAAGCTCGCCAGCACCCCGTCGGCGTCCTTCTCGCTGTACGTCACCTTGCGGCAGAAGTCGTTGCCCTGCCCGTAGACCTCGCGCACCGTCTGGATGATGTCGTCGGCGTGGCTGTCGGTCTTGGCGAAGATCAGCGTCTTGGGCGTCTCCCGGCGCCCGGGGAAGATCTGCGTCTCCACGGCGGTCTTCATCGCCTGGATCACCTGCCGGATCTGGCTCGGGTTGACCACCGAGCGGTCGAGGGCCTTGGCGTCATAGGCGACATCCTCGTCCAGCGCGGCCCAGCGCCTGCGGCGCGTCTGCCGGTCGCGGTGGTCCACCCACTGCTGCGCCTCGACCACCGCGCCCTGCTGCGTGATCCGGGTGGCGATCTCGTACACGTCGTAGCCGACGTTCACCCCGTCCACCACCGACTGCTCGTACGGATACTCCGCCACCACGTTCTCGTTGAAGAAGCCGTAGGTGCGCCGGTCCGGCGTCGCGGTCAGCCCGATCAGGAAGGCGTCGAAGTAGTCCAGCACCTGCTTCCACAGGTTGTAGATGCTGCGGTGGCACTCGTCGATGACGATGAAGTCGAAGGTCTCCACCGGCACCGCCGCGTCGTAGCGCACCGGCGGCGGCGTGCGGTCCTTCAGCGACGGCACCTCGTTGAGCGACACATCCTCGGCCGATTCGTCGATGGGCTGGCCCGACAGCATCGAATACAGCCGCTGCACCGTGCTGATGCAGACCTGCGCCTGCGGGTCGATCTTCGGGGACGACAGCCGCTGCACGTTGTACAGCTCGGTGAACTGGCGGGCGTCATCCGGCGGCGTGTAGGCCATGAACTCCTGGTGCGCCTGCCGGCCCAGGTTGCGCGTGTCCACCAGGAACAGCACCCGCTTCGCGCCGCCGAACTTCAGCAGCCGGTACACCGACGTGATCGCCGTGAAGGTCTTGCCCGCGCCGGTGGCCATGTGGATCAGCGCCCGCGGCCGGTTGGCCGCCAGCGCGCGCTCCAGCCCCGTCACCGCGCTGATCTGGCAGTCGCGCAGCTTCTCGGCCGGCAGCGCGGGCATCGCCTCGACCAGGCGGCGGCGCAGGGTGTCGCCCTGCTCCACCCAGTCAGCCAGCGTCTCGGGCCGGAAGAAATGGAACACCTCGCGCGAGCGCGGCGCCGGGTCGGCGGTGTCGGTGAAGCGGATGATCTGCCCCGTCGCCTCGAACAGGAAGCGCAGCGGCGTGCCCTCGCGGCGCCACTTCAGGCGGGCGGTGGCGTAGCGGGCGGTCTGGCGTTCCGTGGCGACCAGGGTGGCGCCCGCATCGTCGCGCTTGGCCTCGATCACGCCGACCGCCTGGCGCTGCACGAACAGCAGGTAGTCGGCCGGCCCGCTGTCCGTCGGACACTCTCGCACAGCCACGCCCGGCCCGGCGCCGAGGTTGATGGCCTTGTGGTCCTGCACGATCCAGCCGGCCTGGACGAGCTTGCTGTCGATGATCTGGCGCGCTTGCGCTTCTGGCGTCATGTGGTGTTCCTCCCGCGCAGCCTATTTTCCGCGAGAGGCCCCACCCTGCGCTTCAGGAGTTCAGATCTCGAACTCGTCGCCGCCGTCCGCCTCGCCCTCGCCGGCGGCCTCGCGCATCGCGCGCTCGACCAGCTCCGGCGTCAGCGGCGAGGCGAAGCAGCGGATGAACTCGTAGGCGTAGCGGCGCAGGTAGCTGCTGCGGCGCAGCGCCAGCCGGGTCATGCTGGCAGCGAAGAGATGACGGGTGTCGATCGCGCGCAGGTCCAGGTCACGGCTCTCGTCATAGGCGATCGACGCCACCAGCCCGACGCCCATGCCCAGCTCGACATAGGTCTTGATGACATCGGCATCCATCGCCGCCAGCACGACATCGGGCTTCAGGCCATGGCGCGCGAAGGCCTGGTCGATGTGCGATCGGCCGGTGTAGCCGCCCTCGTAGGTGATCAGCGGGAAGTCGGCCAACCGGCGCAGCGTGAGCGTGCGGCCCTGCTCGGCTTCCCGCGCCAGCACATGGTCCGGCGGCACCACCACCACATGGGTCCAGCGATAGCACGGCAGCGCCACCAGGCCGGCGGTCTCGGCCAGCACCTCGGTGGCGATGACGAGGGTGCCACGGTCCTGCGCCGCGAAGCCCTCAACCAACGATTCCTTGGATCTTCATGCGCAGAACGAATAAGGGCGGCAGAGGCGGCTGCAGACCGCTCTGGCAAACTGCCGCCATGACGCCCGCCGAACCGATCCCTGCAAGCTCCGCGACCGCCGCGATCTCCGTCGTCTGCCTGTGCGCCGGCTGGTGCACCACCTGCCAGGCCTATGGCGCGACCTTCGCGCAGCTGGCGCGCGACTGGCCGCAGGCGCGATTCGCCTGGATCGACATCGAGGAGCACAGCGATGCGCTCGGCGACGCGGCGCTCGACATCGAGAACTTTCCGACCGTGATGGTGCTGCGTGGCGCGCGGCCGCTGTTCTTCGGCACGATCCTGCCGCATGCGGGCACGCTGGCGCGGCTGGTGCAGTCGGCCCTGGAGGGCGGCGCCACGCAGGCGGTCGACGCCGATGGCCAGGCGCTGGCCGCGCCGGTGGCGGCGCTGCTGGCTCAGGGTGTCGGCGGCGTCGGCACCGGCGCGGCCGCGTAGCGCACGCTCAGCGACACCGTCGAGGGCTGGGCCGGCAGACCGGCCAGATGATCGATCTCGCCCCAGGCCTCGATCGACAGCGCGCCGGCCTGCCAGCGCAGCCGGTTCAGGCCGGCGTTCGGGATCGCGCAGGCACGCGCGCTCGACAGCGGCTGGCCGCTGACGCGGCGCCAGAGCATGTCGAGCACGCCGCCGTGCGTCACCACCAGCACCCGCGCGCCGGCATGGCGTGCCGCCAGCGCGTCGAGCGCGCCGTTCACCCGTGCCGAGAAGGCCCGCACGCTCTCGCCGCCGGGCAGCGCGAAGTCGGCGTCCTGGCGCAGCCACCGCTGCCACAGCGCGGGATGGCGCGCGATCACCTCCTCGGCCGTCAGCCCCTCGAACAGGCCGAAGCCCTGCTCGCGCCAGACCGGATCGAACTCGGGCAGGGCCGCGCGCCTGGCCAGCAGCGGCGCGGCGGTCTGGCGCACCCGCATCAGGTCGCTGCTGACGATCAGGTCGAAGGGCTCGTCGGCGAGGCGCTCGGCCAGCCGCTCGGCCTGCAGCAGACCGGTCGCATTGAGCGGCACATCGAGCTGGCCCTGGAAGCGGTGGACCCGGTTCGAGTCGGTCTCGCCGTGGCGGACCAGCGTGAGAAGCGTCGGCGGCGTGCGGTGGATCATGGTCGGCCAGTATGCGGGCTGGCCACACCGGGACGACAGGCCCGACGCTGCATAATCTGCCGGCCCTGCGACCGGCGTGCACTATCGCCGTCCGGCCGTGGCCAGGCAGACTCGATCCGATCCGATTCCATTCCTTCCATCACCACCGAGACCCGATCATGGCCGACATCCAAGACGCGCAACCCGTTTTCCAGATCCAGCGCGTGTACCTGAAGGACCTGTCGCTGGAGCAGCCGAACTCGCCGCAGATCCTCGTCGAGCAGGGCCAGCCGTCCGTCGACATCAACCTGGCCGTCGAGGTGCAGCCGGTGGTCGAGGGCATCTATGAAGTCGCGGTGACCGCCACCGTGACCACCAAGCTCGGCGACCGCACCCTGTTCCTGTGCGAGGCCAAGGAAGCCGGCATCTTCGAGATCCGCAACATCGAGGAAGACCAGATGTCGCCGATCCTGGGCATCGCCTGCCCGGGCATCGTCTATCCCTACCTGCGTGCGGTCGTGGCCGACACCGTCACCCGCGCCGGCTTCCCGCCGGTGCATCTGGCCGAGGTCAACTTCCAGGCGATGTACGAAGCCCAGCAGCAGGGCAACGGCGCGCTGAACGCCTGAAGATGCAGATCTCGGTGCTCGGCGCCGGAGCGTGGGGCACCGCGCTCGCGGCGCAGGCGGCCACCCGCCACCCGACCCGGCTCTGGGCCCGCGATCCGGCCCAGGCGGCGGCGATCGCCGCCAGCCGGCGCAATGCGCGCTATCTGGCCGATGTCGCGCTGCCCGACGCGCTGGACATCACCGACGATCTGGCCGCGGCGCTGGCGCATGCCGGTCCGGACGGCCTGCTGATCGTCGCCACGCCGATGGCGGGCCTGCGCGAGATGCTGCAGCGCCTGCCCGACGGCGCGGCGGTGCTGTGGCTCAGCAAGGGCTTCGAGGCGGGCAGCGGCCGGCTCGGCCACGAGATCGCCCGCGAGGCGGCCCCGGGGCTGCGTGCCGGCGTGCTCAGCGGCCCGAGCTTCGCGCTCGAGGTCGCGCGCGGCCAGCCCACCGCGCTGGTGGCGGCCAGCCAGGATGCGGCGCTGTGCCAGTCGGCCATCACCGCGCTGCACGGCCCGACGCTGCGCATCTATTCGTCGAGCGATCCGGTCGGCGTGGAGGTCGGCGGCGCGGTCAAGAACGTGCTGGCGATCGCCACCGGCATGGCCGACGGCATGGCGCTGGGCCTGAACGCCCGCGCGGCGCTGATCACCCGCGGCCTGGCCGAGATGACCCGGCTGGGCCTGGCGCTGGGCGGCCGTGCCGAGACCTTCATGGGCCTGTCCGGCCTGGGCGACCTGGTGCTGACCGCCACGGGCGATCTCTCGCGCAACCGCCGTGTCGGCCTGAAGCTGGCCGAGGGCCAGACGCTCGAGCGCATCCTGGTCGAGCTCGGCCATGTGTCGGAGGGCGTCTACAGCGCCCGCACGGTGCTGGAGCGCGCCACCGCGCTCGGCGTGGACATGCCGATCACCCGCGCGGTGGTGGGCGTGCTGCAGGGCGATCTCACCCCGCGCGAGGCGGTGCAGGCGCTGATGCAGCGCGAGGCGCGGGCCGAGAGCTGACGCGCCGGCCTGCGGCGTCCGGCGGCCTTCAGGCCGCGCCGGCGTAGCCGTTCTGCCGCCAGGCCTCGAACACCGTCACCGCCACCGCGTTGCTCAGGTTCAGGCTGCGCTGATCGGGACGCATCGGCAGGCGCACCCGCTGCCCGGCCGGAAAATGCCCGTCGCGCAGCGCCGGCGGCAGGCCGCTGGTCTCGCAGCCGAAGACCAGCCAGTCGCCCGGCTGCCAGGCCACCTCGGCGAAGGGCCGGCTGCCGCGGGTGGTCATCGCGAACATGCGTGCAGGATCAGGCCTGCAGGTCTCGAGCAGCGCCTCCCACGAGCCATGGCGCTGCACCGGCGCGTACTCGTGATAGTCGAGGCCGGCGCGGCGCAGCAGCTTGTCATCCATCGAGAAGCCCAGCGGCTCGACCAGATGCAGCTCGCAGCCGGTATTGGCCGCCAGACGGATGACGTTGCCGGTGTTCGGCGGGATTTCGGGGTGGACAAGGACGATGCGGAACATGCCCGGATCATCGCCGATCGGCATGCGCCACCACCCAGACCTGCACCTCGCTCGCACCGGCCTGGCGCAGCACCGCGGCCAGCTCGGCGGCGGTGGCGCCGGTCGTCAGCACATCGTCGACCAGCGCGACCGAGGCGCCGGCCAGCAGCCGGCGGCCCGCCGGCGTGGGCGCGAAGGCGCCCTTCAGATTGCGCCCGCGCGCCTGGCGGTCCAGTCCGACCTGGTGCGCGGTGTCGATCAGCCGCTCGACCAGATCGGCGCGTGCCTGCAGGCCCAGCGGCGGCGCCAGCCGGCGCGCCAGTTCCCAGGACTGGTTGTAGCCGCGCTCGCGCAGGCGTGGCAGCGCCAGCGGCACCGGCAGCACCCAGTCCGGCCAGCGCAGCCGGTCCGCGTCGGCAGCCTGCTGCAGGGCCTGGGCCAGCAGCGCGGCCAGCGGCGTGGCCAGCTCGCAGGCGCCGCCGTACTTGAAATCGGCGATCAGCGTGCTCCAGGGCGGCTGGTAGTCGAGCGCGGCATGGCAGACCAGTCCGGTCTCCGACCGCCACCCCGGCGGCACGGCCGCGAAGGCGGACTGGCAGCGGACGCAGATCACCCGGTCCTGCCAGGCGGCGCAGACACGGCAGCGGCTGCCCAGGCCGCGCAGCAGGCGCGGCCAGCGTCCCAGCGGAGAAACCGATCCGGTGCTGCGCGCGGCCATGGCCGGCTCACTATACTGCGCCGGCATCATGCAAGACGCCTCTTCCCCCGCCGCTGCCGATGCCCCGCGACTGCGCGCGCCGCGCATCGCTCCCGCCGCCCTGGCCCGCCATCTGGCGCGCGCCGCCCAGCATCCGCCGCCGTGGCTGCACGAGGAGATCGCCCGCCGCATGGACGAGCGCCTCGGCCTGATCCTGCGTCAGCCGGCGCGCCTGATCGACTGGTGGAGCCCGACCTCGGGCGGCGCGCCGCTGCTGCAGGCACGCTATCCGCAGGCGCGGCTGCTGCGCACCGGCCTGGACGGCCGTCCGCTCGAGGACGAGGCCCGCGGCGAGGGCCGCTGGTGGCAGCGCCTGCTGGGCGCCGGCCGCACCCGCCCGAGCAGCGAGAACGAGGCGCCCGCCGAGCTGCTGTGGGCCAACATGATGCTGCACTGGATCGACGACCGCCCGGCGCTGCTGGCGCGCTGGCATGAGCTGATCGCGGTCGACGGCTTCCTGATGTTCTCCTGCTTCGGCCCGGACACCCTGGCCGAGCTGCGCACGATCTGGGCCGAGGCCGGCTGGGGCGCGCCCGGCAGCGACTGGGTCGACATGCACGACCTCGGCGACGATCTGGTGCAGGCCGGCTTCGCCGATCCGGTGATGGACATGGAGCGGCTGACGCTGACCTGGGATTCACCGCAGGCCCTGCTGGCCGAGCTGCGCACGCTCGGCCTGAACACGCATCCTGCTCGACAACCCGGATTGCGGGGCCGGCAGTGGCGCCGGACACTGGAATCGACCCTCACCGACCGGCTGCGCGGCCCCGACGGACGCCTGCATCTGGGTTTCGAGATCATCTACGGCCACGCCTTCCGTCCGGTCGCCCGCCCGCGTGTCGAGGCCCGCACCGAGATCTCCCTCGACACGATGCGCGAGATGACCCGCCGCCGACCGGCCTCGCCCTGAACCGGTCCGATTCCGACCTCCACGGCCTGCTGCTGCCCGGCACGGGCCCGCCCCCGTCATGCCGACGGTCAGGCCCCTCCATCGCGTCATTCCATTGATCTGGATCATTCATTCAATGAAAACAACTGATCCACATCAAGAAAAAATTCACTGAAATCGCTTGCAGACCATCGGGACTTGTCGGGATGTCCGAAAGACCCGCTCGGCGTCATGCTTTGACTCAGCCCTCGCGGCCGGCCATCCGGTCCGGCCCGCACATGGCCTGACAAGAAGAGCAGAACACGAGACAACGCCCAAGCCGACGCGATGGCCGGCTGGAGAGAAAGCGAGCGCAGAGATGTCGAGCATTTCCCCTTGGCTGGGTGCAGGCCGCGCCGGTCTGACTGGCTGGATCCTGCTGGGCGCCACCGCAGCGCAGGCGGTCAACGACCTGCCCGGCGGCCCGGCCGTGCGCCAGATGAGCTACGCCAAGCCCGCCACGCAGATCGCGGCCCAGATGGACTGGCTGCACTCGGTGATGATGGTCATCTGCGTGCTGATCTGCATCGCGGTGTTCGGGGTGATGTTCTATTCCATCCTGAAGCACCGCAAGTCGCGCGGCCACAAGCCGGCCGACTTCCACGAGAGCGTCAAGGTCGAGATCGCCTGGACGGTGGTGCCCTTCCTCATCGTCATCGGCATGGGCGCGATGGCCACGAAGACGGTGGTCGCGCAGAAGGACACCACCAATGCCGACATCACCATCAAGGCCACCGGCTACCAGTGGAAGTGGGGCTACGACTACCTGAAGGGCGAGGGCGAGGGCATCAGCTTCCTGCAGACGCTCGACACCAGCCACCGCGCGATGTCGGACGCCGGCCAGCCCGCCGGCGACGACTACCTGCTGAAGGTCGACAACCCGCTGGTGGTGCCGGTCGACAGCAAGATCCGCATCATCACCACCGCCACCGACGTCATCCACGCCTGGATGATCCCGCAGTTCGGCGTCAAGCAGGACGCGATTCCCGGCTTCGTGCGCGACACCTGGTTCCGCGCCGACAAGACCGGCGACTTCTACGGCCAGTGCGCCGAACTCTGCGGCAAGGAGCACGCCTACATGCCGATCCATGTGAAGGTGGTGAGCGCCGCCGAGTACACCGCCTGGGTCGATGCCGAGAAGAAGAAGATCGCCGCGCGGGCCGACGATCCGAAGAAGGAATGGAAGCTGGCCGACCTGGTCGCACGCGGCGAGAAGGTCTATGCGGCCAACTGCGCCGTCTGCCACCAGGCCAACGGCAAGGGCGCCGGCCCGATCAAGGCGCTCGACGCCTCGGCCGTCGTGCTCGATGCCGACAAGGGCCGCCAGATCGCGGTGCTGCTCAACGGCCAGAACAACGGCGCGATGCCGGCCTGGAAGCAGCTCTCCGACACCGAGATCGCCGCTGTCATCACCTACACGAAGAACGCCTGGTCCAACCGCACCGAGCAGATCGTGCAGCCGGCCGACATCGTCGCCGCCCGCAAGTAAGAAGGACGACCCAGCATGAGCGCAGTTCTCCACCCGGGCGGTCACGGCCACGACGCTGCCCACGACGATCACCACCACGCGCCGCACGGCTGGCGGCGCTGGGTCTTCGCGACCAACCACAAGGACATCGGCACGCTGTACATGCTGTTCAGCTTCGCGATGCTGATGGTCGGCGGCGTGCTCGCGCTGCTGATCCGCGCCGAGCTGTTCCAGCCGGGTCTGCAGTTCGTCAACCCGGAGCTGTTCAACCAGCTCACGACGATGCATGGCCTGATCATGGTGTTCGGCGCGATCATGCCGGCCTTCGTCGGCTTCGCGAACTGGATGCTGCCGCTGCAGATCGGCGCCTCCGACATGGCCTTCGCGCGGATGAACAACTTCAGCTTCTGGCTGATGATCCCGGCGGCGCTGGTGCTGGTGATGTCCTTCTTCATGCCGGGCGGCGCGCCGGCCGCCGGCTGGACGCTCTACGCGCCGCTGACGCTGCAGATGGGCCCGTCGATGGATGCCGCCATCTTCGCGATGCACATCATGGGCGCATCGTCGATCATGGGCTCGATCAACATCATCGTGACCATCCTCAACATGCGCGCGCCCGGCATGACGCTGATGAAGATGCCGATGTTCGCCTGGACCTGGCTGATCACCGCCTATCTGCTGATCGCGGTGATGCCGGTGCTGGCCGGCGCGATCACGATGACGCTGACCGACCGCCACTTCGGCACCAGCTTCTTCAACCCGGCCGGCGGCGGCGACCCCGTCATGTACCAGCACATCTTCTGGTTCTTCGGGCACCCCGAGGTCTACATCATGATCCTGCCGGCCTTCGGCATCGTCAGCCAGATCATCCCGGCCTTCGCCCGCAAGAAGCTGTTCGGCTATGCCTCGATGGTCTACGCGACCGCCTCGATCGCGATCCTGTCGTTCATCGTCTGGGCGCACCACATGTACACGACCGGCATGCCGCTGACCGGCCAGCTGTTCTTCATGTACGCGACGATGCTGATCTCGGTGCCGACCGGCGTGAAGGTGTTCAACTGGATCGCGACGATGTGGCGCGGCTCGATGACCTTCGAGACCCCGATGCTGTGGGCGGTGGGCTTCATCTTCGTGTTCACGATGGGCGGCTTCACCGGCCTGATCCTGTCGATGGCGCCGATCGACATCAACCTGCAGGACACCTACTACGTGGTGGCGCACTTCCACTACGTGCTGGTGGCGGGCTCGCTGTTCGCCCTCTTCGCCGGCGTCTACTACTGGGGTCCGAAGTGGTCGGGCGTGATGTATTCGGAGACGCGCGGCAAGATCCACTTCTGGGGCTCGCTGATCACCTTCAACATCACCTTCTTCCCGATGCACTTCCTGGGTCTGGCCGGCATGCCGCGTCGCTATGCCGACTACCCGATGCAGTTCACCGACTTCAACATGCTCGCCTCGATCGGCGGCTTCGGCTTCGGGCTGATGCAGGTCTACTTCTTCCTGTTCATCGTCGTGCCGATGATGCGCGGCCAGGGCGAGAAGGCGCCGCAGAAGCCCTGGGAAGGCGCAGAAGGCCTGGAGTGGGAAGTGGCCTCGCCGGCCCCCTTCCACACCTTCGAGACGCCGCCGAAGCTCGATGCCACCGCCACCCGCGTGATCGGCTGACCCTGGAGAATCGCCATGAACGACCAGTCCACCTGCTCGCCCGACGACGACCGGGCCGCCGATCGCCGCAGCGCCAATGTGCGCCTGGCGCTGATCCTGGCCTCGGTCGCCACCGTCTTCTTCGTCGGCTTCGTCGCGAAGATCGCGCTGCTGGGCGGCGCCTGAACCCGCACTGCCCGAACCCGGACCCGGACCCGAGATGAGCGCCCGTCCCGCCCCGCCCGGCACCGCCGCAGCCGATCCCGCGCTGCGGCGCGACAACCGGCAGCTGCTGGGCAAGCTGTGCCTGATCGCGGCCGTGATGTTCGGCTTCGGCTATGCGCTGGTGCCGATGTACGAGGCGATCTGCACCGCGCTGGGCATCAACGTGCTGACGCTCAACGAGCAGCGCACCTCGGCGCATGCGGCCCGCGCCGACCGGACCAACACCCAGGTCGACACCAGCCGCACCATCACCATCGAGTTCGACGCCAACGCACGCGGCCCCTGGGACTTCCGTCCGGCGCAGCGCTCGGTCACCGTGCATCCGGGCGAGGTCGCCACCGTGATGTACGAGTTCCGCAACATCCAGGACCGCACGATGGCGGCGCAGGCGATCCCGAGCTACGCCCCGAAGCAGGCCACCGCGCACTTCAGCAAGCTCGAATGCTTCTGCTTCAACGAGTACGTGCTCAAGCCAGGTGAGTCGAAGACCTGGCCGGTGGTCTTCGTCATCGACCCGAAGCTGCCGAAGGACGTCACCACCATCACGCTGTCCTACACCTTCTTCGAGGTCGGCGCCAAGGTGCCGGCCGCGCCTGGAGGTGGCTCGTGAGCACGCCGCAGGATCCTCGCCGCACCCCGACCTCGGCCGACGAGCTGCGCGAGGTGGTGGCCCGCAAGGGCTCCTTCGTGCAGACGCTCAAGGCGGTGGCCTGGTCCTTTCTCGGCATCCGCCGCGGCGCCGGCTGGCAGGAGGACATCAGCCGGCTCAATCCGGTGCATGTCATCGTGGCCGGCCTGATCGGCGCAGCCCTGTTCGTCGGCGCGCTGGTGCTGCTGGTGAGCTGGATCGCCGCCTCGTCTCCGGGCTGAGGCGACATCCCGCTCGGCCCCTCTTCCTCCCGCCCCTTTCCCGACAACCCCCAGAACACCCGGCTCCAGGAGACCCATGATGTCGGCAAGCACCCCGGGCCACGCGCCCTACTACTATGTCCCGGCGCCCTCGCGGCATCCGGTGATGATGTCGATCGGCCTGTTCTTCGTCGTGTTCGGCGCCGGCCAGTGGGTCAATGCCCATGCCTGGGGCATGTACTCGGTGCTGTTCGGGATGCTCTGGTGCGCCTTCGTGCTGCGCCAATGGTTCGGCGAGGCCGCCGCGGAGGCCGAGGGCGGCCTGCTCAGCGACCGGGTCGACATTTCCTACCGCTGGAGCATGGCCTGGTTCATCTTCTCGGAGGTGATGTTCTTCGCGGCCTTCTTCGGCGCGCTGTACTGGGCCCGAGTGCACTCGGTGCCCAGCCTGGGCAGTGCGGAGAACGCGCTGCTGTGGCCGGACTTCAAGGCTGCCTGGCCCAGCGCGGTGGCCGGTGCCACCGCCTCGCCGGCCGGCACCGTCGAGCCCTTCCGGACCATGGGCCCGTGGCCGCTGCCGACGATCAACACCGCGCTGCTGCTGACCTCGGGCGTCACGCTGACCATCGCGCACCATGCGCTGATCGCCGGCCGGCGCGCGTCGACCATCCTGTGGATGTGGATCACGGTGCTGCTGGGCGTGGTCTTTCTCGGCTGCCAGGCCTACGAGTACATGCACGCCTACCGGGACCTGAACCTGAAGCTGTCCTCGGGCATCTACGGCTCGACCTTCTACATGCTGACCGGCTTTCACGGCTTCCATGTGCTGGTGGGCACGCTGATGCTGCTGGTGATCACGATCCGGCTGATGAAGGGCCATTTCACCCCGGAGCGCCACTTCGGCTTCGAGGGCGCGGCCTGGTACTGGCACTTCGTCGACGTGGTCTGGCTCGGCCTCTACTTCATCGTCTACTGGATGTGAGCTGGCGCTGAGGGGCGGGCCTGAGGCGCAGGCCTCAGCGGCCCGCCGGAATGCCGGTGGGCTCGATCCAGCCCAGTGCATGGGCCAGCAGCACGAACAGGAAGATGGCGACCGACACGCCGACCCGGATGGCCAGCGCGCGCGCCATCCGCCCCTTCGGCGCCGCCGCTCCGTCCGGCCCCCGACGCAGCATGAACAGCCCGGCCGCCGCCAGGGCAAGCAGGATCAGGACCAAGGCAAGCGCGATGACGATCTTCATGGCCCGCGATTGTTCCAGCGCCACCGCGGGCGCGACAGCGCAGGAACCCGGTGCCCGGCGCCGGTCGGGCCGGATCGTGGGACTGGCCTGGATGGCGGCGCTGCTGATGATCGTGTTGACCGCCCGGCTCGGCTTCTGGCAGCTCGACCGCGCGGCGCAGAAGCAGGCGCTGCAGGCGCAGCAAGCCCAGCGCGGGCAGCTGCCGGCGCTGGATGCCGCGACGCTGGCCCGCACGCCCGAGCAGAGCGTCGCGCAGCTGCAGCGCACGGTGAGGCTGCAGGGCCGCTGGGCACCGGAGGCGACCGTCTTTCTCGACAACCGGCCGATGGCCGGCCAGGTCGGCTTCCATGTGCTGACGCCGCTGCGGCTGGACGATGGCAGCGCGGTGCTGGTGCAGCGCGGCTGGGTGCCACGCCACCGGCTGCAGCGCGATCTGCTGCCGCCGGTGCACACGCCGGACGGCCCGGTGAGCCTGCTGGCGCGGGTGATCGCCGAGCCTTCGCGGCTGCGCGAGCTGGGCGATCCCGCCCTGACCGGCCCGATCCGCCAGAACCTCGACCTCGCCACCGCCGCCCGCGAGACCGGCCTGACGCTGCGCCCGCTGGTGCTGCTGCAGCTCGATGCGCCCGGACAGCCGTCCGGCACCGACGGCCTGCGCCGCGACTGGCCGGCGCCGGACTTCGGCATCGAGCGTCACCACGGCTATGCGCTGCAGTGGTTTGCGCTCAGCGCGCTAGGCTCCGGACTGCTGCTGTGGTTCGGATGGCTCCGGCCGCGCCTCTCCTCCCGCAACGATCCCGAGACCTGACGCCCCGCCATGACCGATGACGCCCGCGCCCAGCCGCTGACCCTCGCGGTCCACGGCCTGCCCAGCCCGGAGGCCGCGCTGCAGAGCGCCGACCGCCGCACTCGCCTGGGCCGAATCAAGATGCTGCTGGTGCTGCTGGCCTGTGCCGCACCGGTGATCGCCTCCTACTTCACCTACCACGTCATCCGGCCGCAGGCCCGTACCCACCACGGCCAGCTGATCCAGCCGCCACGCGAGCTGCCGGGCGCGGCCGAGCTGCCGCTGCAGGATCTCAAGGGCCGTGCGGTCGACCCCCGCGCGCTCAAGGACCAGTGGCTGCTGGTGGTCGTCGCCGACGGCGCCTGCGACGCCGTCTGCGAGCGGCTGCTGTATGCGCAGCGCCAGCTGCGCGAATCGCTCGGCCGCGAGAAGGACCGGCTCGACCGGGTCTGGCTGGTGACCGGCGAGGCACGGCCGCGCGCCAATCTGCTGCCGGCTCTGGCCGGCGCGCAGGTGCTGTCGGCCCCGCGCGAGGCCCTGGGCCGCTGGCTGCGGCCGGACGAGGGCCAGCCGCTGTCGGCCCATCTCTATCTGGTCGACCCGATGGGCATGTGGATGATGCGACTGCCCGCCGACTTCGAGCCGGCCAAGGCCAAGCGCGATCTCGACCGGCTGCTGCGCGCCTCCAGCTCCTGGGACCGGGCCGGCCGCGATCCGGCCATCGTCGGCGACGGCGCGGCACGGTGAGCACGATGAGCACGGCGACTCCCCCTTCCCAGGCCGGCATCGATCTCGATCCGCTGCTGCAGATGCTCGGCTTCGGCGCCGCGCTGGCGCTGCTGGCGCTGGGCTGGCTGCTGTGGCGCCACCGCGGCGCCGGCACGCCGCAGCGGCTGCGCGCACTGACGCTGCTGACGCTGGTGCTGACCTTCGATCTGGTGCTGTTCGGCGCCTTCACCCGGCTGAGCGACTCCGGCCTGGGCTGCCCGGACTGGCCCGGCTGCTACGGCAGCGCCAGCCCGCTGGGCGCACATGCCGAGATCACCGAGGCCCAGACCGCGATGCCCACCGGCCCGGTCACCCATCGCAAGGCCTGGATCGAGATGATCCACCGCTATCTGGCCACCGGCGTCGGCGCGCTGATGACGGTGCTGATGATCTGGAGCGCACTGGCGGTGCGGCGGCTGCGCCGCAGCGATCCGGCCGCGGCCGCGCACATCGCGCCGGGCTGGGCGGCGCTGGGCTTCGTCTGGGTCTGCCTGCAGGGCGCCTTCGGCGCGCTCACCGTCACGATGAAGCTCTATCCGGCCATCGTCACCGCGCATCTGCTCGGCGGCATCGGCCTGCTGGTGCTGCTGGCGGTGCAGATGCAGCGCCACGATCCGCAGCCGCTGCAGCTGCCGGCCACTCTGCGCCGTGCCGCCTGGGGCGTGCTGGCCCTGCTGGTGCTGCAGGTCGCGCTGGGCGGCTGGGTCAGCACCAACTATGCGGTGCTGGCCTGTCAGGACATTCCGACCTGCCAGGGCCGGTGGTGGCCGCCGATGGACTTCGACGCCGGCTTCACGCTGCGCCGGCCGCTGGGCCATCTGCCCGACGGCAGCGTGCTGCCCTTCGAGGCGCTGACCGCCATCCACATGGCGCACCGGCTCGGCGCGGTGGTCGTGCTGACGGCGCTGCTGGCCTTCGGGCTGGCGCTGCGCCGTCAGTCCGGCGCCGCGGGGCCGGCACGCGCGCTGCTCGGCCTGGCCGCGCTGCAGCTGCTGACCGGCCTGTCGAACGTGGTGCTGGACTGGCCGCTGCTGGCGGCGCTGCTGCACACCGGCGGTGCGGCGCTGCTGACAACCCTGATGGCGGCGCTGGTCGCGCGCAGCCATGCTCGGCAGCATCGCAGCGCACCACGCGCCGTTCTCGACCCCCAGCTGATCCGCACCTGATCTGCGCCTGATCCGCACCGCATTGCCGTTTCCCGGGAGACCCGCCATGAGCTCGACCACGCTGCCCCCGAGCGCCGCCCCCCTGACCCGCTGGCGCCAGTACACCGCGCTGACCAAGCCGCGGGTGATCCAGCTGATCGTGTTCTGCGCGCTGATCGGCATGCTGCTGGCGGTGCCGGGCGTGCCGGGTCCGCATGAGCTGGGCCTGGCGCTGGCCGCCTCGGTCGGCATCGGGCTGGTGGCCAGCGCGGCGGCCGCCTTCAACTGCCTGATCGAGCAGCACATCGACGCCCGCATGAAGCGCACCGCCTGGCGCCCGACCGCACGCGGCGACCTGAGCCGTGGCCAGGCCCTGCTGTTCTCGGCCGTGCTCGGCGGCGCCGGCATGGTGCTGCTGCATCAGGCGGTCAACCCGCTGACCGCCTGGCTGACCTTCGGCACCTTCGTCGGCTACGCGGTGGTCTACACCGTGATCCTCAAGCCGCTGACGCCGCAGAACATCGTCATCGGCGGCGCCTCCGGCGCGATGCCGCCGCTGCTGGGCTGGACCGCGATGACCGGCGAGGTCAGCCCCGAGGCGGTCGGCCTCTTCCTGATCATCTTCCTGTGGACGCCGCCGCACTTCTGGGCGCTGGCGCTGTACCGTGCCGAGGACTACGCACGCGCCGGCCTGCCGATGCTGCCGGTCACGCACGGCAGCGAGTTCACCCGGCTGCAGATCCTGCTCTACACCATCGTGCTGGTGCCGGCGACGCTGCTGCCCTTCATCCAGGGCCTCAGCGGCCTGCCCTATCTGTTCGCGGCGCTGGTGCTGGGCGCGCTGTTCATCGCCCGGGCCTGGAAACTCTGGCGCGGCTACAGCGAATTGCTGGCCCGCAAGACCTTCCGCTTCTCGATCTGGCATCTTTCGCTGCTGTTCGGCGCCTTGCTGATCGACCATTACCTGAGACCCTGGCTGTGACCGAGACCTCTGAACGACGACACGCCCTTGCCTGCGCCCCATCATCTTCCTCGCGACGCCGGCTGCTGCGTCGCGCGCCGGCCGCGCTGGCGCTGCTGGGCGCCAGCGGCGCCGCCCTGCTGGCCGGCTGCGAGCGCAGCGCCCCGCCCATCGCCTTCAAGTCGCTCGACATCACCGGCGCCGACTACGCGCGCCAGCTGGCGCTGACCGACGCCCGCACCGAGCAGCCCTTCCTGCTGTCGAACCTGAAGGGCAAGATCGTGGTGGTCTTCTTCGGCTTCACCCAGTGCCCGGATGTCTGCCCGACCACGCTGAGCGCGCTGGCCGAGACCCGCCAGCTGCTCGGGCCCGACGGCGCCCGGCTGGTCGGCGTCTTCGTCACCGTCGACCCGAAGCGCGACACCGCGGCGCTGATGAAGGCCTATGTCGGCAGCTTCAGCCCGGACTGGGTGCCGCTGCGCGGCTCGGCCGACGAGACCGCCGCGGCGGCCAAGGAGTTCAAGATCTTCTACCGCGAGGTGCCGGGCAAGACCGAAAGCAGCTACACCATCGACCACACCGCCGCCTCCTATGTCTTCGACACCCAGGGCAAGGTGCGGCTCTATGTGCGCCACAACACGCCGCCGGCGGACCTGGCCGCCGACATCCGCACGCTGCTGGCTCAAGCGGGCTGAACCCGTCAGGCGGCGACGCGAAAGCGCGCCACCGCGTCCACCAGCTGCTCGGCCTGGGACTTGAGCGTGCCGGCGGCCGCCGCCGACTGCTCGACCAGCGCGGCGTTCTGCTGCGTGGCGCGGTCCATCTGGGTGACGGCCTGACCGACCTGGGCCACGCCGGTGCTCTGCTCGGCGCTGGCGGCGCTGATCTGCGCGACGATGTCGCTGACGCGGCGGATCGACGCCACCACCTCGCCGACCGAGCGGCCGGTCTGGTCGACCAGCGAGACGCCCTGCTCGACGCGCTCGACGCTGGTCGAGATCAGCGCCTTGATCTCGCGCGCGGCCTCGGCCGAGCGCTGCGCCAGGTTGCGCACCTCGGTGGCGACCACCGCGAAGCCGCGGCCCTGCTCGCCGGCGCGTGCGGCCTCGACCGCCGCGTTCAGCGCCAGGATGTTGGTCTGGAAGGCGATCGAGTCGATCACGCCGATGATGTCGCCGATCTTGCGCGAGGCCTCGCTGATGCCGCCCATCGTGCCGACCACCTGCGACACCATCTCGCCGCCGCGCGAGGCCAGCGTGGAGGCCTCCCGGGCCAGGCCGTCGGCCTCGCGGGCATGGTCGGCGTTGTGGCTGACGGTCGAGCCGAGCTGGTCCATCGTCGCTGCGGTCTGCTGCAGCGCCGCGGCCTGCTGCTCGGTGCGCGAACTCAGGTCGATGTTGCCCTGCGCGATCTGCGCGCTGGCGGCGGCAACGCTGACCGCGTTCTCGCGCACCGTGCCGACCACCTCGGTCAGCGACAGGCGCATCGCCTCCATCGCCTGCACCATGCGACCAAGCTCGTCCTCGCCGGCACGCAAGGGCTCCGGCGAGAGGTCACCGGCGGCGATGCGCTCGGCCATGCGGCGCGCATCGTCGGTGGCCTGCAGGATCGTGCGCACGATCGAGCGCGCCAGCAGACCGCACAGGCCCACCATCAGCACCGACAGACCGATCACCAGCCACTCGGTGCGCTGCAGCCGCGCGGTGCGGGCCTGCAGCGCACCGGCCAGCGCCTCCGACGCCAGGCCATGCACCGCAAAGACCTGGTCGATCGCCTTCGTGGTCGCCTGGAAATACTCGGCCGAGGACAGGGTCAGCGCCTCGGCCTCGATCAGCTCGGTGCGCAGCATCTCGCAGGTGCGCTCCACCCCGGCGCGTGCCTGCTCGATCGGGCCGGCCATGCGCTCGCGCAGCGCCGGATCATGCTCGAGCGCACGCTCCAGCGTGGTCAGCAGCCGGTGCATCTCGCCACGCGCCGACTCGCTCAGGCCGCCGAGCATCGCCCGGTCGGCCACCGTGGCCTGCCCGCGCGCCAGGATGCCCGCACCGCTGCCACGCAGCTTGCCGAGCTGCTCGGTGAGCTGCGGCAGCTGCGTCATCGTCGCGATCACCAGATGGTAGGAAACCGGCTCGGGATCCAGATCCAGGCCGTAGTGCGAGACGATGCGGCCATGCAGATCCAGCTGCAGCTCGACCAGCGCGGAATGCCCGGCAAAGCTCGCAGGAGCAGCCAGCTGCCGCTGCGCGACCTGGGCGGACAGCGTCTTCCACTGCTGCTGCACCTGCTGCCAGCCCTCGGCGAACTTCGGATCCTCGATGCCGGCGGCCAGCGCGGCGAACTCGCCCAGCGCCTGGTCGACCTCGCGCTGGCGCTCGGCGCGCTGGCCCTCGGCCTCCGCCTTGCCGCCGAGCACGGTGGCGGTCAGGCCGCGGTGCTGCTGGGTCAGCCGGATCAGCTTCAGCAGCGCCGCCGAAGGCTGTAGGCCCGCGACCTCCTGCCGGGTGGACGCCAGCTCTGCCTCGGCATCGACCAGGTAGTAGGTCATCGGTGGGGCCAGCATCAGCGCGCCCAGCAGCGCCAGCAGGCCGAACTTGTGCGACAGGCGCAGCCGGTGGATCAGGTTGCTCATCTTGAACTGCTCGTGAGGTCATGACCGACGCCTGCGGCACGGACCCCCCGTCCGCCTCCCTGGCCGGCACCGCGGATTTATCGGTTCGAGCGCGAACATTCAGCAAACGGAACAGCGGCTTTTGCACCGGCCATCACCGCGGACTGCCCCGCCGGGTCCGTGCATCGCCCACCACCGGCACGCACCACCGCCGATCTGGCCGGCGATGCGCGCTCTTTTTGCACTTAAGTCCGGCGAGGGGCTGCCTAGCATCGGTCCCATGCTGTCCCAGACCCGTCCGCACCCCGTCTCCCGCCCGCGCCGCAGCGCCTGGGGCGTGATGCGCGACGTGCTGTTCGCGCTGTTCCTGCGCGAACTCAAGACACGGCTCGACGGCCGCTGGACCACCGCGCTGTGGGTGATCGGCGAGCCGCTGGCCGGCGCGCTGCTGATGCTGGCGCTCTACACGCTGATGCGCACCCGCGAGATCGCCGGCGTCGACACGGTGCTGTTCCTGCTGAGCGGGCAGCTGTCGTTCATGCTGCTGCGCTCGCTGGTGCTGCGGCTGATGGAGAGCATCGACGCCAACCTGGGCCTGTTCGCCTACCGGCAGGTGCGGCCGGTCGACGCGGTGCTGGCCCGCGCCGGGGTGGAGCTGGCGATCTTCGGCGGCATGGCGCTGCTGATCCTGCCGGGCGCGGCCTGGGCAGGCCACGGCCTGCTGCCGCACGACCCGCTCGGACTGCTGCTGGCGCTGCTGCTGCTGACGCTGCTGGGGCTGGCGGGCGGGCTGCTGGCGGCCGTCGGCACGCATGGCGCGCTGGCGCTGCTGCGGCCGGTGCTGAGAATGGCCTTCATGCCGCTCTACCTCGGCTCCGGCGCGATCGTGCCGCTGGCGCACCTGCCGCAGGGCCTGCGGGAGTGGCTGCTGCTCAGCCCGCTGCCGCATCTGATCGAGTCGATCCGCATCGCGCTGTTCGGTCCGGTCTATGCCGCGCCCCAGGGCATCGGCCTGACGCTGCCGCTGGTCTGGACCGGCCTGGCCACGCTGCTGGCGCTGGCTCTGCTGCAGCTGCGCGGCGACCGGCTTCAGGTGGCCTGACCATGCTGGAGATCATCGGCCTGTGCAAGAGCTATCCCGGACGGTCGGGGCCGCGTCCGGTCTTCCGCGACTTCAGCCTGTCGGTGCCGGACGGACTGAGCATCGGCCTGATCGGGCCGAACGGCGCCGGCAAGTCGACGCTGATGCGCCTGCTCGGCGGCCTGGAGCGGCCCGATCGCGGCCGCATCCTGACCGACGAGCGCATCTCCTGGCCGATCGGCCTGGCCGGCGGACTGCAGGGCTCGCTGACCGGGCGCGACAACGTGCGCTTCGTCTGCCGCATTCACGCCAGCGATCGCGCCGAGCTGCGCGAGCGCGAGGCCTTCGTCGAGGACTTCGCCGGCATCGGCGAGGCCTTCGACCTGCCGGTCAAGGGCTACTCCTCGGGCATGCGCTCGCGGCTGATGTTCGGCCTGGCGATGGCCTTCGACTTCGACACCTACCTGATCGACGAGGTCACCGCGGTCGGTGACGCGGCCTTCCGCGCCAAGTCGCGCCAGCTGCTGGAGACGCGGCTCGGTCGCGCCCGGCTCATCTACACCAGCCACAACATGGACGAGATCGCGAAGCTGTGCCAGCGGGTGGTGCTGCTGCGCCCCGGCGCGGCGCCGACGCTGCACGACAGCGTGCGCGAGGGCATCGCCGCCTACCAGCAGCTGTCGCGCGAACGCGCCCGCCCGCCTGCCGCCGCCCACGGAGAAGCGGCATGAGCGCCACCCGCGCCACGCCCCGCCTCGGCCGCCTGCTGACGCCGGCCCGGCTGGCACTGCTGCTGATCGGCCTGCCGATGCTGCTGGCTTCGGTCTACTTCGGCCTGATGGCGCAGGACCGCCATGTCAGCACCTCGGTGCTGACGGTGCGCCGCGCCCATGACGAGCCGGCCGGCGCGGGCGGTCTGGCGATGCTGCTGGGCGGTGCAGGCGGTGCGGCCCAGGAGGATGTGCGGCTGCTGCGCGACTACATGCTCTCGGAAGGCCTGCTGCATCAGCTCGACGCCCGCTTCGGGCTGCGTGCGCACTACGGTGCCCCGAAACGCGACCTGCTCTACCGGCTCGGGCCCGACAGCCTGCGCGAGGATCTGGCCGACTACTGGCGCGCCCGCACCTCGGTGCGCCTGGACGAAGTCAGCGGCCTGCTGACGGTGCAGGTGCAGGCCTTCGACCCGGTGATGGCGCAGCAGCTCAACGCCGCGCTGCTGGCCGAGTCGGAGCGCTTCGTCAACACGATCTCGCAGCGCATCGCCTCGGAGCAGATGGGCTTCGCGCAGCGCGAGCTCGAGCGTGCCGAGCAGGCGCTGGCCAGCGCACGCGCCGAGCTGCTGGACTTCCAGGCCCGCCACCAGGTGATCGACCCGCTGGCCGATGCCCAGGCCAGCGGCGCGCTGGCGGCCGAGCTGCGCGCCCAGCTGGCGCGGCTCGAGTCGGAGCTGAGCACCAGGCAGAGCTACTGTCGTGGTTCAATGAAATCGGACAGCTCAATGAGGGCTTGTAGCCCCCGAGACCGGGATGAGCATGACAAACAAGACACCAC
>NZ_BQWE01000036.1:0-2931 GCF_023706025.1 Sphaerotilus sp. FB-3 | reverse complement strand
CCAAGCAGTTCATGCCCCGATTGATCACCACAACCGCCGCAGACTCTGGGAATCAACTGTCTGCTTGACGGGTGAGCTTACGAGGGCGTGACGCTCGGGCAGATCAGGACGCAGGCCAAGAGCAATGAGATCACCGCCATTCCTGAGCTGCTGGCTGGGCTGGACCTGCGGGGTGCCACGGTGACGATGGACGCGATGGGCTGCCAGAAGGCGATCGTGCAGCAGCTCGTCGACGAGGGCGCGAACTACATCATCGGGGTCAAGAACAACCAGCCCACGCTGGCCGCGGCGGTGCAGGGCCTGCTCGATCAAGCCCCAGCCCAGGTCGACGGGCGGACCTGGCACGAGCACAGCGAGACCGACAAGGGCCACGGGCGCATCGAGACGCGGCACTGCCGGGTCTGCCATGACCTGAGCGCCATCGCCGAGGTGCTGCAGGACTGGCCCGGCGTGCGCAGCGTGGTGCGGGTGCATTCCACCCGCCAGCCCGTGCGCTCAGGGCGCTTCGGCCCGCGCAGCGCCGAGCCGGCCCAGCCGAGCTGGTGTTACTACATCAGCTCCGAGGTGCTCGACGCCCAGGCCTTCAACGCCACCATCCGGGCGCACTGGGCCATCGAGAACGACTGCCACTGGGTGCTGGACGTCAACTACCGCGAGGATGCCTGCCTGATCCGGCGCGAGCACGGCCCGCACAACATGGCCACGCTGCGGCGCATCGCCCAGAACCAGATCAAGCTCGACGCCGGCAAGGGCAGCCAGAAGACCAAGCGCAAGCGCATGGGCTGGAGCGATGACTACCTCCAAGCGCTCTTCGGCTTGACTCCAGCCTCACTCAGCCATGCACAAATTTCGAGCGATGGCTGATGCAATCGCCCTGCTTGACGGGGGAGCTTACGCCGCGACCTTTGGAATTTCATAATACAGTTTAAATTTAATTTTCTATACACTTCAATTAAATTCAGATCATGAAAGACAGAAGAGAGTTCTTGAAAAAAATGGCAATGATTTTTTCGGCGCAGCACGAAGAATCGGCGGCCCATATAAAACAGACGAGTTATTGCTCGGATAATATTTTGGGTAATAATCTATGGGAGAGAATGATTGAGAATAAGAAAAATGATGCAAAATTGAGTAAATTAATCGATTTATTAATATCATCGGCAAAATCAGACATAAAAATTAATGTTTTAAAGAGAAATCTCCAAGGGGGTAGATTACTCTCGGTGTCGAGAGAATTTGTTCGCAGAATTTTACAGTGGTCATTCGCTTTCAGGCTAACTGGAGATAGTTTGTTCCTTGATAGGTTAAAATTAGAAATAGAAAATGTTATTTTTTTTGATGACTGGAATCCAAATCATTTCCTGGATGTTGCTGAAATTGTCGCTGGAATATCAATTTCGTGGGATTGGATTTTTGATTTTGTGGATGATGATTTTAGAGCTAAGGTTGCCGACGCAATCGTAAAAAAAGGTTTAATGCATGTAGAGAATGGGCACAAGACATTTGGCTATAAAAATAACTGGAGCCAAGTTTGCATCGGCGGAATGGCATTGGGTGCAGTTACTGTAAGAAATTATTTTCCCGATGTTTCTCGCAAGGTAATAGACCAGGCGCTATTTTTCATCGAGAATAGTCTTAAAATTTATGAGCCGGATGGCGTTTATCCTGAAGGGCCCAGCTACTGGAGTTATGGAACAATTTATTCTTTATTTTTTTTGTTGACACTTAGAGGGCGCAAAGATATTAATGGCGCCGTAACAAATAGCTTCTTGAAGAGTTCTTATTTTTACGCGCAATCAATAGGTCCGTCGGGGTTGTGCTTTAATTTCTCAGATAGTATGGATGTCGCCGAGCTGTCTCCTGCCCTAGCATTTTTTTCATCGCATTTACATGATATTTCTGTTTTTTCGCCAATTGAAGTTATTATTGAGAAATTTGGTTGGAATCTTGATAGATTTTCAACGATACTCGCTTTATGGTGGCCTAATATAAATAAATATGAGAAAAAGAAAGTCTTGAGTGACAATTTTATTGGTGGTGGTCCTCAGCAAGTTGCAATAAAAAGATTTAATTTTAATGATGATTTAGGGTGGGTTGCAATTAAAGGTGGCGGCGCAAATATTACCCATGCCCACATGGATGCTGGGAGTTTTGTTTTTGATGCAATGGGTGTCAGGTGGGCAAAAGATCTTGGCATGCAAAACTATTACTCTCTTGAGTCTGCAGGGCTATCTTTGTGGGATGGTTCTCAAAATTCAGAAAGATGGAGTGTTTACAGAATAGGCCCATTTTCTCATAATACAATAACAATAAATCAAAAAAAACATAATGTTTCCGGATTTGCTGAAATAAAAATGGTTGGCGAGAATGTTTTTGAAATAAATATGAGTAGTGTTTTGGGCGTACCTTTGGCGACCAGAAAATTTATTTTTAGCGAAAGCCACTTCTCTATTATTGATACTATTGAGAATGGCTCGATAGGCGACGTTGTTAGATGGGCAATGTGTACAGAGGCAAATATAATATTAAATGGACTAAATGCTTCTATGTCCATTGGTGGTAAATTGGTTTATGTAGTATTTAGTGGAGAAATAGATTCTGTTGATGTTTTTGATATATCGTTGCCGAAAAATAGTTTTGATTCAAATAATAATGGCGTAAATCAGTTGGTTGTAAGTGGCTCAATAAAGAATAATCTTCCATTTATTATTGAGGCTAAGTTTTTTTGGTAATTTCGTAAGATCACTTCGTAAGGGATGCTCTGCAAAAATCCACCCCGCCCGTGCTTGGCGACCAGATGAAGAGCTGAGACGATCGCAGCCATGAAGCAGCAAAGCCTGGGTCTGGGTCGTAAGCTCACCCGTCAAGCAGACAGTTGATTCCCAGAGTCTGCGGCGGTTGTGGTGATCAATCGGGGCATGAACTGCTTGG
>NZ_BQWE01000035.1:0-23705 GCF_023706025.1 Sphaerotilus sp. FB-3 | reverse complement strand
ATGACATCGTCGTCCCGTTCCATCTGCCTCGGTCAGCCGCGCAGTTTGCCGCAGGTCAGTGTTAGCAGTGAACAGCCCTGGGCAGTGAGCCGGGCCGCCTAGATCAACTAATCAATGAGCGTCGTGAAGCCTATTCCTTCGAGCGCGATGCGGCCGGACGCATCGTTAAGGAGGTGTCATTCGACGGCTCACTCCGCGAATTCCGCTACGACGCCTCTGGCGAAATCGTCGGCTGGATGAATGCGGATGGGGAGGTCGTGACGATTTGCCGCGATGCATTGCATCAGGTTGTGGCGCAGATCCTTCCGGACGGCGAAGCACAGGAGTTCGTCTTCGATGCCGTGGGGCGTCTGGCGGCCGCCCGCAAAGGAGACCATACGGTCACCTTCGAGCGAGATGCCCAAGGTCGCATCATCAGGGAGCAGCAAGGGCCATATGTGGTATCCAGTCGCTACGACGCGCTGGGCGGGGTATTGGGCACGTCTACTTCACTCGGGTACAAAGTTGACTATGAACTCGACCCCAATGGAGGGATCACCAAGCTGGTTGTGCAGGATCGGCACATGATCGCATTTGCCCGAGACGAGTACGGGCAAGCAGTGTCGGCTGAATTGCCGGGTCAGATCCGGCTGAGTCAACAGTTCGATCCGATGGGGAGACTCATTGAGCAGAGTCTCGCCCGCAGCGGACCCGGTGCCATCGCAGGGAGGGGGGGTGAAGCGCAACTCGCTCGCCATTATCGGTACGATCTAGGTGGCCGCCTGCGTTCGCTAAACGACGGGCAGTGGGGCTGCATCGACTATGTCTACGATCCCGCTGAGCGCCTGATCCAGACACTGAGTACCCACGGGGTCAGTGAGCGATTCGAGTACGACCCGTCGGGCAATCTATTGCGTGTTCAGCGCGAAGGGATGACCTTCACCGACGCGCACCTGACCTATGCGCAGGGCAACCGCTTGATCCAGCGCGACGGTACCCTATACGAATACGACGTCTGCGGACGCCTAGTTCGTAAGACCGAGTCCGACGGACGCATTTGGACCTATGGTTGGAACGCGCTGAATCAGCTCAAGACCCTCGGCCTGCCTGATGGCCGAAACTGGGCCTATTGTTACGATGCTCTGGGGCGCCGAATATCCAAGGTTGAGCAATGTGGTGCTCAGGGTGCAGGGGACAGGCGCGACTACATCTGGGACAAGGATACATTGGTCCACGAAATAGAACCGGATGCGTCGCCGAAGTTTTGGGTATTCGATCCGCATGGATTCTCGCCGCTGGCATCGGTTCAAGATGAGTGCTTCTTCAGCATTGTCACAGACCATCTTGGTGATCCGCTTGAGTTCTTCGCTGTGGATGGCAGCAAGGCTTGGAGTGGCCGCCGTACAGCTTGGGGGGAGCCCGATCCGCGCATGTCATCTGCCCAGACCGCAGAAAACCCTTGGGCCTACGCCGGGCAGTATCGGGATGCTGAAAGTGGGCTGCACTATAATTATTTTCGTTACTACGATTCCGCTGCTGGCCGCTACATCAGCCCCGATCCAGTCGGCCTTGAGGGCGGCTTCAATCTCTATCGCTACACAGTCAACCCTACGAACTGGAGCGACCCATACGGCCTCACGTGCCCGCACGATACCAATGGCGGCGAAGGCTACGTCGTGTATCACATCAAGGATCGCGACGGAACGGTCGTCTATGTCGGCATCACCGAAGCGGATCGCTTCCGAACGCGGCGCCAAGAGCATACGGACTCAGGCCGCCTGAGCCAAGGCCGGACTATGCACATCGCTGAGGAGGTGCCAACCTACGGCGCCGCGCGTGGCTATGAGCAGGCCCACATCGAACACTACGGTACACGCGACACTTCGCTGATCGGTAACTACAATTACAGAAACAATCCAGGTAACCGTGTCAATTCCTTCGACACGTCCCGCACCGATGATCGCGCCCAAGTCTACAACCAGCACTACCTGACGGCCCAGCAGAACCTGTAGGGCTGACTCTCCATGGGAAGGAAGGACGTGCAGCACATGGATCAAGCTATGAGCAAGTCACAAAAGGAGAATTCCAAACACACTTGTGCGGTCGGCGATGTGCTGGCTGTGCCGCTGCTTGACGGCCGCTTCGGTTACGTCCGCATCATCAACATCAAGGACGGTTGGGATCTGGTCGAGGTGCTAGCCCTCACAACACCGACCGCGGTTTTCGACGATGCTGTTCGGTCGGCACCGTCGCTGTACCCGCCTGTGGCATTCGCCTTGGAGGATGTCCAAGCGGGGCTGATGAAGCCAGTGGGTCAGATGCCTGCGCTCCGGTTCGACTACGTGGACTTGCTGTGGTATCGGCGCGGCATGCCGGGGCGCTACACTAAGATCCGCGTGAACCAAAACAAGTCCGAGGGGCTGCTGAGTGATTCTGAAGCGGCCGAGCTGCCTGACCAAGAATTTCATGACTTCGAAATGATGGTTGAGCGCGTAATGCAGCGCTTGGTCTCCGGCCGGACTGTGTCCGACTGGCTGGCCTCCCGATCTTTGGGCTGAACTCCGCCTCAGGTGTCACAAATGTGGCCGACGCAACCCGGCGATCAGTCAATAACCAAGTGTTTTGTACAGTCGTCCTCCTTGACTGCGATACCGGCTACCATGCGAACAAACCAGCCATGACCCGAGGTGTTGCTGGCTTCACGACCACTGTTGCGCCCCCACCATATGCCATGGCCATCGAAGCCACGCGCAAGGCGTTGACACAGCGTTCGGCACAATACAGATGGCTGGTGATATATTTTTCGCTCGGCAGCATGACTTGTCTGACCAGCACTTTGCTGGCAGATGACTGGCGCGTATTACTGTTGCTGCTGTGGCTTCCTGTACTCGTTCTGATTTTTGATGCGCTCGACATTCGCACGATTCAGCGCTGGCGGATTGACATTATTTTTTTCTGGGTGCAGGGTGATCTGGTACTTCCCATGCTTGCCCAGACCCTACGTCAAGTGCCGGCTTTGCCTCCCCAGACGCTGGAAGGCATGCTGGTCAGTCTGCCGGGATGGCCGTCCGGAAGCTGTATTCCGATGGCTGTGCGTGAGCCATTGTGCAGATTGCAGACACAGGTGGCGAGCATCGCTGTGCGGCGCATGTGGGTGCGAGCGGCACTGTGGCTGCTGAGTTGGAGCAGCGTGTGCGCAGCTTGGGTCTGGCACATGGCGCCGTTGCTGGGCGGGTTGCTGGCTGTGCCGTTGATCAACGGGGGGTGGAGGTTGACCGAGCGGCGGCTGCTGCGGCGGCAGGTCATGGCACTGGTACAAGTCATGGACGAGGCTGGCGTCACGCGCACGAACCTCGTGACCTGGGTCGAAGCGGTCTGCTGGGACGGGGTGCTGGCATCGCTGAAGCTGTCTTGTCTGGCCGATCTGGCCAGTCGGCCGATCAAGTCCATGTCACCGGCTCGCCCCACGACCGATCAGAACCGGTAACGCACCCCCGCCGCCACCGACCGCCCCACCGTCTGCCCCCAGACCCGGTCGTCCATGCCGACGACGTACAGATCCAGCGTCGAGTCCCATTCGTGGAGGTAGGCCAGGCTCCAGGTCTGCTGGCGCCGGTCGACCGCGTCGCCGAGCGCCCGTGACCGCGCGACCTGCAGCTGCACCTTGCCCGGCCCGAGCGGCGCCGACAGGCCGAGCGAGGCGATCCGGCTGGTGAGCTGCAGCCCGGTGTCACGCACGAGCGTGTACTGCCCGAACACCTGCGCCCAGCCGGCGTTGTAGCTCAGCCCGAGCTGGCTGGCCTGCTCGCGGATTGCGTCGGCGAACTCCGGGTCGAGGCGCACGCGCTGCCACGAGGCCGAGACGGCCAGCAGGCCGCGGGCGTAGATCGCGTTCAGCGCCGACAGCCGGCCCGGGGCGTCGCGGTCGCCGTCGGCGGCCATCGCCGACAGCGTGACGTCGCCGAACTTCGGTGCGGTGTAGCCGATGGCGCGGTCCCAGTAGAAGTCGCCCTGCACGCCGATCAGGCTGCCGGCGGCGAACAGGTGGCGCACCGCCGGCGAGCAGCCGACCGAGTTGCCCAGCGCGTTGAAGCGGGCGGTCGTGTTGAACAGCAGCGTCTGCAGCCGCCCGGCGCGCACCTGGCCCCAGTCGCGGTGCGCCAGCGACACGAAGGCGTTGCGCGACAGCAGCGGGTCGTGGTCGTTGCGGCCGGTGCGCAGGTCCTGGAAGCGGTAGAAGGTCTCCAGCGTGACCCCGGCCGTCACGCCGTTCTCGAAGCCGTAGCTGCCGGTGGCGCCGATGAAGCTGGCGGTCAGCGAGTTGCTGTTGAAGCGGTGCTGGCGGTACAGGCCTGACGGCTCGAAGCGTCCCCACGACAGGTCGGCCACGCCGTAGAACGAGTGATCGAGCTGGGCCTGTGCCATACCGCAGGCGAGCAGTCCGCCCAGCAGGGGGCCGAGCAGGCCGGTGGGGCGCAGCATCGCGCTCAGGCGGAGCGGGGCAGTCGGCATGGCGAGCCTCCTCGGGTTGTCTGTCTGTCTGTCCCTGACGTCACGGGAGCGATGGGGTGACGCCCAGCCACAGCGCATTCATCGCTGCGTGCGCCACGATGCAAGGCAGCAGCTGACGTCGGCGCTGGTAGAGCAAGCCGATGTACCCCGCAGGCAGCAGCGTCAGCCAGGCCCAGAGGCTGCCGGGGGTGCGCAGGCCGTGTGCCAGCGCAAAGGTGAATGCCACCGCCAGATTGATCCGGGCCGCCGGCCATCGGCAGCGCTGCAGCAGGGTCTCGTGCAGCCCGGCGCGCCAGAGGATTTCCTCCAGCACCGGTGCGATCACCAGCAGCTGCACCGCTGTCCACCAGGCGTCGGAGCTCATCGCGCATGACCCGCAGGCTCACGGTGCGGGTGCTGTCGTCGTCGTTGTCGCTGCCGTTGTCCGTGCCGCCAGGCCAGCACCAGCACGGCCAGCACCGCCAGCGCGAGCAGCGTCGGGTCGAGGTGATCGCCATGGGGCGCACGCGCGATGCTGCAGCCCCCTGCGCCGCTGCCGACCACGTCGGCTGCTGCCTGTGCCTGGCCGGTCAGCGGGACCTGCAGCAGGGTGGTCGGCAGATCCGTGCCGGGGCTGCTGGCGATCTGCAGCACGCCGCGGGCCTCGCCCGCCACGACCGGTCGCAAGCGCACCGTCACCGTGCAGGTGTCGCCGGCCGCGAGCAGGAAGGGCGGGGTCGGGCAGGTGCCACGGTCGACATCGAAGCTGCCATCGATCGTCCAGCCGAGCACCCGCACCGCACTGGAGGACTCGCCGCTCAGGGTCACCGCCATCGGCGGCGAGGTGGCGCCTGCCCGGGTCGCGCCGAACTCCAGCCGGGCTGGCGTGACCGTCAGCGCCGAGCTGCCGACCGGACCGAGGCCGATGCCGGTCAGCGTCAGCGGCGCCAGCGCGGTGCCGCTGGAGACGACCTGCAGGCGGGCGCCGTGCGTGCCCGGCGAGCCGGGGCTGAAGGCCAGCGTGATCGAGCAGGTCCGGTCCGGCTCCAGCAGCGCGCCGGCGACGCAGGCGTCGGCCGCGCCGCCCTGGACCGGGAACATCGCCGCCTCCAGCCCGATGGTGTTGATCAGCGTGAGCCGGATCGCGCCCGGCCCGTGGTTGCGCAGGCTGACGGTGTGCGTGGTCGTGCCGGCAGCGCCGATCGCCTGGGTGCCGAAGTCGTGCGTTTCGGTGCTGCCGACCCAGGTGACGACCGGCACGACGGCCGCGCTGCCGCGCCCGACCACGGTCAGCGTCGACGGCACGCCGGCGGCGCTGTGCGCGACGGCCAGCGTGGCGCGGTAGTCGGTGTCGGCGGCCAGCGGCGTGAAGCGCAGCGCCAGATCGCAGGTCTGGCCGATGGCGAGTGTCGTGCCGGCGGCGCAGCTCGGCGTGCTGTCCAGGCTGAAGCCGCTGCCGTTCAGCGTCACGCCAGTGAGCTGCAGGCTGGCGGTGCCGGTGTTGCGCAGCCGGACCGTGCGGGCGCCGTACAGGCCGTTGACGGTCTGGCTGCCGACGTCGAGCGGGTTGGCGGCGTCGATCGTCAGCACGCCGACGGGCTGCGGCAGGCCCAGGCCGGTCAGCGTCAGCACCGACGGGTTCGGCGCCGCACCGTCATGGGCGATCGAGAGCGTGGCGCTGCGGATGCCGGTGGCGCCGGGGCGGAACTGCAGCGTCACGGTGCAGGTGGCGCCGACCGCCAGCGTGCTGCCGGCCGCGCAGGTGCCGGCGCGCAGGAAGTCGCCCGGGTGCGGGCCGCCCAGGCTCAATGCGTTCAGCGTCAGCGGCTTCGAGCCGGTGTTGTGCGCCGTGACGGTGACCGTGCCTGATGGGGGTGCGCCGAGCACGGTGTCGGGGAAAGAGGGCTGCGCGGCGTCGAGCGAAAGCTGGCCGATGTCGGCGGTGCCGTCGAGGGTGATGGACAGCGGGCTGCCGCCGACCGCGCTGTCGTGGGCGATCGCCAGCGTGGCCTGGCGATCGCCGCTGGTGGTGGGCGTGTAGTCCAGCGTCAGCGTGCAGCTCAGGCCTGGGTCCACGCGCGTGCCGGGCGTGCATCCTGAGCTGGCGGCGACGCGGTAGTCGTCCCTGGCGGTGCCGCTGAAGGTGAACGCGCCGAGCACGATCGCGGTGCTGCCGCGGTTGCTCAGGGCGGTGGACACGGGGCCGGTGGCGCTCGGGGTCAACCGCGTCGGCGAGGCCGTCAGCGGCCACGCCGCCGTGCCCGACAGGCCCAGGCTGGTGCTGACGGTGCCGCCGGTGCCGGTGATGGTGACCGGGATGCTGGCGGGCAGGGGTGTGGAGATCGCGGCAGCGGTGGGCTGCCAGCGCAGGCTGAGGGTGCAGACGCCGCTGTCGGCGGCGATGACCCGACCGGCGCATTCGGGGCTGTCTTCGGTGATGCCGGCCGGCAGGGTCAGCGCGTAGGTCCTGGCATCCGGATAGGTGCTGCTGATCTGGACGGTCCGGACGACCGAGGCGCCGCCGATCACCGCCTCGCCGAAGGCCAGGGCCTGCGGCGACAGCGTGACCGTCGGCCGGTAGGCGGTAGCGTCGACCGTGATCGTGCGGCCGCCGGCGGAGGCGGACGGCTGCACGTCGCTGCCGGCGTAGGTCGGCGTGACGGTGAGGGTGCTGGTGAGCGTGGCATGGGTCTGTGGCGCCACCACGTCGGCCGGCTGGGGCTGGAAGACGACGTCGAGGTCGAGGCGGCAGGTGCCGGGCGTCAGGCTGGATGAGGCCGCGGGCACGGTCAGGGCCGTGCAGGTGCTGCTCGACTTCCGGACAACGCTGAAGCGCGGGTTGCTGCTGCTGAGGGCCAGCGTCAGCGCGGTGCCCCGGTAGTTGCTCAGCGTGAAGGAGGTCGAGGCCGTTCGTGAGGCGCCGGTGGCTGTGGTGCCGGGAAACGTCAGCGTGGCCGCGGCGGGCACGGCGAGGGCGTCGCGCAGGTTCAGCAGATAGGCCGCGACGGCCTTCAGATCTGTGGCGTTCGGGTCCGGGTCGTTGGCGATGGCCCGCATCAGCGACGAGCCGCAGTTCGACCCCAGCCGGTTTTTCAGGGCTGTCGTGCTGGTGACGATGTCCTCGCCCAGGCCGATCACGGGGGTGCTGTCCGAGCAGTCCGGATTGGCGCTTGGGGTCGTGGCCTGGACAGCGGGCGGCGCGCCGTGGCACGTCATGCACCCCCGGCCATTCCAGTCGAAGTCCTGCGCCTGGACGGCACCGCTCACGGCCAGCAGCAGCGCCAGCCCGGCCGCTCTCGGGACAAACGTCGACATCATGTGCTTCTCCCTGTTCCGGCCGGTTGGCGGGCGGCCCTACACGCAGTCCACCACCCGGAACTCCACCCGCCGGTCCAGCGCATCGCGCAGATCGTCGGTGCCGAGCCCGACCAGTGCCTCGCGCGAGCCCACGCCCGCCGCGCTCAGCCGGGCGCCGAGCGCGCGGTTGCTGCGCTCCAGCAGCTTCTGCACCGCCTCGGCGCGCTGGCGCGACAGCGTCTCGTTGGCGCGGGCGCTGCCGGTGCGGCTGGTGTGGCCGACGATGCGCACGCAGGCGTCGGCGCGGCCGGTCTCGCGCGCCAGCGTGTCGAGCCAGAGCTGGTACTGCTGCGGCAGGTCGCCGATCGGGCTGAAGCTCGTGCGGCCGGGCTGGAACAGGATCTTGATCGGCAGGCGCTTCGTGTCGAGTCCGGTCGCGATGATGCGTTCGAAGGCGCTGCGCGCGGCCTGCGGGTCACCGAGCTTCCAGCTCGTCAGGTACAGCCCGTTGAGCACGCGCAGATCGCCCGGATCGGCCATCGTGTCGGCCTCGCGGTAGAGCTGGCGGGCCTCCTGCATGCGCCCGGCGCCGTAGGCCAGGATCGCCTCGTTGACCACCGCGGCGCCGGGCAGCCGGCTCAGGTAGTCCGGGTCGGCCGGGTCGCCGACGCGCGTGTTGACCTGGCACGAGTTGATGTAGGCCTGTGTCGTGCGGTCCTTGTGCCAGGTCGGGCTGTCGGCGTAGAACTTCAGCGGCTCCGGGTTGACCGAATCGACCGTGCTGCGGTCGAGCTGCTTGGCCACCACCCGGCCGGTGCGCAGGTCGATCAGCGTCAGCCAGACGCGGAAGGCGTCGGGCACGGTGTCGACCGCGCGCTCGACGTTGACCGGCGTGAGCGTGCCGATCAGCAGCAGCGGCTTGTCGGCCAGCGCCTGCCGGGTCAGCGGGCGGGGTTTCCACTGCGGCGTCTGGCGTCGCAGCAGGGCTTCGAGCTGCTCGCCCATGCGCGCCGTGCTGGCGGTCTGCGCGCCGGTGTTGGCGTCGATCAGCGGGTCGATCACCAGCGTGCGGGCCTCGGCGCCGAGCTGATCGCCGGCCTGCTGCAGCAGCTCGGCGCCGGCGCGGGCGATCGCGTCCTCGAAGCGGATCGGGTCCGGCGCGAGCAGATCCTTCGGGCGCGCCGGGGACGCGGAGGCGGACGGCTGCGCCTCGGCCGGCGGCAGCGACAGCATCGACGACAGCAGCACCAGGGCGGCGGCGTACAGGCAGGCGGGCAGGAGCTTCATGACGGCGGCCTTGCGAGGACAGGGCGGAAAACGAGGGGTCAGCGCGTGTCGAACACCGGATCGGGCGCCGGTTTCGTGATGTCGCAGCCGAACACCTGCTGGCTGACACGGCGCAGCTCGGCATCGGCGTCGAGCTGCTCGATCACGCGATCCAGCGTCACCAGCGCGTTGGGCATCGAGCGATTGACGGCCAGATCGGCGCCGCCCCCGCACAGATGGCTTCTGTAGCCGGACGGCATGGTGCGGTCCCAGTCGAAACGGCCGCTGGCGCTGGCGAAGGCGACATGACAGGTGCGGCACGACACGCCGATCACCTCGCGGTAGAGCCGGTCGGCGCCGGGCACGCTGCGGGCATGGGCGATCCAGGCCGGGGGCACGTAAGTCTTGTCCTGCGCTGTTGCTCCACCGGCATACCAGCCCTCGATCAGCCGGCTGACGGGCGTGTCGCCACCGCCCTCGGTGGCCTGGACGAGGCGGTTGAGCGTGTGCAGCGCTGCCTGCTGGTCGGTCTCGCGCAGACCGGGGGCGCTGCCGAAGCGGTAGTTGGCCGCATCGAACGGCAGGAAGCGCGATCCCAGCTGCGGAGAGGCGCCGAGCGTGGTCGGGAAGCGTCCGGCATGGGTCGCACCGCCATGACAGGCGACGCAGACCCCGGGCATGTACTTCTCGCCACGGCCATCGAGGTTGACCGACAGCAGCAGCCCGCCGTCCGGACCGAAGGTGACGAACTTCGTGAACGGCCGATCGCCATGGGCGCCGGGCGTGACGCTCCACTCCATGCCGACGCAGGCGACCTGCTTGAGCCCCTGGCGCGCCTGGTCGAGCACGCTGTCGATCTCGGCCTGGCTGCTGCCGTCCGGACCAGGATGGTTGCAGACCAGGAAGGCGATCTGGTCGGCGCTGCGCCGCACGGCCGACATGCGTCGCACCAGGTTCAGGTCCATGCGGTTGATGTAGTCGGCGCTGGCCTTGTCGGCCGCGGCGATGCCGGTGTCGTAGGGTGGCAGCCGATGGTGGCGCTGCCAGTCGGCCATCGTCACCGGCTGCACCGGCATGCCCTGCGCATCGCAGCCGGCGACCAGACCGAGCGCACGGTAGTAGGCGCAGGCGCTTTGCGGCGTGTCCAGTCCCTTGTAGGCCAGAAAGCGGTCGGAGCCCGGCAGGCCATCCGAACGGCTGCCGTGGGGCGCCGTGACCTGACGACCTCGCAGATTGCCATCCGGTCCGCTGGCGAGCAGGCGGGTGATGCGCGGCGGCGTGTTGGCCAGACGGATCGGTGGCATCGCCACCGGTGTGGCTGCGAGGCTGGCATCGACCTGCGGCACATCGATGGTCTGCCGCAGGCCTTCGCAGCTCACCTCCAGCTGGTGGCGCTCCTGTGCGGCCACTGCGGCCTCCAGCAGGTAGTCGCCATGGCGGTTGGCCTGGATCGCCGCGGTGACGGCGGTGCCGTCGGCTTGCAGCAGCCGCAGCGTGGCGGCGCGGGTCTGGCCGGTGGCCTGATCGAGGCGCGCGCAGGCCGAGCCGTCGGCCAGCTCGACATGTCCGTACAGACGCAGGTTGGCGCCGGTGTCCGCGCTCACCGGGATCGTGACTCGCGTGGCGGTGGGCGTGTAGTTCGCGGCACAGACCGGCCAGGCGTCGCGTGCCCGTGCCGTGTCGCGGGTGCAGTGCAGGCGATAGCCCCCGGAGCTTGGGGCCGGCATGGGCAGACGGGGCAGCACGATTTCGCCGCGCATGTCGCTGCGGCCGCTGAAGACCGTCCGGCCTGTGCTGTCGCGCAGGTCGACCTGCACGTCGGGCAGGTCGAGCAGACGCTCGCCCGTGCTGGCGCCGTCGTGGCCGGTGAAGACCCAGCGGCCTTCGGCCAGCAGGCGCAGCTGTCCGCCGAGCTGCCCCTCATCCACGACGGTCGGGGGGCGGTGCAGGGCCTGGGCGCGGCGCGCCGACACCGTGTCCAGTGCGTCGGACGACACCGCATGCTGGGCCTCGGCATGACCGCCCCGGCCGTCGGTCACCGTGACATAGGCGAAGTGCAGGCCGGGGCCGCTCGGCAGCGTCCAGGTGGTGCTCGGGGCATCGCGGTCGTCGACATGGCCGGCGGTCACGCGCCACTGGTAGTGCAGCGTGTCGCCGTCGATGTCCTGGGCCGCCACCGACAGCGTCGTCTTGTCCGGGCCGCTGTCCTGTGCGGTGCCCCCGCCCCCGCCGCCTCCACAGCCCGCCAGGGCCAGTGCGATCAGCAGGGCGAGCGTGGTCTTGGTCATGGCAGCGGTCCTCGAAGTCAGCGGCATTGCCGCTGCATGAAGCTGCGTTCGGCGTCGGTCACCGGGTCGCCCAGGGCCGACTTCTGCAGCAGGTCATTGCACTTGAGCCGGGTGACATAGTCCGGTGCAGGGGGCTGAACCGGGACGACCTTCGGTGGCCGTCCGTCCGGGCTCCAGGCCGAACGGTCGGAGACCTCCGGCGGCGACAGCGGCGGTCTCTCGTCCGCGGGGAGGTCCGTCTTCGGCGGGCGTGCTGGCGCAGGCGCTGCGCTGGTGGAGGCGGAGGCGGAGGCGCGTGCCGCCGGCTTGCGCTCCGTGCTGCGTGCGATCGCCGGCTCCGGGGCTGTGGCTGCGGCAGGTGCTGCCCCGGAGGCCACCGGCGGCGCGACGGCGATCGGCGAGGGGGGCACCGCGGAGGCGGGAAGCGACTCGAGTGCCGATGCGGCGGCCACCGGTGCCGCAGGCGCCTGTGCCGGCACCGCCGGCAGCGGCGAAGGCTGCGGTGATGGCGTGGGGCGCCCGAGCGTGTAGGCCAGCCCGGCCGCTCCGACCAGCAGCAGGGCCCCGGCCGCCACCCAGGCGCCGGAGCTCGCTCGTGGCTGTGCTGGTGCTGGCGCTGGCGCCAGATCGGGTGCAGGTGGCGGTGCAGGCGAGCTTGCCGCAGCAGGTGGCTGTGGCACTGCGATGACCGGAGGAGGCGTCGGCCTCGGGGCAGGTTCGCGGGGGGGCGGCGGCCGTGCAGCCACGCGCGGTTCTGTGGCGGCCAGCAGCGCGCGCAGCTCGGCCACGCTCTGCGGCCGGTGCTGGGGCAGCACCGCCAGGCAGGCGTCGATCGCCTCGAGAAAGGCCGCGCTGCACTGGCCGGCCGCGCTGTGTGCCAGCGGCTGGTACTTGTCGGTGACCATGCGGGTGACCGACTGCGGTGGCGTGCGTCCGGTCAGCGCGAAATGCACGACCGAGGCCAGCGCATACAGGTCGGTCCACGGCCCCTGCCGGACGCCGGGCATTTCGCCGTACTGCTCGATCGGCGCGTAGCCGGTCTTCAGGATGACCGTCAGTGCCTGTGTCATGTCGCCGATGACCCGCCGCGCCGCGCCGAGGTCGAGAATGACCGGGCGGCCGTCCTCGAGGATCATGATGTTGTCGGGCGCGATGTCGCGGTGGCAGGTGTCGGCGCGATGCATGGTCTCGAGCGCATCGAGCAGCGGCATCAGCAGCGTGCGCAGCCAGAGCTCGTCGGGCGGACCGGGCAGGGTCTTGAGCACCTCGCCCAGCGTGCGGCCGATGTAGTAGGGCATCACCATGTAGGCGGTGCCGTTGCTCTCCCAGAAGCGGTGGACCTTGATCAGCGAGGGATGATCGAAGCTGGCCAGCAGCCGCGCCTCGTTGATGAAGCTGCGCCGGCCGGCCTCGAAGGTGTCGGCATGGCGGCGCGAGCGCACCGAGACGGTCATCGCCTGGGTGCGCGCTGCCAGCGACGAGGGCATGTACTCCTTGATCGCGACCCGCCGGTGCAGCGAATGGTCCTGAGCGAGATAGACGATGCCGAAGCCGCCCTCGCCGATGACCGACAGCAGCTCGAACTCCTCCAGCCGGGTGCCCGAGGGCAGCGCGTTGCCGAACTCGTCGTCGGCGAGCTCGCCGGGCTGCGGCAGGCCGATCGGCGCAGGACCGAGCCGGGTCCGGTCCGGATCGTCTGCGGGGGCGGAGGGTTCTGTCATCACGGGCTTCCTGTCGGCGTGTCGCTGCCGCTTCAGCGGTAGAGCTCCCTGCGTTCCTCTTCTTCCTTGCGCCGCTGCAGCTCGGTGCAGGTCGGGTGGCGCTGGAATTCCGGCTTGCGGCATTGCGACTGGATGCAGAGGTCCCGTGCGATCAGCACCCGGCCGCCGCAGGCCTCCTCGGGCGAGCTCGGCCGGGCCGCTTCGCCTGGAGCTGAGGAGGGCGGAGCGGAGGAGGGCGGGCGGGACGCTGGCGCCGGCACAGGCGCGGGTGCCGGACGAGGCGCAGCGATGGCGGGTGCCGGGGCAGAAGGCGCTGGCGCAGGTGGCTGCAGACGGGGGGGCGACGGGGCGGGCGGTGCTGGCACCGGGACAGGGTGCAGCACCGGCACGGGGGCGAGAGTCGGTGCGGGGGGCTCCTTCTCTTCGGTGATGATCTCCGCCAGCGGTGCGCTGGCCGGGCCGGCCGCGGTGGGCGCACTGGCCAGTGCGCTGGCGGCGCTGGCGGCCAGACCGGTCGTCGCGTCCGGGGCGGGAGCACGCGGCCACATCAGCAGCGCCGCCCCCGCCAGCAGCACGGCGCCACCGAGGCCTGCCAGCATCGGTGCACGTGAGCCCGAGCCCGAGCCTGCCTTGCGCTCACCCTCGGGTCCGGCGGATGGGGCCGTCGTGCCCGCCGCGCCGGCGGGTGCTGCCGCTGGCTGCGTGCGGGCCGCGGCCGGCTGGGTCATGCCGGGCAGCACGATGCGCATGTCGCGGCCGGTGCGCGGCTCCAGGCTGGCGGTGTGCGGCGCCGGTCTGGTTCTCGGCGGTGCAGCGGCGGGCGGAGGCGGTGGTGCCGTGCGGCCCGGCGGACTGCCGGTCGGGCCGGTCACCACCACGGTGCGATCCGGGTCGCTGCCTGGTTGCGCGATCGGGGCGGCGATCCGGGTCGCGTCCGGGTCGTCGCCCGGCCCCAGGACGGGCAGCAGGCCCAGCAGGCGCATCAGCGCCTCGACGCTGCGGGGGCGCTGGTCCGGGTGCACCGCGAGCGTCTGCTGCCAGGCCTGCAGGAAAGCGTCGCTGTAGCGCAGGCCCTGCTCGGCCTTCAGGCGGGCGCCGGTCTCGGGCAGCGGCACCATCTCGTCCTGCAGCGTGCGTGCGGCCGCCGGCGGCGGCGGCTTGCCGGTCAGACAGGCATGGACGACCGCTCCCAGCGCATACAGGTCCGTCCACGGGCCCTGCCGCAGGCTGGGCATCTCGGCGTACTGCTCGATCGGCGCGTAGTTCGGCTTCAGGATCGCGGTGAGCGTCTGCGTGCGGTCGCTGATGACCTGGCGTGCGGCGCCGAAGTCCAGCAGCACCGGCCGGCCGTTGCGCAGCAGCAGGATGTTGTCCGGCGAGACGTCGCGGTGGTAGATGTGCTGGGCATGCAGCGTCTCGAGGGCGCCCAGCAGCGGCACCAGCACGCCCATCAGCCAGACCTCGCCGGGCGGCGCCGGCATCTGGCGCAGTGTCTGCGCCAGCGTCTGGCCCTGGTAGAGCGGCATCACCATGTAGGCGGTGCCGTTGCCTTCCCAGTAGCGGAAGACCTTGACCAGCGCCGGATGGTCGAAGCGCGCGAGCATCTTCGCCTCGAGCATGAAGCTGCGCAGCCCGGCGCCGAAGGTCTCGCCATGCGTGCGTCCGCGCGGCTGCACCGAGCCGTCGTCGCCGCGCGAGGCCAGCAGTCCCGGCATGTATTCCTTGATCGCCACCTCGCGCTCGAGGTCGTGGTCGAAGGCCCGGTAGACGATGCCGAAGCCGCCGATGCCGACCAGGCCGCGGATCTCGAACTCGCCCAGCCGGGTGCCGATGCTCAGGGTGCCTTCTTCGTCCACGCTGTCTGTCCGTCGCAGGAGTTGGGAGGAATGGGGTGATGAGAGGGTTGAGAGAGGGGGGGCAGGTGCAGGGTCGTGCCGAAGCGATCCGTGCCAGCGTAGCGGCCGCGGCGCGGGCCGTCTTGTGACTTTGGTCGCCCTGCGGGGTGTCCGCGCGCATGACTTTCGTTGCTTGTCGTCCGGCGTGGGGCGGGCCGACACTGGCCCGGCCCACGCCGCTCGGGCCTGGGCTTGCTGAGGAGGTCATGATGCAGTTGCTGATCCGTGCCGTGAGCCTGGCCGGCCAGCCCTTGACGCAGGCCATCACCGGCCTGTTCGACCTGCAGGGCGGCACGCTCGGTCGGGGCGAGGACTGCACGCTGATGCTGCCCGATCCCGAGCGGCACATCTCGCGCAGGCAGGCCGAGGTCAGCTGCGGCGAGCGCGGGTTCAGCATCCGCAATGTCAGCCATGCCAGCCCGATCATCCACAACGGCCGGCCGGTGCCCTCCGGCCGCAGCGCGACGCTGGTCGATGGCGACGAGCTTCAGATCGGCAGCTATCTGCTGGCGGTCAGCCTGTCTGCGCCCGCGCAGGCCGATGCCACGGTCATGGCGCCTGCCGGCCCCGGGCCGGGCGAGTTCACCCGGATGATGTCGGCGATCGGCGCGGCGCCGGCCACCGGGCCGGCGGTGTCTGCTGCACCTGTGCTTGCCGCCGCTCCAGCGTCATCGCCGGTGCCATCGCCTGCGCCGTCCGGGGGGGGGCCGACGGATCCGCTCGATCCGCTCGATCCGTTCGCATTCTTCGGCGGCACGTCGGCCCCGATGCGGGCTCCTGTGCCGTCACCTGATCCGGGTCGCGCCGGTGCAGGCGGGGGGGCAGGCGTCGGGAGCACCGATCCCTTTCGTGATCTGTGGGGTGCGCCTCAGCCGCATGCGCCAGCGCCGGTGTCCGTGCCGATGTCCGTGCCTGACGGTGCGCTGCCTTCGGCCTTCGGCGACCTGCTCGGTCCGGCCGGCAGTGCCAGCGGCAGCGACGATGTGCTGTCGGACTTTCTCGGCAATACGGCACCGCGCTCGCGTCCGCCGGCCGGCGACCAGGCGGTGCAGGACTTCCTGAATCCGCCGACGGCGCCGATGTCGGGGGCGCGTCCGCCGCGGGCCGACCGGACCCCCGAGATCCACGCGCCGATGGTGCTGCCGATGCCGCCGGCGCCGCCGCCGCCGATGGTCGCCTCGCCGGGCGTGTCGCCGCCGGTCCGCATCACGCCCGCCGCAGCCGCGGCGCCCGACGCGCTGTGGTCGGCCTTCTGCGACGGGGCCGGCATCGCGACCGAGCGGATGTCGTCGCACGCGCTGACACCGGCGCTGATGCATGACATCGGGCTGATGCTGCATCACGCGGTCGCGGGCATGCTGCAGCTGATTGCCGCCCGGGCCGCGACCAAGTCCGAACTGCATGCCCAGGTCACGATGATCCAGGCCCGCCACAACAATCCGCTGAAGTTCTCGCCCGACGCGCCGGTGGCGCTCGAGCAACTGCTGCAGCCGCCGCTGCGCGGCTTCCTGGCCGGGCCGCAGGCGGTCGAGCAGGCGATGGACGATCTGGTCGGCCATGCGGTGGGCACGATGGCGGGCATGCGCGCGGCGCTCGACGGCGTGCTCGACCGCTTTGCGCCCGAGCCGCTGGAGGCGCGGCTCAGCAGCCGCTCGGTGATCGACAGCCTGCTGCCGATGCACCGGCGCGCCCGGCTGTGGGAGCTCTACCTGCAGCATTTCCAGGCGGTGCGCGAGGAGTCGCGCGAGGATGTCCAGGCGCTGTTCGGCAAGGCCTTCCTGCAGGCCTACGAGCAGCAGCTCGACCGGCTCGACGCCGAGCGGCATGCGCCGCCCGGCGCGGCCTCGGCCGCCGGTGACCGCGGGATGCCGAAATGATCGACATCGACATCGCCTCCTGCCTGCAGACGGGAAGCCGCGACCACAACGAGGACGATCTGCGCAGCGGCCATGCCGGGCTGCTGAGCTGGGCGGTGCTGTCCGACGGCGCCGGCGGTCACCGTCGCGGCGACGAGGCCTCTCGCCTGGTCGTCGCCACGATCGACGAGCGGCTGGCGCAGGCCAGCCTGGGCGGGCATCTGCAGGCGGCGGCGCTGGCCGCGGCGGTGGAATGCGCGCACGGCCGCCTGTCCGACGCACAGGCCGGCAGCGCCGGGCGCCAGCGCATGCATGCGACCGTCGTGGCGCTGTGGATCGACCGCGGGCGCGGCGAGGCGCTGTGGGCGCATGTCGGCGACAGCCGCCTCTACCGGGTGCGCGACGGCCGCGCCGAGGCGCTGACCCGCGATGACAGCGTAGTGCAGCAGATGGTCGATGCCGGTTTCCTGACGCCGCAGGCTGCGCGCCACCATCCGCGCAAGAACCAGCTGCTGAGCGCGCTCGGCGGCGCCGAGCCGGTCGAGGTCCATGTCACCGCGCAGGCGCAGCCGCTGCACGACGGCGATGCCTTCCTGCTGTGCAGCGACGGCTGGTGGGACACGCTCGAGGCCGAGGCGATCGCGCGCTCCTGCCAGGCCAGCGCCGACGCCGCGCGCTGGCTCGCCGCGATGCGCGACGACATCGCCGCGCAGGCCCTGGCGACGCAGGACAACTTCTCGGCGGTGGCGCTGCGGCTGCACCGGCGCCGCTGAGGCGGGAGCAGGTGCTGGAGGGCGGCCGGGGCTCAGTCGCGGCCGTCCAGCAGCGCGTCGAAGTCCGCGTCCTGAGGCAGGCCGGCGACCGGCGCGGCCAGCGGCGCCTGCGCGTCTGGCCGCAGGGTCTCGTCCGGGCTCCACCACAGGCCGTGGCCGGCGGGCACGGCGCGCTCGACCAGCCGTCGCGGCAGGGCGGCGGCCGTCGCGGCGGCCGGGCGCGGCGGCAGCGCCTGCAGCGCCGCCTCGAGCCGCTCGACGCTGGCGCCGGGGCGCAGGCAGTCGCGGCCCGCCTCGGCCAGCGCGTCCAGCCAGCGCTGCAGCCCGGCCGGATCGTCCGGCGGACCGTCGCTCCAGCCCGCGGCCAGCAGCAGCGGGAAATAGCGTCCGACCCGGTCGACGCTGGGCATCAGCACGCCGCTCCACCATTGCGGATCGACCACGCCGGGCGACCAGAGGAAATGCCACAGCGGCGCGCCCAGGTAGAGCTCGAGCCAGCGCTCGCCCAGCCGCGTGCGGCTCGAGGCCAGACCGGCGCTGAGCCAGGCGTCGCAGCGCGCCAGCATCGGCGGCGGCAGCCGGCGCGAGCCGAAGTCGCCCAGCGCCGGCAGCTTGCCGAACCAGCCGCAGTCCGGTGCGCCGGGCATCGCTCAGAGTCCGGTCGGGCAGCTGAAGGCGCGCAGCGCCGGCAACCGCAGCGGGTTCTGCACGCTGCTGGAGATGAGCTCGAACACCGCCTTGCGGCCCTCGATGTCGAAGGTGGCGGTCATGCGCTCCGGGCCGCTGCCGGGTGCGACCTGCGCCCGGTCGATCAGCCGCAGCAGCGCCCACGGGCCTTCGGTGCTCAGGCCCGCGCTGCCGCCGGCCGGCGCCGGGCTGATGCTCAGCCGGATCTGCGCGCCGCCGCGCGGGCTCGGCCACTGCAGCCGCGTCAGCGTCGCCGGGCCGTGGGCATAGCTCAGCGTCTGTCCGCCGGCGTCGATCTGCAGCTGAAGGATGGCCGGATCCATCGACACCGGCCGGAAGTCGACGCTGACGACCGGCGTGGCGCTGCCACGGAAGAAGGCATCGCGGATCTCGGCCGCATGCTGGAAGGACAGCAGCGCCGCCGAGTTCAGGCCCATGCGCGCGCCCTCGACCGCGCGGAAGGACCAGGGCCGGGTGGTGGTGTCGACATAGGGCGCGAGGTTCTTCTGCACGAACTGGTCCATCTGCCCGCCCGGCGCGAACAGCCGGCTGAAGTCGTCGAGCGTGACGTCGCGGCTGCTGGAGCGGTCGAAGGGATAGCGGCCGCCGATGGCCTGGCGGCAGAAGTCGCCGATCTCGGCGCGGATCGCGCTGCCCAGGCCCTCGCGGGTCGCGCCGAGCGCGGCGCTGGTGCCGCTGGCGACCAGGCGCTCGACCATCGCGCCCAGCGGCGGCGGCAGCTGGCCGGCGCTGGCGCGTGCGCGCGCCGGGGTCGGCGAGGGCGGCGGCGGCGTGCGCGACTGCGTCGCCGCCTGGGTGGCCTGCAGGAAGACCGCGATCTCGTCGAGCAGCCGAATGGTGTCGTCCAGCGGCACCGGTCCCTTGGCATCGGCGGCGCCGACCAGCTCGTGCAGCCGAACGAAGCGGTCGTCGACCAGGCTTTTCTCGAGCGGCTCGCGGCCGGGCTGCAGCGCCTCGACCGCCCGGCCGGCGGCGCCGTCGCCGAGGATGGGTGCCAGCACCCGGTCCTTGAGCCCGCGCGCGGCCTCGCGCACCGCGCTCTCGGCGCCGGGGGCTGCCGGGCGTGCCAGCGTGGTCTCGTCGGCGGCTGCGCGCAGCAGCCGGCGCAGCGGCGCGCTCGGTCCCGGCAGCGCCAGCGTCTGCGCGACCTCGATGGCCTGCGCCAGCGTCTCGGTCGGGCGCAGCTTCAGGTCGGCGAGGTAGTCGCTCCACAGCCGGGCGTAGTCGTTCAGGTAGAGGCGGCGCACCTCGTCGGCGAGCCGGGCCTGGCCCTGCGGATCGGCCGCGGCGACGCTGCGCGACTCGGCGGCCAGGCCCAGCACCCAGGACTCCTCGGCCGCCAGCTCGGTGGCCAGCCGCGGCAACCGCTGGACGAAGTCCTGGTGGCCGGCGCGGGTGTAGAGCGCCGGCAGACCCTCGTTGAGCGGCCGGCCGCTGCCGCGCACCAGGATGCGGGTGACCTCGGGGCCGCCGGCGGCGGTCGCGGTGAAGGCGCCGAGCTCGGCCGGCAGCAGCCCCGGCAGGCGCAGCCGGCTGTAGACGCGCTGCGCCAGCGGGATCTGGCGCAGCCGCTCGCGCGCCGCCTCGACCAGGGCGCGGTCGAGCGGCCGAGACGGCGTGCTGGCGCCGCGCGCCAGCAGCGCGTCGAGGTGATGCTCGAGCGCGGCGCGCTGCGTCGCGTCCAGCCGGCCGGCCAGGCTCTCGTCCCAGTCGGCGCGCAGGTAGACGGCCAGCCACTTCGCGTCGAAGTGCTTCGGGTCGTGCAGCATCAGGTAGGTCTTGAGCACGTCGTACTGCGCCTCCGGCCGGGCCGCGCCGGCTCCGGCGGCCAGGCGCTGCTCCAGGCCGAGCGCCAGCCGCGGCAGCAGGCCCTCGGTCTGCATGCGCTCGAGCGCCTGCGCGGAGGCGTCCTGCAGCTTGTCGCCCTGGTACAGGCCGAAGTGGCGCCCGGGGCTGTCGTCGACCTCGGCGATGCGGCGCGTGGCCTCCAGCAGCGGCAGCAGCGCGGCGGCATCGGGCTGCTGGCGCGCCGGCGTGGTGCGCAGCTCGGCCTCGAGCGCGGCGGCGCGGGCGTCGACCGCGGCGATGTCGTCGCGGTTGAGCGCATGGCTGCGCAGCCACAGGCCGGCGGCCAGCAGCGCCACCAGCGCCAGCGCCGCATAGGCGCCCGTCGCCATCAGATGACGGCGCTTCTCCCATTTCAGCCGGGTGCCGCCCAGCGCGCTCTCGGCGAAGACCACCTCGCGCAGCAGCCGCTCGAGAAAGAAGCTGCGGCCGCTGGCGGCCAGCGGCGGCAGCGCCGCGCGCTCGAGGCCGAGCTGCCGCGCCAGGCCGCCGAGCATGCGGTCCAGCGGCGTGCCTTCCTGCGTGCCGCTGATGAAGTAGACGCCGCGCAGCATCGGGTCGGCCTCGAAGGGCGAGGGCGCGAACACCTCCTCGACGAACTCGCGCAGCACCTCGCGCAGCGCGTCGAACTGCTGCGGGAAGGCGTAGATGCGTGCGCGCCGCGCCGGATCGCGCTCGGCCTGCAGCCGCTCGATCAGGCCGTCGGTGAGGCGCTGCCCGAGCCGGTCGAACTCCGTCGTCAGGCCGGAGGCGTCGCTGTGCAGCCGGGCATCGAGCGGGAAGGTGAAGCCCCAGGGCGCGGCGCGCTGCTCGCGGTCGAGCGTCGCGAAATAGTCGGTGAAGCCGGCGAGCAGGTCGCATTTGGTCACCAGCAGGTACAGCGGCATGCGCACGCCGAGCTGCTCGTGCAGCTCCTGGATGCGCGCGCGCACCGCGGCGGCCTCGCGGGCCCGCTCGGCCGCGCCGCGGGTGAGCAGGTCGGCAACCGAGACGGTCACCAGCACGCCGTTGAGCGGCTGGCGCGGCCGGCCGTCGCGCAGCAGCGCCAGGAAGCCGTTCCAGGCGCTGCGGTCGGCCTCGCGGTCGCTGTCCTGGGTGGTGTAGCGGCCCGCGGTGTCGATCAGCACCGCCTCGTCGGTGAACCACCAGTCGCAGTGGCGCGTGCCGCCGATGCCGGCGATGCCGCGCTGGCCTTCCTGGCCGAAGCGCCCGGCCAGCGGGAAGCGCAGACCGGCATTGAGCAGCGCGGTGGTCTTGCCCGAGCCGGGCGCACCGATGAACACATACCAGGGCAGCTGGTAGAGATGGCGCTGCGACAGCCGGTCCGAGAGCGCGTCGAGCGCGCCGCGGGCCCGGCCGGGCGAGTCCGCGCGGGTGTCGAAGCGCATGCCGCGCAGCGTCTGCAGCGCCTGCTCGAAGCGCTCGCGCAGCAGCCCGAGCTCGGCGCTCTCGCCGCTGCCGGCGGCCGTGCCGGCGCCGGGCGCGGCGGCCAGGCCCTCGATCATGCGGGTGTTGGCCCGGCGCGCCTGCCAGAGCGACGCCAGCTGCACCGCCAGCCAGCCGCCGGCCAGCAGCGCGATCAGCGCGATGCGCACGCCCGCATCGGCCAGCGGCACCCGGCCGGCCACGGCCACCAGCGGACCGGCCCACCAGATCAGCAGTGCCAGCGCCAGCAGGCCCAGCGCGGCCAGCAGCCAGGGGTGCAGGATCCAGGACAGCAGCTTCTTCATCATCAGGCTCTCAGCTTCCGGCGCCGGTGCGCAGCTCGATCTCGACGCGGCGGTTGCGGGCCCGGCCCGCCGGGCTGTCGTTGGCCGCGACCGGCGCGCTGTCGCCGGCGCCGCGCGCCTGCAGCCGGGCGGCCGGCACGCCGGCGGCCGCCAGCAGCTCGCGCACCGTCGCGGCCCGGGCCTCCGACAGATGCCAGTTCGACGGGAACTGCAGCGAGCGGCTCTGCACGCTGTCGGTGTGGCCGGTCACGGTGATGCGACCGGCCTGGCTGCGCAGCACCTCGGCGACGCGCCGCACCATGGCCTCGCGGTCGGCGTCGAGCCGGGCGCTGCCGCTGTCGAACAGGCCCTCGCCATGCAGCACGATCACGCTGCGGTCGGCCTCGTCGCGCACCGTCAGCCGGCCGGAGGCGGCCTCGGCCTGCAGCAGCGGTGCCAGCCGGGGCGCGGCCGCGGGCGGCGGGGCCGCCGGCGCGGCCACCGGCGCGCCCGGCAGCGGGGGCGCCCGCAGCGCGGCGATGCGGGCGAAGACCGGATCGGAGGCGCTGCCCAGCGACAGCAGCAGCCCGAGATAGAGGCCGAGCAGGCCCAGCGCGGTCAGCGCGCCGGTGACCCACAGCGGCAGCCAGCCCAGCAGCGGGCGGCGCGCCTGCGGCGTGACCTGCCAGTGCTCGGCCAGCGCCGCCGCATGGTCGCCGCGCACGCCGCGCAGGATCTGCGCGAGCCGGTCGCGCACCGCCTCGAGCTGCGCCGCGCCGCCCTCGACCGCCCGGTAGCGGCCCTCGAAGCCCAGCGTCAGCGCCGCCAGGATCAGCTCGAGCAGGTCGCGGTTGGTCGCCGGATCCTCGGCCAGGCGGGTCATCAGCTGGAAGACGCGGTCGCCGCCGAAGCCCTCGTTGTGGAAGGTCACCAGCAGGTTGCTGCGGCTCCAGGTGCCGCCGCTGCCCCAGGGCGTGCCGGCGGCGGCCTCGTCGAGCAGGGTGCACAGGATGTAGCGCGCGGCCAGCACCCGCTCCTGCGGCAGGCCCTGGGCGCGGGCGCGCTGCTCGAAGTCGCGGATCGACTGCGCGACCTGGTCCTTCAGCGCCTGCGGATCGGCGACGCGCACGGTCGCGCGCAGCTGCGGCGCCAGGCACAGCAGCGGATTGGCCAGCGCGACCAGCGGATTGAGGCCGGTCTGCGGCAGCGGCAGGTCGGCGGCGACCTCGGGCCGGGCGCCGGCGGGCGCCGCGGCCGCGTTGCCGTCGGCACGGGCGCGCCGGCCCGGCGTCGGCATCATGAAGGTGTGCTCGCCGGTCGAGCCGAAGGGATCGTCGGGCGGCGGCGGCGGGATGCTCATTCGGTCTCCAGACGGTCGGTTCACTGCGGCGCCCGGATGGCCCACAGCTCCATCGCCAGGCCGGGAAACTCGCCGCCGATGAAGAAGGCCAGGTGGCCGCTGCGGCCGAAGGCCTGCCAGAGCTCGCCGCTGCGCTCGAGCTCGAAGTAGTGGAAGCCGGCGTGCAGCGGCAGCTCGCGCGGCACCACCGGCAGGCTGCTCAGGTGCAGGCCGGTCAGGTTGCCGTTGACCACCTCGCGCATGCGCTCGGGCGGGCCGACCTTGAGCTGCGCCGGCACGCGCAGGCGCAGCTGCTCGGCCGGCAGCTGTGCCTGCACCGCCAGCACCAGCGCGGCCTGGCGCGCCAGCTCGCTGGTCGGCACCGCCGCGGTGTGCCAGCCCTTGCCGCGGTCGGTCAGCGCGATCTGCACCGCCATGCGCTCGGGCTCGAAGGACCATCCCTTTCAAGGTGACCGCCCAGCAGCCTTGAGGACACGAGCGGTGGAGAAATGAGACCGGGCGGTACGACCATCGACCC
>NZ_BQWE01000034.1:0-161669 GCF_023706025.1 Sphaerotilus sp. FB-3 | reverse complement strand
TCACCACCCATGTGGCGCTTTTGTCCCTGGCCTGCTCCATCATCTGCCTGCGCACTCTGCGCAGGTTGTGTTAGCCGCTCTTAGCAGGGTGTGCTTCGAGAGCTTGGACATGGATTCTCCATTGTCATCAACGAGGTGAGCAATTATCACGCTTGCAGGACGTTACGGGACAGGCCACCGAAGTTGTCGCCCCGTCGCGATCAACCGCACCAACCAGCGGTCGCACAGCCCCCCGAAAAAGCGTACTTTTCCCGCATTCCACTATTTTTCGAGCCAGACGCGACACACCCTGTCGCAGTGAGTCTGCACACTCGTCCCCAGAATACAACCCGAACCGGGGGACAACATCGAACCACCAGCCTTCCCCTGCACACGCTGCGGCCTGTGCTGCACCCATCTGGACAAGAACCCGGCATACCGGGCACTAGACCGGGGCGATGGCACCTGCAGACACTTCGACACAGTCGGGCGTCTCTGCTCAATCTATGCCGACCGGCCCGATCTGTGCAGAACAGAGACCGTGCATCGACAGCATTTCCCGATGCTGTCGCCAGAGGAATTCCACCGCATCAACGCCAGCCTGTGCAACCAGGCACAGCAGGCCGCCGGCTTGTCCGAACGCTATCGGTTGATACAGGCCATCTGAGTGCATCGCACGTTTTACTCACCTCAAACCAACAAAGGAAATTCAACATGCCCATCCCTCTTCTGCTTTGGGGCGCTGCAGCCGCCCTGGCCGCCACGGGCGTCGTGAAGGGCGTGCAAGCGTCCAACATGATGGATGAAGCCAAGGAAATCGGCGAAAAAGCTGAACGCCAGCACCAACGCGCAGCAGCCGCTCTGGAGGCCGCCCGCAACAACACCCAAGACAGCCTAGAAAACTTGGGCAAGTTGAAGGTTTCGGTTTTCACGCAGCAGATCCGGCATCTGATCGAAGCCATCAAGCGCACCAAGACTGCCAGCAGCACGCTGAAGGGCTTTCAGGAAGAATTCAGCATCGAGAAGCTCCATAGCTACGAGAAGATGATCCTCAGTTCACTGGAACTGGAAAAAGGAATTGCGTCCGGCGCCGCGGGTGGTGCGCTGGCTGCCATGGGGGCTTACGGTGCTGTGGGCACGCTGGCAACCGCCTCCACAGGTGCAGCCATCTCGGGCCTGTCGGGCGCTGCTGCGACCAATGCCACGCTGGCATGGCTGGGCGGCGGCGCGCTGAGTGCAGGCGGCTTCGGAATTGCCGGCGGCACGCTAGCCCTGGGTGGGATCGTGCTAGGCCCAGCCTTGGCCATCGGCGGTTTCATGATGGCCAGCAAAGCTGAAGAGGCATTGACGCAAGCAAATGAGTACAAAGCCGAGGTGGCGGTAGCCGTGGCCAAGATGCAGGCAGCCGAGACCGCCATGGGTGGAATCGTGACCAACGCCCAAGAAATTTCGACCGTTATCATCGAACTTGTCAAGCGTTTCGAACAGGTCAAGGTACACGACGACAGCGACCCGACGGCATTCCAGCGCATGCTGGCTGTCGGCACGTCGCTCAAGAAAGCTCTGGAAGTGGCCATCCTCAACAAGGAAGGCGTAGCCATCGAGAACATCAAGGCCAAGTGCTCTGGCCTGCTGTCCATCGCCTGAAAAACCCGCAGAACCCATGGCCATCACCAAGCTCATCCCGCTGGCAAACAAACTGCCACTTGCGACATCCGGATCCGCCATTAGCGAGATCATTCACGCCTGGTCGGACTACAAGAAGACGGTGGAAGTCGAGGCCACCAAACGTACGTCGATTGATGCGTGGCGCGATACCAGGCTTGCGGACATCCAAGCCAAGAAGGATCTTCTGGAGCTGTATCTCAAGGAGACGTTCAAGGAGCGTGCCGGCATGATCCAGGGTTTTTTCGACACCCTCGACAAAGGCATCGAGAAAGGGGATGACCAGCTCATCAACCACTCGATGACAGCTATCCTGAACATCGCCAACCAGTCTCCACTGGCGCAAGCCAAAGAGATCATGCTGGCGATGCACGATCCGAACGTGCAGTCGATCGAGATCTAATCTGAGTTGACCCCCACCCGGCGGCTGATTCAGCGCCGGGCGGTCAACTGCCAGGGAAGAAAGGCTTGCCGATCGACGCCGGCATGTTGGCGCGGATCCACGCCGGGTTGCGCGAGATCAGCACCAGCACCACGATCGTGGCCAGATAGGGCAGCGCGGTCAGCAGCTGGCTGGGCAATTGCACGCCCTCGCCCTGCAGGTGGAACTGCAGCATCGTCACGCCGCCGAACAGGTAGGCGCCCATCAGCACGCGCGCCGGCCGCCAGGTCGCGAAGGTGGTCAGCGCCAGCGCGATCCAGCCCTTGCCGGCGGTCATGCCCTCGACCCACAGCGGGGTGTAGATCACCGACAGGTAGGCGCCGGCCAGGCCGCACAGCGCACCGCCCGCCATCACCGCCAGCAGCCGGATGCGCCGCACGGGATAGCCCAGCGCATGCGCCGATTCCGGCGACTCGCCCACCGCGCGCAGCACCAGCCCGGCGCGCGAGCGGTACAGGAACCAGGCCAGCGCCAGCATCAGCACGATCGTCAGATAGACCATCGGGTGGTGCTTGAAGAAGGCCGGGCCGACGAAGGGAATGTCGGCCAGGCCGGGAATCTCGAACTTCGGCCGCTCGGCGAGCTTTTCCTGCGTGTAGCGGATGCCGACGAAGGCCGAGAAGCCCGCGCCGAACAGGCTCAGCGCCAGGCCGGTGGCGTACTGGTTGGTGTTCAGCCAGATCACCAGCACGCCGAAGGCCGCGGCCATCAGCGCGCCCGCGCCCGCGCCGGCGGCAAAGGCGATCCAGTCGTTGCCGGTGTGAACCGAGGTGGCGAAGCCGGCGATCGCCGCCACCAGCATCATGCCTTCGGCACCGAGGTTGAGCACGCCGGCGCGCTCGTTGATCAGCAGGCCCAGGCCGGCGATCGCCAGCACGGTGCCGGCATTCAGCGTGGCCGCCAGCAGCAGCGCGAACTCGTTCATCGGGCACCCTTTCCTGCGGCGCCCCAGCGCACGCGATAGGCGATCAGCGTGTCGCAGGCCAGCAGCGTGAACAGCAGCAGCCCCTGGAACACGCCGGTCAGCGATTTCGGCAGGCCCAGGCGCGACTGCGCCAGCTCCCCGCCGATGTAGAACATGCTCATCAGAAGCGCCGAGAAGACGATGCCCACCGGATGCAGCCGGCCGACGAAGGCGACGATGATCGCCGCGAAGCCGTAGCCCACCGGCACATAGGGCGTGAGCTGGCCCAGCGGCCCGGCGGCCTCCAGCGCGCCGGCCAGGCCCGCCATGCCGCCCGACACCAGGAGCGCCGTCCACAGCGCGCCGCGCGACGAGAAGCCCGCGTACAGCGCCGCGGCCGGCGCCAGGCCGCCGACCTGCAGCGCAAAGCCCCGGTAGGTGCGGAACAGGAAGGCGGTGAAGCCGCCCACCGCCACCAGCGCGATCAGCACGCCGATGTTGGCGCGCAGGCCGTCGACCAGGCGCGGAATCTTCGTCGGCTCGAGAAAGGTGATGGTCTGCGGGAAGTTGAAGCCCTTCGGATCCTTCCAGGGGCCGTAGACCAGATAGCTCAGCAGCATCTCGGCGACATAGACCAGCATCAGGCTGACCAGGATCTCGCTGGCGTTGAACCGGTCGCGCAGCAGCGCGGTGATGCCCGCCCAGACCATGCCGCCGAGCACGCCCGCGGCCAGGATCAGCACCACGATTCCGCGCGAGGAGTCGGGCTGCGCCTGCAGCGCCACCCAGCCCCCGGCCAGCGCACCGACGATGAACTGGCCCTCCGCGCCGATGTTCCACAGGTTGGAGCGGAAGCACACCGCCAGCCCCAGCGCGATCAGCACCAGCGGCACCGCCTTGACGCTCAGCTCGGACAGCGCGCGGGCGTTCTTCAGCGGCTCGACGAAGAAAACCTGCAGACCCTTGACCGGATCCTTGCCCAGGAGCGCGAACAGCGCGATGCCGATGATCGTCGTCAGCACCAGCGCGATCAGCGGCGACGCCAGCGACATCGCCTTCGACGGCTGCGGCCGTGCCTCAAGCCTGAGCATCGCTGCCCTCCTTGGTGTTCCTGGTGTTGTCGATGTTCTTCGTTTCGTCGGCGCCGTCCTGCCACAGGCCGGACATCCAGGCGCCGATCTGCTCGATGGTGGCGTCGCGGGTGGCGATCGAGGGCGAGAGCCGCCCCTGCGCGATCACCACCAGCCGGTCGCTGATCTCGAACAGCTCGTCCAGCTCCTCGCTGACCACCAGCAGCGCGCAGCCGGCGTCGCGCAGCGCCAGCATCGCCTGGCGGATCTGCGCCGCCGCGCCGACGTCCACGCCCCAGGTCGGCTGGCTGACGATCAGCAGCTTGGGGCGCGCGTCGATCTCGCGGCCGACGATGTATTTCTGCAGGTTGCCGCCCGAGAGCGACTTCGCCGCCGCGTCCGGGCCGCCGGCCTTGACGTTGTAGCGCCCGATCAGCTCGGCCGCCTGCGCACGGATCGCGCCCATCTTCAGCCAGCCGCCGGGGCCGACGTTCTCGGTGCGGGTCAGCAGCAGGTTGTGCGCCAGCGACAGCGTCGGCACCGCGCCGCGGCCCAGGCGCTCCTCGGGCACGAAGTGCAGCCCCAGGCGGCGGCGCTGCGCCGGCGTGGCGCGCGCGATGTCCTGGCCCGAGAGCCGCACCGAGCCGGCCGGCGCGCGCCGGTCCTCGCCGGAGAGCGCGGCCATCAGCTCCTGCTGGCCGTTGCCCGACACGCCCGCGATGCCGACGATCTCGCCGGCCCTCACCTGCAGCGCCAGCCGCGACAGCGTGGTGCCGAAGGGATCGGCCTGCGGCAGGTCCAGCCCGTCGACCGCCAGCACCACCTCGCCGGGCGTGGCCGGCCGGCTGCGCAGCGCCGGCGGCTCGGCGCCGATCATCAGCTTCGACAGCGAGGCGTTGGTCTCCCGCGTCGGATCGACCTCGCCGGTGACCCGCCCGCCGCGCAGCACGGTGCAGTGATGGCACAGCGCCCGGATCTCGTCGAGCTTGTGGCTGATGTAGAGGATCGAGCAGCCGGTGCCGGCCAGCCGGCGCAGCGTGACGAAGAGCTTCTCGACCGCCTGCGGCGTCAGCACCGAGGTCGGCTCGTCGAGGATCAGCAGCTTCGGATCGGTCAGCAGCGCGCGCACGATCTCGACGCGCTGGCGCTCGCCGACGCTCAAGGAGTGCACCGGCCGCAGCGGATCGACCTCCAGCCCGTACTCGCCCGAGACCGCGCGGATGCGCTCGCTCACCTGCGCCAGCGACATCGACCTGTCCAGGCCGAGCCAGACGTTCTCGGCCGCGGTCAGGGTGTCGAACAGCGAGAAGTGCTGGTAGACCATGCTGATGCCGAGCTGGCGCGCATGCGCCGGACTGGCGATCTGCACCGGCTGGCCGTTCCAGCGGATCTCGCCGGCGTCGGGCTTCACCGCGCCGTAGATGATCTTCATCATCGTCGACTTGCCGGCGCCGTTCTCGCCCAGCACGGCATGGATCTGCCCGGGCGCGACCGTCAGCGCCACGCCATCGTTGGCGCGCACCGCGGGGTACTGCTTCGTGATGCCCAGGAGTTCCAGGCGAGGTGGGGCGGTCATCGGGGGAGGACTCCGGGTCGGGTCAGGCGTGCGGCACAAAAACGGTGCGCATTGTCACAAAAACTGTCGTCAGCGGGTCGGAGTGCGCCGGAAAAGCGCGCGACCGGCGACCCAGGTCGCCGCCAGGTTCCGCTCGTCACCGAGTGTCATCCAGGCGAAGACCCGCTCATGCAACTGTCGCGCCCGCGCATCGCGGTGCGTGGCCACCGGACCGGCCGCCCAGTCCCACAGCGCCAGATCGGCCAGGCGACCGGGCTCGAGACGGCCGATCTCGTTGCTCAGACCCAGCGCCTCGGCCGCGCCCAGCGTGGCGCCGTGCAGCGCCTTCCAGGCAGTCAGGCGCACGCCGCGCAGCGCCTGCACCTTGTAGGCATCGGCCAGCGTGCGCAGCATCGACAGGCTGGTGCCGCCGCCCACATCGCTGGCCAGCGAGACGCGCGCGCCCGCGGCCTCCAGCTCCGGCCAGCCGATCAGGCCGCTGCCGAGAAAGAGGTTGGAACTGGGGCTGTGCGCGATCTGCGCGCCGGTGTCGGCCAGCAGCGCGCGGTCGGCGTCGTCGAGCCAGATGCCGTGCGCCAGCACCGCGCGCTCGTTCAGCAGCCCGGCACGGTGGTAGACGTCGAGGTAGCTGCGCGCCTCGGGAAAGAGCTCGGCCACCCAGGCGACCTCGGCGCGGTTCTCGGCCACATGGGTCTGCATGTAGAGGCCGGGCACCTCCTTCATCAGCCGGCCGGCCATCGCCAGCTGCTCGGGCGTGCTGGTCGGCGCGAAGCGCACCGTCATCGCGTAGGCCAGCCGGCCGCGCTGGTGCCAGCGGCGGATCAGGTCGCGGCTGTCGCGCTCGGCGCCCGTCACGTCGTCGCTCAGGCCCTCGGGCGCGTGGCGGTCCATCAGCACCTTGCCGGTGACCAGGCGCATGCCGCGGCGGTGCGCGCCGGCCAGCAGCGCCTCGGTCGAGCTGACATGCACCGTCGGAAACACCACCGCGCTGGTGCTGCCGTGCGCCAGCAGCGCGTCGAGGAACAGCTCGGCCCCGGCGGCGGCCACCGCCGGATCGGCGTGGCGCATCTCGGCGGGAAAGGTGTAGGTCTCCAGCCAGTCGAGCAGCTCGGTGCCGTAGCTGGCGATGACGTCGAGCTGCGGGCTGTGCACATGGGTGTCGATGAAGCCGGGCATCAGCAGCCGGCCGCGCTGGTCCTCGACCGACCAGACCGCGGCATCCGGCGTGAAGGCCGCAGCCGGCTGGACGCCGGTGATGCGCCCGGCCTCGACCAGCAGCCAGTGGTCGGGCCGCCAGCGCACGCCCGGCACGAGGCCGGTGGCCGGGTCAGGCGCAGCCCAGCCGGGATCGGCGTCGAAGTCGAGCAGGTCGGCGCGCAGCGCCAGGCGGTCGGGAACAGCAGTCATGCGGACGGAGAGGCGGGAACAGGAATGGGGACGGGATCGGCGGCCGCGGACAGGCCCGGCGCCGGCAGCCGGCGCGCGACATCGCGCACCGTCTCGCGCAGCCAGCGCAGCGAGGCCGCGCCGTGCGTGACCTCATGCCAGAGCTGGTAGTAGGTCAGCGAGGGAAAGTCGACCGGGCAGCGCACGATGCGCAGCGGCAGCGTGCCCAGATGGCGCTGGCAGAACAGCCGGCCGGTGGTCAGCACCAGCGCGTCGCTGTGCGCCAGCATCGTCGGCACCAGCGCGAAATGCGGACTGCGCACGACGATGCGCCGGTGCAGGCCCTGGCGCGTCAGATGCTCGTCGATCACGCCGTGGCCGCCGGTGTGCAGCGCGGTCGGCGCGACATGGTCGGCGGCGAGATAGCGCTCCAGCGTCCACTCGCGCGGCCGGCGCGCCGCCAGATGGCCGGCGCTGACCAGGCAGACGATCTCGTCGGAGAACAGCCGGCCGATGTGCAGCTCGGCCGGCGGCTCCAGCCAGTTGCCGATCACCAGATCGACCTCGCCGCGCGCCAGCCGGGCGCGGTAGTCGAACTCGGCCGACAGCGCGTGAATGGTCAGCCGCGCGCGCGGCGCCTGCTGGCGCAGCCGCGCCACCAGCATCGGCAGGAACAGCGGATCGAGGTAGTCGCTGGCGGCGATGCGGAACTCGATCTCGGCCGCGCCGGGCGTGAAGGCGCGGGCACCGGCCTTGCCGCCGAAGAGCTGCTCGGCGCTGCGCAGCAGCGTCTCGGCCGGCGCCATCAGCTGCAGCGCGATCTCGGTGGGCACCATGCCGGCGCCGGCGCGCACCAGCAGCGGGTCGCCGATCAGCGCACGCAGCCGGCGAAGCTGCGCGCTGACCTGCGGCTGCGTGGAGGACAGGCGCATCGCGGCACGCGAGACGCTGCGTTCGGAAATCACGGTGTGAAAGACCCTGACGAGATGAAGCTCGATGGTGTCGAAAACGGCTCGCTGTGTCATACGTTCATTCTCATGCAGATCATCACGTCTGGCGCATGTCATGCCGCGTCTGCTGGGGTATGTTCCGGCCCATGCCCGAGATCTCGCCCCGACCGATCCGCTTCGTCCACCGCGGCCACGCCATCGCGCTTGAAGGCGTGCCGCCCACCCGCACGCTGCTCGACTGGCTGCGCGAGGACGCCCGCCCGCGCTGCACCGGCACCAAGGAAGGCTGCAACGAGGGCGACTGCGGCGCCTGCACCGTGCTGGTGGCCGAGCGCGACGACACCGCGCCCGGCGGCGTGGCGATCCGCAACGTCAATGCCTGCCTGAGCTTCCTGCCCACGCTCGACGGCCGCGCCGTCCTCACCGTGGAAGACCTGCCGCAGCCGCATCCGGTGCAGCAGGCGCTGGTCGAGTGCCACGGCTCGCAGTGCGGCTTCTGCACGCCCGGCTTCGTCATGACGATGACCGCGCTGCGCGAGGCGCACGCGGCCGCCGGCACCCGCCCCGAGCGCCCGGCCATCGCCGACGCGCTAGCCGGCAACCTGTGCCGCTGCACCGGCTACCGCCCGATCGTCGACGCGGCCGAGCGCATGTTCGATATGCCCGACGCGCCGATCGACCGCGCCGCGCTGCGCGCGCAGCTCGATGCGCTGCAGGCGGGCGTGGGCCCTCGCCTGCGCGAGGGTGACGACATGGACAGCCGTCATCCCCGCGAAGGCGGGGACCCACGAAGTCACGTCCATGCCGGTGCAGCGTTCCACGCCCCGCGCACCCTCGACGAGCTGGCTGCCCTGCGCCTGGCCCATCCCGAGGCGCGGCTGCTGGCGGGAGGCACCGACATCGCGCTGTGGGTCAACAAGCAGTTCCGCGAACTCGGGCGGCTGATCTGGACCGGCGGCGTGCCCGCGCTGCGCCGCATCGCGACCGACGCCGACGGCACGCTGCACATCAGCGCCGCCGCGTCGCTGGAGGACGCCTGGGCGGCGCTGGCGGCGCGCTGGCCGGCGCTCACCGAAGTCTGGCGGCGCTTTGCCTCGCCGCCGGTGCGTCATGCCGGCACGCTGGGCGGCAACATCGCCAACGGCTCGCCGATCGGCGATGGCGCGCCGGTGCTGATCGCGCTGGACGCGCGCATCGTGCTGCGCCGCGGGCCCGACACCCGCACGCTGGCGCTCGAGGATTTCTACCTCGACTACATGAAGAACGCGCTCGCGCCGGGCGAGTTCGTCGAGCGGCTGGTCGTGCCGCCGTCCCCTGAGGGCACGCAGCTGCGCGCCTGGAAGATCAGCAAGCGCTTCGACAGCGACATCTCCACCGTGCTGATGGCCGCGGCGCTGCGGCTGGACGCCGACGGCCGGATCGCCGCCGCGCGGCTGGTCTTCGGCGGCATGGCGGCGATCACGAAGCGCGCCGCGCAGACCGAGGCAGCGCTGCGCGGCCGGCGCTGGGACGAGGCCACGCTGCAGGCGGCGCAGGTCGCGCTGGCGCAGGACTTCCGCCCCTTGAGCGACCTGCGCGCCAGCGCCAGCTACCGGCTGGCGGTCAGCGCCAACCTGCTGCGCCGGCTCTGGCTGGAGACCCGGCCCGACGATCCGCTGCCGGCCAGCGCCACCCAGGTCCGGGAGTTCCGCGCATGAGCCCGAGCATGAGCACGAGCACGACCTCGCCCGTCATCGGCACCTCGCGCCCGCATGAATCCGCGACGCTCCACGTCACGGGCCGCGCGCCCTACATCGACGACCTGCCCGAGGTCGCCGGCACGCTGCATGGCGCGCTCGGCCTGTCGCCGCTGGCGCACGGGCGGCTGGTCGCGCTCGACCTGGCGCGGGTGCGCGCGATGCCCGGCGTGGTCGCGGTGCTGTCGGCCGCCGACATTCCCGGCGTCAACGACTGCGGTCCGATCGTGCACGACGACCCGATCCTGGCCGAGGGCACGGTGAACTGGCGCGGCCAACCGATGTTCCTGGTCGTCGCCCGCACCCGCGGCGAGGCGCGGCGCGCGGCAGCCCTGGCGACGCAGGTCGCCACGATCGAGCCGCTGCCGGCGGTGCTCGACGCAATGGAGGCGCACCGCCGGCAGCAGTACGTCGTGCCGCCGATGCACCTGCAGCGCGGCGACACGGCCGCGGCCATCGCCGCCGCGCCGCACCGGCTGGAGGGCCGCTTCAGCCTCGGCGGCCAGGAGCAGTTCTACCTGGAGGGCCAGATCGCCTACGCGCTGCCGCAGGAGAACGACGGCCTGCTGGTGCACAGCTCGACCCAGCATCCGACCGAGATGCAGCATGTCGTCGCGCATGCGCTGGGGCTGGCGGCGCACCAGGTGCAGGTGCAGTGCCGGCGCATGGGCGGCGGCTTCGGCGGCAAGGAGTCGCAGTCGGCGCTGTTCGCGGCCTGCGCTGCGCTGGCGGCGCAGCAGCTGCAATGCCCGGTCAAGCTGCGCCCGGACCGCGACGACGACTTCCTGATCACCGGCCGGCGCCACGGCTTCGAGTTCCGCTACGTCGTCGGCCATGACGAGGCCGGGCGGCTGCTCGGGGCGGAGGTCGAGATGGTGTCCAACGCAGGCGCCTCGGCCGACCTCTCGGCGCCGGTGATGACCCGCGCGCTCTGCCACTTCGACAATGCCTACTGGCTGCCCGCGGTCGACCTGCGCGGCTACTGCGCCCGCACCAACACGCAGAGCAACACCGCCTTCCGCGGCTTCGGCGGGCCGCAGGGCGCGCTGGCGGTGGAGGTGATCCTGGACGAGGTGGCGCGCCGGCTCGGGCTCGACGCGCTGGCGGTGCGCCGCGCCAACTTCTACGGCACGACCGAGCGCAACATCACGCCCTACGGCCAGGCGGTCGAGGACAACATCCTCGCGCCGCTGGTCGACGAGCTGGCCGCGCGCGGCCGCCACGACGCGCGCCGCGCCGAGATCGCCGCCTTCAACGCCGCCAGCCCGGTGCTGAAGAAGGGCCTGGCGCTGACGCCGGTGAAGTTCGGCATCAGCTTCAACGTCGCGCACTTCAACCAGGCCGGCGCGCTGGTGCATGTCTACACCGACGGCTCGGTGCTGGTGAACCACGGCGGCACCGAGATGGGCCAGGGCCTGAACACCAAGGTCGCGCAGGTGGTCGCGCACGAGCTGGGCCTGCCCCTGGAGCGGGTGCGGGTCAGCGCCACCGACACGCACAAGGTGGCCAACACCTCCGCCACCGCCGCCTCCACCGGCACCGACCTGAACGGCAAGGCCGCGCAGGACGCGGCGCGCCAGATCCGCGACCGCCTGGCGGCCTTCGTCGCCGCGCGCTGGCAGGTGGCGCCCGAGGCGGTGCAGTTCGCCGGCGGCCAGGTGACGGCGGGCGCGCAGGCGCTGGCCTTCGCCGAGCTGGTCGCGCAGGCCTATGCCTCGCGCATCCAGCTCTGGAGCGACGGCTTCTACGCCACGCCCGGCCTGCACTGGGACCGCGAGCGGCTGCAGGGCAGGCCCTTCTTCTACTTCGCCTACGGCGCGGCGCTCAGCGAGGTCATCGTCGACACGCTGACCGGCGAGTGGCGGCTGCTGCGCGCCGACGTGCTGCACGACGTGGGCGCCTCGCTGAACCCGGCGCTGGACATCGGCCAGGTCGAGGGCGCCTTCGTGCAGGGCATGGGCTGGCTGACCACCGAGGAGCTGCGCTGGCAGCCGATGGACGGCTCGCGCGCCGCGGGCCTCCTGCTGACCCACGCGCCGAGCACCTACAAGATCCCGACCGCCAACGACATCCCGCTGGCGCCCGGCGCGCTCGACGTGCGGCTGTTCGCCCACCGCAACCCGGCCGACAGCATCCACCGCAGCAAGGCGGTCGGCGAGCCGCCGCTGCTGCTGCCCTTCAGCGTCTTCCTGGCGATCCGGGATGCGGTATCGGCGGCGGGCGGGCACCGCGTCGATCCGCCGCTGCGGGCGCCGGCGACAGGGGAAGCCATCCTGGACGCGCTGGCGGCGGTGCAGCGCGGATGATCATGCTGCGCCTGCAGGCCGCGGCCCGCGCCCGGCTCGCCGAAGGCACGCCGGTCGTCGAGGTGCTGATCGCCGCGCACCAGGGCTCGGCGCCGCGCGAGACCGGCACGCGCATGCTGGTCACGCCCGTCGAGGTGCTCGGCACCATCGGCGGCGGCCATCTGGAATGGAAGGCGATCGAGGCGGCGCGGCAGAGGCTCGCCCGCCCGGAGGCGCCGCCCCAGGAACTCGATCTGCCGCTCGGTCCGGCGCTCGGCCAGTGCTGCGGCGGGCGGGTGAAGCTGCGGCTCTCCCACCTGACGCGGGAGGCGCTCGATGGCTGGACGCTGCCGCCGCCGCGCTTCCCTCTGCAGCTGCACGGCGCCGGCCATGTCGGCCGCGCGATCGTGAGGCTGCTGACCGACATCGACTGCCGCGTCGACTGGGTCGATGCGCGGCCCGGCGAATTCCCGCTGCACGATCCATTCGAGCAGCCGCACATCACGCCCATCGTCAGCGACGCGCCCGAGATGGAGGTCGCGCAGGCGGCGCCGGGCACCGTCTTCCTGGTCATGACGCACCGCCACGACCTCGACGAGGCGATCACCGAGGCCATCCTGCGCCGAGGTGACGCCGCCTTCTGCGGCCTGATCGGCAGCGCGACCAAGCGGGCGCGCTTCCTGTCGCGCTTCGAGGCCCGGGGACTGAGCGCGGCGCAGCTCGGCCGCCTCACCTGCCCGATCGGCCTGCCCGGTATCGCCGGCAAGGAGCCGGCGGTGCTGGCGGTGAGCGTGGTGGCTCAGCTGCTGGGCTGTCCGGCCAGCCAGCGCACATAGCTCGCCACGCCGCCGGCCACGTCGCTGAAGGCGTGGTCGCAGCCGGTGGCGCGCAGGCGGGTCAGGTCGGCCTGGGTCAGGCACTGGTACTTGCCGCGCAGGGCGTCGGGGAAATCGATGTAGCTCACCAGGCCCTGGGCGATCTGCTCGTCCAGCGTCAGCGCCGGCAGGCCGTCGAGCGCGCGGCAGGCGTTGACGGTCGCATGCGCCACATCGTTGAAGGGCTGCGCCCGGCCGGAGCCGAGGTTGAAGATGCCGCTCTTGTCCGGGTTCTGCAGGAACCACAGATTGACCGCCACCACATCGTCGACGAAGACGAAGTCGCGCGACTGCGTGCCCGGCGCGTAGCCGTTGTACTCGCCGAAGAGCTTGACCTGGCCGTGCTGGCGGAACTGGTTGAAGTGGTGGAAGGCCACGCTGGCCATGCGGCCCTTGTGCTGCTCGCGCGGGCCGTAGACGTTGAAGTAGCGAAAGCCCACGACCTGGCCGTCCTGCGTGCCGCCCTGCGAGCGCAGGGTCGGCAGGTAGCGGCGCACCACCTGGTCGAACAGCAGCTTGGAGTAGCCGTAGACATTCAGCGGCGCCTCGAAGGCCGGCTCCTCGCGGAAGGTCTCGCTGGCGCCGTAGGTGGCGGCCGAGCTGGCGTAGAGCAGCCGCGTGCCCTGCGCGAGACAGGCATCGAGCAGCGTCTTCGAGCAGCGGTAGTTGTTCTCCAGCATGAACCGGCCGTCATGCTCCATCGTGTCGGAGCAGGCGCCCTCGTGCAGGATCGCGTCGATGCGGCCCAGCTCGCCGGCGGCGAAGCGGGTGTAGAACTCGTCCTTGTCGAAGTAGTCCGCCAGCGTGCTGCCGAGCAGGTTGCGGTATTTGGGCCCGTCGGTCAGGTCATCGACCGCGATGACCTCCTTGGCGCCCAGGCGGTTCAGGCCGTGGACCAGGTTGCTGCCGATCATGCCGGCCGCGCCGGTGACGACGACTCTCATGCCGTTTCCTTTCCGAAGAGTTCCTCGAAGCTGCAGCTGGCGGTGCCGAACTTGCCCACGACGATGCTGCCGGCGCGGTTGGCCAGCGGCACCGCGTCGCGCAGGCTCATGCCGCAGGCCAGCAGCGCCGCCAGCGTCGCGATGACGGTGTCGCCCGCGCCGGTCACGTCGAAGACCTCGCGCGCCTGGGCCGGCACCTGGAAATGCGTCGGCTGGCCGTCGGCCGTCTTCTCGAACAGGGACATGCCGTCTTCCGAGCGGGTCAGCACCAGCCCGTCCAGGCCCAGCTCCTCGCGCAGCGCGTGCGCACGGCGGTGCAGGTCGGCCTCGTCACGCCATTGGCCGACCACCTGGGCCAGCTCGGCGCGGTTGGGCGTGAGCGTGGTGGCGCCCGCATAGCGGCTGTAGTCGCTGCCCTTGGGGTCGACCAGCACCGGCTTGCCGGCGGCGCGTGCCAGCTCGATCATGCGCGGGATGTGGGTCAGGCCGCCCTTGCCGTAGTCGGAGAACAGCACCGCGTCGTGCTCGGGCAGCACCCGCTCGTAGTCGGCCAGCATCTGCTGCAGCACCTCGTGCTCGGGCTGGTTCTCGAAGTCGACGCGGATGAGCTGCTGCGAGCGGCCGATGACCCGCAGCTTGACGATGGTGTAGAGCTTCGGGTCGCTGCCCAGCACCGTGGTGATGCCCTGGGCCTCGAGCAGACGGCGCAGCGAGCGCGCCGGCTCGTCGTCGCCCACCACGGTCAGCAGCGTGCACTGCGCGCCCAGCGTCTTGACGTTGAGCGCGACGTTGGCCGCGCCACCCAGGCGCTCTTCCTCGCGCGAGACGCGCACCACCGGCACCGGCGCCTCCGGCGAGATGCGCTCGACGGCGCCGAACCAGTAGCGGTCGAGCATCGCGTCGCCGACGACGAGGACGCGGGCGGACTGGAGATCGGAGAGAGAGGGATTCAAGGGAGCAGACCCGGCGGCGGGCACGATTCAGAAAGGCTCCGATCGTAACCGCATGCCGGGCGGCGCCGGCACGGCGCGGCGCGGCTCAGTGTTCGGCCGCCGGCGCCGCCCAGTGATCGGCCTTGCGCACCAGGAAGCGCGGCGTGCGGAAATGCACGATCGCGCGGTAGAGCACCAGATAGAGGCCGCAGAACATCAGCAGCCAGATCGACAGCACCCGGCCCTCGTCCCACCACAGCACCGCCGGCGCGACCGACAGCGAGCACAGCGCCCACAGATAGGGCGAGGTCATCGAGTTGCGGCGCAGCATGTTGGCCGCATCGCGCTTGCCGATGGCCCAGCGCATCAGCCGGCGGTAGATCAGGCTGTGCAGATGCGTGGCATCGGGCTGCCCGACCGGACGGCCGCGCACCACGCGACGGCGGTACATGGTGAACAGCGTCTCGAAGATCGGATAGGCGCACAGCAGCAGCGGAAAGACCGGCGAGACCTCCGGATTGCGGTGCACCAGCAGGATGCCGAGCTCGGCCACCCAGAAGCCCAGGAAATAGGCGCCGCCATCGCCCAGGAAGATCAGGCCCAGCGGATAGTTCCACACGAAGAAGCCCATCACCGCACCCAGCCCGATCAGCGCGGCCACCATGATCACCTGGTCGCCGACCTGGAAGGCGACATAGGCCAGCGCCGCGAACATGATCGCCACGCACATCGAGGCCAGCCCGTTGAAGCCGTCGATGATGTTGACCGAGTTGGCCACGCCGGCCACCGCCAGCAGCGTCAGCGCCATCGGGAAGCCGGCGATCAGCATCAGGCTGTCGACGCCGGGAATGCCGGTGCGCGAGATGATCGCGTCGGCCAGCCAGACCGCCAGCGCCGCCGCCGCGATGGTGGCGAGCAGACGCTGCTTCGGGGTCACGCGCTTGGTGAAGTCCTCGATCAGGCCGGCGCCGAAGGCCACCAGGCTGCAGCCGACCAGCACCGCCAGCAGCGGCCACTCGTCGACCCCCCGCCCGATCGCCAGCAGCGTGCCGCACAGCACACCCACCAGGATGCCGATGCCGCCGACCCGCGGCACGACGCGCGCGTGGAATTTCTGCGGCTGGTCCTTGTCGGTGTCGCCGGACAGATGCGCGTGATGCGCCGACGAGCGCACCACCAGCAGCGTCACGACGAAGGCGGCCAGAAATGAAACAATCAAAAACAGCATGCAGTCGATCCTTCTGCTGGGAGATGTTCTTGGCGCTCCGCCCCGCTTGTCTCCCTGGGAGGTGGAGGCGTGTTCATGAGCAATAGGTCACACATTGAAGATGGCGGCTGAGCGCGGAGGACGCAAGAGGCAAGTGTAAATACTTGTTTTTTCTTGCCGAATGTGCGAAAGAATTCACATCGTATCCGTTGCCACAACAGGACAGAGGCTGCAAGCCCTAGCGCATCTAAGCGTTTTCGAGTCACACCGCGGGATCAATACCGTCGACCCTGACAAGCGCCACGATGGCGAGCTGGCCGATCATTTCAGCCAGGCGAGGTCTCAGCCCAGTACTCGGCGATACACATCGAGTGTCCGCTCAACCATGCGGTCGGCGGTGAAGTGGGTCTCGAAGCGACGTCGGCCGGCGTCGCCATACCGCCCGGCCAGGGCCGGATCGTCCAGCAAGCAATTGATGGCGTCGGCCAGCGCTGCAGGCTGCTGCACGGGGACGTTGAGGCCCGTCTCGCCATGCACGTTGACCCATGGCACGCCTGAGCCGGGAATCTCTGTGCTGACGATGGGCAGTCTGGCCACCATAGCTTCCAGCAGAACCATGCCGAAGGCTTCCGCCCGATTGGTCGAGGGCAGGCAGAACAGCACTGCCTCGGCCATGTAGGCTGCGACCTCCAGATCAGACAACCGACCCGTGAAGATGATGCGGTCGTCGAGTCCGAGCTGACGAGTCTGCTCGCGATGGGTTTCGAGCAACTCACCACCGCCGCCGACAACCACCAGCGCCTCTGGCCGTAGCGCGCGGCTCGCCTCGATCAGCACATCAAAGCCCTTGTACGTGGCCATGCGTCCGATGGAGAAAACCAGTGGCCGGTCCCCATGGCGAGCGCGCAGCGCGCGCCGCACGTCGGCGAGATCTTGTGGTGGATGCTGAAGGCGGTCAGGCTGGATGCCCAACGGCACCACGTGCACCTTATCGCTGTAGGCGCTCAACCAGGGGGAGTGCGCGGCGTAGGGGGGCGAGGTGGCAAGAATCGCATCGGCACGCCGTAGCATCCATTGCTGCAGCGGTTCGTAGAGCTTGAGCGCCTGGGCTTGGTTGATGATGTCGCTGTGCCAGTGCAGCACGATGCGGGCCTTCGGTGGAGCCAGTCTGAGAGCCACATTAGCCATTGGATTGGGCAGGTGCACATGCACGATGTCATGCTGCCCGCGCATCTTGGCAAGCTCGGTGACCAGGCTTGGCGCCATCGAAGTGGAGAGCAGTTTGGCGTATGACGCCGCTCGCGCCACGCGCACTGGGCCGTAGGTGTCGTGCACGGTGCGGCGCTCAGTATTCGCGCATAACACGTCGGTGGGGATTCCGCGCGCGATCAGCCCTTCGGCGAGTTCGTATGTAGCAGTTTCGATCCCACCGAAGACAGGTGGATAAAACTTCGTGAATTGGAGCGTCTTCAAAATGATCAGCGTTCGATGAACCGAAACTCGGCCAATGCCGCGCGCAAGCGCTCGGCAGCACGGTCCCAAGAGTAGGTGCGGGCGCGGGCTAAGCCACGTTTGATCAACTCACCGCGTCGTGTATCGTCACGCAGCAATGTGTCGATAGCTGCCATCATTGCAGAGCGATCTGTTGGATCAAAATAGGCGACCGCGTCGCCGCACACCTCGGGTATCGATGAAGCGTTGGATGCCACCACTGGGCAGCCGCAGCGCATAGCTTCTAGCGGCGGGATACCGAACCCTTCGTAGATCGAGGGGAAAACGAATACCAACGCTGCCTCGTAGAGCGCGCGCAGCTGCGCGTCGGGCACCGGACCGGCCCAGCGGACATTGGGGTGATGCGCCAGCGGCGCGCCAGCGCTGAACACTTGGCTGTTGACTGCGCCGACGATGACAAGCGGCAGGCGATCTGCCAGCGGCGAGATCGCGTAGGCCTCAATAAGCGCTGCGAAATTCTTCGTCGGGTTCAGACTACCCACTGCGAGTAGGAAACCCTGCGCTGACAACTGCAGCCGGTCCAGTACAGAAGGGTCGGCGAGGTGTCCGGTGATGTGTTCTGCAGAGTTGGGAACCACGCGGAACGCTGTTGGCGGTAGATGGGGCGCCAAGTCGCGGGCCGACGATTCGGAGACTGTTAGCACCAGCGGCGAGTGCTTCGCGCGTTTCGCGAAAAGCAGCCGGTACCAAGTGACAAAAGCCCGCGAATACGCTTGCGGATACCGGTAGACGGCAGCGTCGTGGATGGTCGGTATGCAGTTGCCGGCCAGCAATGGTGCCGATCCAGACAGGCACAGCAGCGTACCAGCGCGAGCGTGCATTGGCAGGTCAAGCTGCTCCCAGGCTGTCAGCCGGCGCCCTGGACGCCCGACGATACGCTGTCTAATAACCTGCAGCCCGGCGATGGGTGTAGCGGCAGGTGGCATCAGCAGTTCGACATCCTGCCCGCAGGGGGTCGTTTGCAGGCTACGGTCCAGGGCGCTGACAACGCCATACGCGAAGCGCTGGACGCCGGTCGTTCGTTGAGCGAGGAATTTGCCGTTGAGGTGGATCACGGAGCAAGGCGTCGGTGCTTCACGGCGCCGATGAGCAAAAGGATCTGGTAAAGGACAGCGCTTAGGGCGGTGCTGTAAAGCAGTCCACCGGTGAAGTTGCTATGGAAGCCTTCATTGAACAACGCCATCGGAAAGGTGAGCATTGACAGCGCCCACACACTAGGCACTAAGCGATCCGCATCGATGGCGCGTTCCAACTGGCGTGACAAAAAACCGACCAAGATGCCAGAAATAACCACTCCGGCCAGCGCTAGGTTCAGATACCCCTCGACGATAATCGATGGAAAGATATTGACGCCGTCGGCGAATGCGCCCGGATGAGTCTCCGAGGTAACCAATGCGGCGGTCAGCAGTGGCTTTTCCTCCCACAGACTGCGAGGAATCGAATGCATAAACGTGTAGACGTAGGAACCGCCGTACAGGTCTGGTAGTACACCCGCCTCATGAAGGTTCAAGGCTTCAACCATCTCTGGAAGCATATCCATGCGCTGGAGGAATAGGTCACTGACTAGTATGGGCTGCTCAGTGAGTATTACAGCGGCTTCCGCGTAAGCTGCAACCGAACCCACTTCGATATTGCGCGCATACCCGAACAGAACCACCACCAGGATCAGAGGACAACCGATCAGGGCCAGGTGCCACAGTGAGATAGGATGCCGATAGCGATGATAAAGAAAAGACGACCACATAACAACGAGCACCAATGAAAGGCGGCTCGTCGACAGCAAAGCCTCGAATAGGTAGAACACCAGAGCCAGCCCGGTGACCGTCCATCCACGGTTGTTTTTGAATGCATTGAACATAAGCCCGAGCAGGATTATGTTGCCCACGGTCGGTATACGGAACAGATAGGCGGCGCCGGCATTCTGGGTGGCTGCCGAAACTTCCAGTGCGTCACCGCCACCTGCAACAGCGAGGAGTGCGATGCCAAAGAGCTTGAAACAGCCGTAGATAGCCAGCAGGAGCCAGAGCGCACGTTTTGGAATCAAAACCTCAACGCGTGGCTGCGCCCGCGCGGCGCCCGAGCCTCGCAGCCACGCATTCGTCAATGCATAGGTCACGCCATAAATCATCAGGAATAAAGTGCATAGCCACAATACCCTGACGAGGGTGGGTGTCAGACCGTCCTTCTCGGAGATATCTAGGCTCTTCAGCACAAAGTAGAAGAGAAAGTTGATCAGCAACCAGAAGGTGGGCGAAAAAAGGAAACGCTCGGCGCGGATATACAGTCCTCGCACGAACAGCATCATCGCCCACAGTGTGCCGAGCGCCACCAAAAATTCGGTCTGCAACGCGTTGCTGCCGCAGACAAGCAACTGCATCAGCAGGGTTGCGACCAGTGTCGCAACACCTAACCCGAGGTAGGTCTCGTCCATGACAATGCGTTCGGCAAGCGAGGGACGGTGCGCCGCGGGCGTGGGCGAATCGGGTGTCAGGATACGGAACATGGCCACTCTGGGTCAGGCTACGCGCAGAGCGGGCGCGGGCAGGTCCAGCCCAGCCAGAATGCGACTGGCGCACTGGTTCCAAGAGAATTTTCCGCGATCATCCGCCGGTTTCGGCGGATTAATGTCGACCAAGGCCACAAGATGCGCGGCGATGGCCACCGGCTCAGCCTGGAGGTTCATCAAATGTACGCCGTCTATCTGCCCGGCAATCTCGCGAAACACCGGAATGTCATTAGCGAGGACGGCACAGTGGCCGACGGCTTCTAGGAGGGGCAAGCCGAACCCTTCATAGAGGCTGGGGAAGACAAGGTAATCCGCGGCGTTGTACAGGCTGAGCAAGACTTGGTCTGAAATACGTCGGTGGATGCGGACCCGCGGATGCTGGCGCACTTTGGCCCAAGTGTTTTCACCCAACACATTGCCCCAAGCGTCGCCGCTCACCAAGTCCAAGCGGAGTTGGGGAGCCTGATCGGCCGCCAGCAGAAATGCCTCCAGGAAACGCGCTACGTTCTTGCGCGGCTCCATTGAACCCACCACAAGCAACCTGATTCCAGCACCGCGGTCGAGCGTCAGATCTATGGACCCGGGGAACGCTACGCCGTCACTAGATATCGTCGTGCGGCCAGGGTAACAAACCAGGGCATCGGCTGTCGTACTGCCAAAGTGGTAGCGCAAATCGGTACGTGTTGTTTCGGAAACGCAGAAGATCCGATCAGCGCGCCGGATCGAGCGTGGGGCGAAGAATCCGGTGAGCAACCGGTTGGATGTCGCCATCGTCCCAGGGAAGAGTTTGAAAACAAGATCGTGGACGATGACACCTTGCGTCAGTCTACCGGTGCGCCAGAGCGGCAGCACGTGCTCGGTGCCGAGGAAGTGCGTTGCGCCCAATTGACGCGCCAGCGCCGGAACCCTCAGCGTCATCCACAACGTGCCGGGCAGTAGACTCAGTTGATGCGTATCGTGCAGACACGCGACGCTCGTAGGCAGCGTGGCGTTGCTGCGTATGGGGCGATTAGAAATGAGCGTAGTCCGGAAGCCAGGGGCTTCTGGCCATGCCGCTACCAACTGCTCGACGAACCTTGTGATGCCATTGCGTGCGCCGTTGAGCGAGCGTGCATCTACCAGTAGATGTGGCACGGAGGGGGCGAGACGCTCAGCCATATCAGCTCCGCTTATCAAGCAGGAAGTGGTGATGCTCAATGCGCCCGAGCCAAGCTGCCAACTTCACCAACTGCACGTAGCGGCGTACACCGACCACTCCGAGTATCCACCGCATTGCACGTTCGACAGTGCGCAGCTTGCCGGTGATATCACTGACAGTTGCTTTTGAGTAGTTTGCTTTAGCTGCCGGGCTGCGATCTAGCAATCCAGCCTCTGACAGCATGTGAAAGAAGGGCCCGTCAGAAGAGAACGGCGAGGGAATCGCGGCATCTCGGGACTTCACGCGGTACAAACGCCGATGCAACTGTGTGATCGGCGTGCCGTCGGAGAATGTTGCGAATGCGTAAGGCACCGCGAGCAAGCACTCATAGCCGTTGGCCTTCACTGCAGCGCGGTACTCGGCTGCCAACATGCGCAGAGTGTCCGTCGTGTAACTGGCTTGGCGCTCCACCGGCACATGTTTGGTCAGCGTTTCGCCACAGAAGTCAAAGCCCGAGAAGTGGAAGAAGATCAGCGGTTGCGTATTGGTGTGGTACTGCCCGTCGCGCAGCGACAGCGGACGCTCTGACAGATTCCAGTGTGCCGTATTGACGCCGTAATGGCGCACGATTCGCAACTCGTCGTGGAAAAAAACCGGAGCATAGTCCATCCATTTCTGATCGGTATGCAACCCATCGACATGGTCGGCGTAGCAGTACTCTCGCAGCCGCGCATCCCACCAGTTTAGCAGCCGATCGGTAGCCTTTGTTCGGCGCACGGCGCAGAAGCCAAGATTGAAGATACCTTCCCATAGGTGGTGGTACTCGGGATACGGGTGATCGTCGGCGAGTCGGCAGTCGATCAGGTGAGGTGCGAGATAAAGTGTCTTGTCGGGTGAGCCCTGGGTGATCGGATCCAGCCGCTGATACAGATGCGTATCCGGATCCATGTAGTACACAAAATCCACGGACGGTTCAGCCAAAAGAGCCTTGAACATCATGGGCTTGATCGCTGTGCAGTACTCGGTAATATTGTACTTGAACGCGAGATCTTCGAGTTGCTCACGCGGTATCAGCTCGTGAGCAGATAGCAGGCGATGGCCAGGATGATGCGTGGCAGGCAGCAGCCCGTCGAGCTGATCTAGGCCGTCGGACACGCAGATCGTAAAACATGCTTCGGGATGATGGTACGCGATCGAATCGCCCAGCGTCAGTGCCAGACTGAGGTAGTTTCTGGCGGTGATGGTGAAAATATGGATCATGGCGTGGTCAACGTTGCGGGGCGCTCGCCGGGCGACAGCGTCCTGATGAGCCGTGCGGGCACACCGCCGACAATAGTGTATGGAGGAACGTCGCGGGCTACGACCGCGTTTGCACCGACGATGGCGTGGCTGCCGATGCGCACGCCAGGCAAGACACAGGCACCTTCTCCTATCCAAACCCCGTCCTCGATTACAACGGAGCCCTTGGTGAAAACCTTGCGCACGGACGGCGGCACGTCGATGTCGTGATAGTCCGGCGCGCCATGGCTGTGGTCAGAGATGTAGACGCGACTGGCCAGCAACACGTCATTTCCGATAGTTACCTTATTAACGCAGCCGATATGACAGTCATAGTTAATACTGACACGGTCACCGATGGTAATGCAGGGAGTGAACTGCTTGTCCAAGTGGCGGTCGAATGCCTCGATACGCAAGCCTGGGAAGGCGTCGAAGTAGGTACCAATATGGATATGGCGCCCGCCCACGATCACACGCGGTGCGCGGATGAGCGCCCCTGGCCCGCAGGCGGCGAAACGTCTCGCATGCCAGTGCGAGACGACACGCACCCAAAAGCGACCCACACGTTCAGACACGCGCGACAGGAAGTGAATCAGCGGATTCATATTTTCGGCCTACGTGGCGGCTTTAGGCGAAGCCCGAGAGCTTGGAGAAATTGCCACTCAGACACATTAGCGCGTCAGCGGCAGCACGAGGGAACAGGAGCCCCATCCGAAAATTTCAACCATATAAAACGGAGCACAATGCTGACGTTGCAACCAAAATTTATCACTGTGTCTTTGCCTGTGCATTCACTGAAGGCCATATTTCACCCATTCACAGAATATCCCAATATTTTCACTTAGCCACATAATTTATCTTCGAGACGGCGCTAGCAATTGTAGGCCATTATTGCAATCGAAATAATCGAGCCGAACAACAAGTCATGGGAGTGATGGAACGGACCGGGTCTGCTGAAAGAAGCGCATGGGCAGGATCCATGCGGCGGTGAGCACGAAAGAGGCACATAAACCCAGCATCACCCCAACCGCACCGAAATGGTGGCCAAAGAAAATCTGCGCGCAGATGCTGATCCCCGCCTGGAACGGGATGTAGCCGTTGAGCAGCGTCTGCCGGCCAGCACTCAGATGCGCCATTGCGAAAGTGTCGCACCAGATGCGCAGGACTAGGTACAGTACCCAGGCGCCGAGCAGCGAGTTCGAGATGGCAAAGTTTTTTTGCCCGGTGATGATCCCGAAGATAAGTTCCTTGAACATTAGAATTACAGCCGACGGAACCAATACGACAACAATACCCACTATCAGCAGCCGCTTGATACGCCGGCGCACCAATATATAATTACCTTGATAATGAGCATCGGAGAGGCCAGTCCAAGACGTAGCCATTAACACAGAATGCACCGATAGCGGCACAGCAAATATTTTTCCAGCCAAACTGTACTCAACCACCTGTGGGCCAGTGAGCATGCGAGCCATAACGACGTAGTCCACTGAAACTGTCGCAGCAGTAAGAATGGCCAACAACAGGAAAGAACGACTGCGGCGCAACATTTCAAGTAGCAGTGTCAGATCGACACCGTGCAACGGGCGTGCCCGCGCCACTCGAGACATCAGCACGAATGACAGTGCAGCTGGCAACACGAAACTCAGAGCGGCCCAGTCAAATCCAGTGAGGTCAGTCGCTCGGAAGGCCTGTAGTAGCAGCGTCGTAGTCAGCGCTTGAATACCTGGCATGACGTTAGGCCAGAAACTGCGGTGCAACGCGAATAGAACCTGATTGGCCACCATGCCAAGCCCGTTTAGGCTCAAGCCGACACACATCAGAGCGATGCTTGTCACAGACAGGCCATCGTAGCCCGACAGCACAGTGTACCGAAGTACCTCGCCTAGCGGCCAACTGAACACGCACAAGACCAACGCGCCGAGCACGGTGGCGTTCACGACGGTCTGATGCAGGGCACCGAAGTCTTCACTCCTGGCACGGCGCTCAGCAATCTCGTTCTGTACCGTATTTGGCAGGCCCAAATTGAGTAGGTTCACCCACGGGCCTAGCGAGATGACGATTGCATAGGCCGCGTAGTCGGGTACTGCCATGATAGACAGTAGTAACCGTGTATTCAGAAGCCCACAGATTACAACCACGGCACGAGCCAACCAGCCAGCCAAGACGGCAGTTCTCGAACTCATCAGATGTCAGCAAGCATGCTTGAGCTCCATGCCAGCGCGCGCCAGACGTCTTTCTGTGCGCTAACTTGTGGACTCCATTCGGTGAACTGATCCAGTTTTCCTTCGCCATTTGCGAAGAAGAACTCTTCATTCTTCACATCACCCTCAATGGCCAAGAACGACCGGCCTTGTATGGTAGTTCCCAGAGACATGCCCCCCCCCCTCGTGAGTCACGCCGAATGCCGAACGCGCCGCCAAATCACGATGGCGCGAACCGCCAGCAACAGACCAGCCAGCACAGCAACGCCGGCAGCGATCATTCCCCGCTTGGGCTTGCTCTTGCGATCCGGCGCGGTCGCGACATCGACCACCTGGATCAGCCCGCCTTCGCGGCTCTCGTCGAGGCGTGCCAGCTCGAACTGCTTGGCATACAGATCGAACAGGGTTTCCTGATACTTGTAGTCACGATAGCGGCCGATGTAGCCGGCATCCTTCGACGAAGGCGCCGCCTCGCGCTGCTCCAGCTTGGCCAGCTCGGAGCGCAGCGCCTCGAGCTGGGCCTGCTGCTGCTGCATTTCAGGCGCGCTGTCGGCCAGCGTGCGGCGCATCGTCTGCAGCCGGACCTCGGCCGCGGTGACTTCGGCGCGCAGCCGGGCATAGCCGTCAGCGGCCGCCTTGGGCTCGGCGCGCAGCACGCCGGCGCTGAAGCCGCTTTCCTGCAGCGCGACCTGGGCTTCGGTCAGTCGTTTCTTGGTCACCTCGAGCTGCTGCTCGAAGAAGCGCCGGCGCTGCTGGGCCTCGCTGACCGCCAGCGTGTTGGTCATCAGGCGCAGCTCGTCGACATAGGCATTGGCGATGTCGGCAGCACGCTTCGGATCATGGTCATCGACCTCGACGACGATCAGGCCGTCTTTCTTGCCGGCGGTGATGATGGCCTTCGTCAGCAGGGTCTTGCGCGCAACCGAGCGGAACTCCTCCTCGTAGACCTCCATCAGCTTGAAGCGGTCGATCAGGCGGTCGGACACGGTCGCACTCTGCATCAGGGCGATGTACTGGTCGACCGGGCTCTTGATGCCCCCGCCGGCCAGGCCCGCCAGCGCCCCCAGCGAGCCGAGCGCGGCAGCAGCCGAACTCTGCTGCTGCTGCGGCGGCATCACCACGGTGCGCGCGGTGAAGACCGGCTTCATCAGCGAAGCCGCGCCCAGGCCGGCCGCTCCGGCCAGGACCGAGCCGGCCAGAATGATCTTCCACTGGCCCAGGATCGCCCCGGCCAGCTCCGACAGGCTGATGCCGTCATCCTCGTCGTCCCAGGACGATGAGCTGTCCCGCGTGGAGGCCTTGCTGTTCGCGTCGTTCATGGACATGGGCACTCCCGCTCAATCCTGCAGCGTCTTGAGCGCAGCCGCACCCAGACCGAACTGATACAGGATCTGCGTCCATTCCTTCAGGTCCTGCACCCAGGTCGTCTTGTTCATGCGCTCCGGCACGAAGATGGTGTCGCCGGGCTCGGCCTTGGTGCCGCCGATGTCGCCGACCAGACCGAAGAAGGACGAGCGCTGCAGCTGGCTGAGCACGCTGCCGTTCGGGCGCAGCACGAAGACGGCGCCGGCATCGGCACCACGGGTCGGGCCACCGGCCTGGTTCAGGTAGTCGCTGAAGGAGCGCCCCGGCTCCTGCAGGAAGGCGCCGCTGCTGAAGACCGAGCCGAAGACGTTGACGGTGGTCGGGCGGGCCGGCACCAGCAGGCGGTCGCCGTCTTCCAGCGGCAGATCGGGCAGCTGGTCGGAGCCGGGCGTCATCTGCAGCACGACCCGGCCGGTCGGGCGGACCTGGCGCAGCTTCTCGATCAGGCGGCCGGTGGCGGTGTTGCGCTGCTCGAAGGTCGCGGCCTCGTCGGCGCTGATCGCGCGCTGGGTGGCCGAGGCGCGTGCGAACTCGGTCTCCATGTCGCGCAGCGCGCGGTCATAGCTGAGCTGCTGCTGCTGGCGCACCGACTCGCGGGTGAACTCGGTGCCGTAGAGATAGGCGTTCGGGGTCAGGCCGCCCGCCAGACCGAGCGCCTGGCGCACCGTCACATTGGGCGGCAGCACATATTCGCCCGGCTTGGCCACCTCGCCCTCGATGCGGATGCGCTTGTTCTGGCGCGCCACCGGCTGGGTGGCCTCGACAGCGCTGAAGGCGCGCAGAACATCGCCGCTGGCGGGCGCCTGGCCGGCAGCGGCCGGCATCTCGAGCTGGGTCACGCGGGTCTTGGCGCGATCGTCCAGACGCTCGATCGCCAGCCGGGTGCGGTCGGCCACCGCGGTGAAGCCGCCGGCCATCGTCAGCAGGTCCTCGACCTTCTCGCCGGGCTTGAGTTCGAAGATCGCCGGCCGGTTGACGCTGCCCACCAGCGCGACCTGCGCGCCGACCGGGCCGACATGGATCACGTCGCCGTTCTGCACCACACGGTCGGCGCTGCGATCGCCCTTGACCAGCAGCTCGTAGAGGTCATAGCGGGTGACCAGCTCCTTGCCGCGGCGCAGATCGACCTGGCGCAGACTGCCGGCCGCGCTCGGGCCACCGCTGCGCATCAGCGCACTCACCACGCTGGACAGCGCGCTGACGTTGTAGACGCCAGGACGTTTCACATGGCCAGTCACATAGACCCGCACGCTGCGAACCTGGCCGAGCGTGACGCTGACCTGGTAGTTGCGGAAGACCTGGCCGACACGGCGCGAGATCACCTCACCGACCTCGCCGAACTTCACGCCGGCCACCGGAATGGCACCGATGCGCGGAATGGTGATGCGGCCGCTGCGGTCGACCTGCAGGCGCAGATCGGCATCGGCCGAGCCCCAGATGGTGACCTGCAGTTCGTCGTTCGGACCGATCACATAGTCAGCCGGCACCAGGCCGCTGGTCTCGGGCGCATCGAAGCCGCCACGGCCGGACATCAGCTCCTGACCGAAGCGGCGAATGCCCGGATAGCCCAGCTTGCGCAGATAGGTCTCGAACTCGTCGGGGCGCACCGGGCCGTCGACCGGCTGCAGCAACTCGTCCTGCTGCAGCAATTCATCACCGTTCAGGCGGCGCTGGCGCTCGTCGAGGGTGCCGGTGCCGCGCCGTGCGTTCGACTGCAGCCGCACCGCGCCGCTGCCGCCGGCGCCATTGACCGTGTCGGAGACCTGGCCCTGCGTGCCGGACGCGCTGCCCTGCTGCTGCGAGCCATCGTCGACGGAAGAGGAAGACGTGCTGTAGGCACCCTGTTGAGCGGTGCTCTGGGCCGAAACCCCGGCCCCCAGGCCGCAAAGAGCGAAAACAAGCGCGCTGCCGCGCAGCAACGGCAGGACCGAGCGAGATGGCGTCATCGGAATGGATCTGTTCTGAACTGATCTGAAAGAATCGGCCGGGTACCCGGCAGTTCGATCAGATTGTAGAGGCTGACCCTGACAACGCCGGGTAAGCCCGCGTCAGTCGAAATGCCGCGCGTCGGCCAGCAGCGGCGCCACCGCATCCTTGGCCGACAGCAGCGGCGCCATGCCCAGGTCCGGCCAGGTGATGCCGACCGTCGGGTCGTCCCAGCGCACCGCGCCCTCGCACTGCGGCGCGTACAGGTCGGTGGTCTTGTAGAGGAAGTCGGCCGTCTCGCTGGTGACGACGAAGCCGTGCGCGAAGCCCGGCGGAATCCAGAACTGGCGGTGGTTCTCGCCGGTCAGCTCGACGCCGGCCCACTGGCCGAAGGTCGGGCTGCCGCGGCGCAGGTCCACCGCGACGTCGAAGACCGAGCCGGAGACCACGCGCACCAGCTTGCCCTGCGCATGCGGCGGCAGCTGGTAGTGCAGGCCGCGCAGCACGCCGCGGCTCGAGCGCGAGTGGTTGTCCTGCACGAAGCGGACCGGGTGGCCCACCGCCTCGTCGAAGACCTTCTGGTTCCAGCTCTCCATGAAGAAGCCGCGCGCGTCGCCGAACACCTTCGGCTCGAGGATCAGCACGTCGGGAATGGCGGTGCGGATGATGTTCATGTCCTGGTCCTTTCTGCGCGGGTCAGAAGACCTGCTCGGCGAGCACCTTCTTCAGGTACTGCCCGTAGCCGTTCTTCAGCATCGGCGCGGCCAGCTTGTCCAGCTGCGCGTCGTCGATCCAGCCGCGGCGCCAGGCGATCTCCTCCGGGCACGCCACCTTCAGGCCCTGGCGCTTCTCCAGCGTGGCGATGAACTGCCCCGCCTCCATCAGGCTGTCGTGCGTGCCGGTGTCCAGCCACGCGTAGCCCCGGCCCATGATCTCCACGCTCAGGCGGCCCTGGCGCAGGTACTCGGCGTTGACGTCCGTGATCTCCAGCTCGCCGCGCGGGCTGGGCGCGATGTTCGCGGCGATGTCGCAGACCTGTTCGTCGTAGAAGTACAGGCCGGTCACCGCGTAGTTGCTCCTGGGCGCCTTGGGCTTTTCCTCGATGCTCAGCGCGCGCTTCTTGTCGTCGAACGCGACCACGCCATAGCGCTCCGGGTCATGCACGTGGTAGGCGAAGACGCTGGCGCCCGTCTCGCGGCTGGTGGCGCTGTTGAGCAGCTGCTGCAGGTCGTGGCCGTGGAAGATGTTGTCACCCAGAACCAGCGCGCTGGGCGCGCCGCCGACGAAGTCCCGGCCCAGGATGAAGGCCTGCGCCAGGCCGTCCGGGCTGGGCTGCACGCAGTACTGCAGGTTCAGGCCCCAGCGGCTGCCGTCGCCCAGCAGCGCCTCGAAGCGCGGCGTGTCCTGCGGCGTCGAGATGATCAGGATGTCGCGGATCCCGGCCAGCATCAGCGTGGTCAGCGGGTAGTAGATCATCGGCTTGTCGTACACCGGCAGCAGCTGCTTGCTGATGGCCAGCGTCGCCGGGTGCAGCCGGGTGCCGGAGCCGCCGGCCAGGATGATGCCCTTGCGAGGAGTGTTCATGTCAGAGGATCTCGGTGAGCATGCGCTCGACGCCCTGCTGCCACGGCGGCAGTCGCAGGCCGAAGACCTGCTGGAGTTTCTGCGTCGACAGGCGCGAGTTGTGCGGGCGCTTGGCCGGCGTCGGGAAAGCGCTGGTGGGAACCGGGTCGATGGCCTGGACCTTGAGTTCGCGGCCCCGCTGGCGGGCCTGCTCGATGACGAAGCTGGCGTAGCCGTGCCAGCTGGTTTCGCCGGCGGCCACCGCGTGGTAGACACCGGAGAGGTCGATCTCGCTGTTCATGACCTGGCGCACTATCTGCGCGGTCAAGTCGGCCAGCAGGTCCGCGCCGGTGGGTGCGCCGATCTGGTCGTCGATGACGGTCAGGCGTTCGCGCTCGCCCGCCAGGCGCAGCATGGTCTTGGCGAAGTTGCCGCCACGCGCGGCGTAGACCCAGCTGGTGCGCAGGATCAGGTGCTTGCAGCCGCTGGCGCGGATGAGCTGCTCGCCCTCCAGCTTGGTCTGGCCGTAGACGCTCAAGGGGCCGGTGGCGGCCTCCTCGTCGCGGGCAGCATCGCCCGAGCCGTCGAAGACATAGTCGGTGCTGTAGTGCACCAGCCAGGCGCCGGTCTCGGCCGCGCAGCGCGCCAGCACGCCCGGGGCGGTGGCGTTGATCGCGCGCGCCAGCTCGGGCTCGCTCTCGGCCTTGTCGACCGCGGTGTGCGCCGCGGCGTTGACGATCAGGTCCGGCTTGACCGCCGCGACCGTGGCCGCCAGCGCCTCGGGCCGGCTGAAGTCGCCGTGCAGTCCGCCGGGGTTGGCGGCGCTGTCATGGTCGAGCCCGACCACCTCGCCCAGCGGCGCCAGCGCGCGCTGCAGCTCCCACCCGACCTGGCCGCCCTGGCCCAGAAGAAGGATCTTCATGTCTGCGGCCCCCGGCGTCAGTCGCGCGTGCTGTAGTTCTTCGACACCCACTCGCGGTAGGCGCCGGTGCGCACCGAGTCGATCCACGCGGTGTTCTCCAGGTACCACTTCACCGTCTTGTCGATGCCGGTCTCGAAGGATTCGGCAGGCGTCCAGCCGATCTCGGCCTCGATCTTGGTCGGGTCGATCGCGTAGCGGCGGTCATGGCCCGGGCGGTCGGCCACGAACGTGATCTGGCTGGCGTAGCTCGTGCCGTCGGCTTTGGGGCGCAGCGCGTCGAGCTTGGCGCAGATCACCTGCACCACGTCCAGGTTCCTGATCTCGTTCTTGCCGCCGACGTTGTAGGTCTCGCCCAGCCGCCCCTTGGCCAGCACCTGGCGGATCGCCTCGCAGTGGTCGCGCACATAGAGCCAGTCGCGGATGTTCTGCCCGTCGCCATACACCGGCAGCGGCTTGCCCTCCAGGGCATTCAGGATCATCAGCGGGATCAGCTTCTCGGGGAAGTGATAGGGCCCGTAGTTGTTCGAGCAGTTGGTCGTCAGCGTCGGCAGGCCGTAGGTGTGGTGGTAGGCCCGCACCAGGTGGTCGCTGCCGGCCTTGCTGGCCGAGTACGGGCTGTTGGGCGCGTACGGCGTGGTCTCGCTGAAGGCCGGGTCGGTCTCGGAGAGCGAGCCGTACACCTCGTCGGTCGAGACATGCAGGAAGCGGAACACCGCCTTGGGCTCGGCCTCCAGCGCGCTCCAGTAGGCCCGCACGGCCTCCAGCAGCTCGAAGGTGCCCACCATGTTGGTCTGGATGAACTCGCCGGGGCCGTGGATGCTGCGGTCGACATGGCTCTCGGCCGCGAAGTGCAGCACCGCGCGCGGGCGGTGCTCCGTCAGCAGTCCGGCCACCAGCGCGCGGTCGCCGATGTCGCCCTGCACCAGCGTGCAGCGCCCCGCGTCCAGGTGCGACTGGATCGTCGCCGGATTGCCCGCGTACGTCAGCTTGTCCAGAACCACCACCGGCTCTTCGCTGCGCTCGAACCAGTGATGAACGAAATTGCCGCCGATGAAACCTGCGGCGCCGGTGATGAGGATCATGGATGAAGGAGGTCAGTTGCGGCCGTAAGTGTCCTCGTAGCGAACGATGTCGTCTTCGCCCAGGTAGGAGCCCGACTGCACCTCGATGATCTCCAGCGGCACCTTGCCCGGGTTGGCCAGGCGGTGCACCTGCCCCAGCGGGATGTAGGTCGACTGGTTCTCGCTCAGCAGCAGCACCTTGTCGCCGTTGGTGATCTCGGCGGTGCCGGTCACGACGATCCAGTGCTCGGCGCGGTGGTGATGCATCTGCAGGCTCAGGGAGGCACCCGGCTTGACCATGATGCGCTTGACCTGGAAGCGCGGGCCGGCGTCGATCGAGTCGTACCAGCCCCAGGGCCGATGCACCTTGCGGTGCAGCGTGTGCTCGGTGCGCCCGCCCTTGTCCAGCTGCGCGACGATCTGCTTGACCTCCTGGCTGCGGCTGCGGTCGGCCACCATCACCGCATCGGCCGTCTCCACCACCACCAGGTTCTCGACGCCCACCACGCTCACCAGCCGCCCGCTCGAGTGCACCAGCGTGTCGCGGCTGTCCTTGGCGATCACGTCGCCGACGCAGGCGTTGCCGTTCTCGTCCTTGCCCGACACCTGCCAGACCGCCTCCCAGGCGCCCAGGTCGTTCCAGCCCGCGCTCAGCGGCACCATGCGGATGTCGAACTCGCTGCCCGGGCAGCGCTCCATCACCGCGTAGTCCACCGATTCCGACGGCACCGCCATGAACGCCGCCTTGCCCGGCCGCACGAACTGCGCATCGCACTGGCGCGGCGCCCAGGCCGCCTTCACAGCCTCGGCGATGTCCGGCCGGAAGGTCTGCAGCGCCTTCATCCACACCGAGGCCCGCAGCACGAACATGCCGCTGTTCCAGAAGTAGCCGCCCTCGGCCAGATAGCGCTCGGCGGTCGCCAGGTCCGGCTTCTCGACGAACTGCGCCACCCGCGCCGCGCCCAGCTCCGGCAACGTGCGGATGTAGCCGTAGCCCGTCTCCGGCGCGTCCGGCGTGATGCCCAGGATCACCACCAGACCGTCGGCCGCCAGCCGCACCGCCTGGCGCAGCGCCTCCGCATACGCCGCCTCGTCGGTCACCGTCTGGTCCGCCGGCGTCACCACCAGCACCGGATCCTGACCGCCCTCGAGCGCCTGCAGCGCCGCCAGCGTCAGCGCCGGCGCGGTGTTGCGCCCGGCCGGCTCCAGCACCACCGCCGAGGGCATCTGGCGCACCTCGCGCAGCTGGTCCAGCGCCAGGAAGCGGTGCTCCTCGTTGCCCACCACCAGCGGTGCGGCCGGCGCGATGTCCGCCGCCGCCAGCCCCGCCAGGCGCAGCGCCGCTTCCTGGAACAGGCTGCGGTTGCTGTCGCCCAGCACCAGGAACTGCTTCGGATAGCCCGCGCGCGACAGCGGCCACAGCCGCGTGCCGCTGCCGCCGGCCATGATCACCGGCTGCACGACGATGGGAGAAGAAGAGGTCTGGCTCATGGGTGAAGGATCTCGCGAAGGATCAGAAGGAAGTTGAAGAAGGTTCAGAAGGCGCAAGAAAGCAATCGAGCAAGGCATCGAGCGGGCGGCGGCACCGCCCCATCGGCCCTGCACGGTCGATTCTCCCGGATTGTGCTTAGGGTTTTCCGTGACGCATCGTGCCCAGGGCGGCCGGCCCCGCGCCGGAGCGGGCATCGCGTGTCAATTTGCCGATTCCGCGCGCGGCCGACGGCCAGCGGCAGGGCCCGGTCGTGGGCAATTCACGTCGCCGGTGCCGGCAGGCCCCTCAACCGCAGGATAATCGCGAGGTGATGACGCACCAACCCGAAGACGCCGTGACCGCCCCGCCCCCCGAGGCCGTCGCCGCACCCGCCCGTTTCGACACCCTGCCGCTGGACGCCAAGCTGCTGCGGGCGATCGTCGACGCCGGCTACGAGACGATGACCCCGATCCAGGCCAAGGCGATCCCGATCGTGCTGGAGAACCGCGACGTGATGGGCGCGGCGCAGACCGGCACCGGCAAGACGGCCGCCTTCTCGCTGCCGCTGCTGCAGAAGATGATGCGCCACGAGAACGCCAGCGCCTCGCCCGCACGCCACCCGGTGCGCGCGCTGGTGCTGGCCCCGACGCGCGAGCTGGCCGACCAGGTCGCGGTCAACGTCAAGACCTACGCCAGGCACAGCCAGCTGCGCGTGGCCTGCGTCTTCGGCGGCGTCGACATGAACCCGCAGACGGCCGAGCTCAAGCGCGGCGTCGAGGTGCTGATCGCCACGCCGGGCCGGCTGCTCGACCACATCCAGCTGAAGAACTGCAACCTCGGCCAGGTCGAGTACGTCGTGCTCGACGAGGCCGACCGCATGCTCGACATCGGCTTCCTGCCCGACCTGCAGCGCATCCTGAGCTTCCTGCCCAAGGCCCGCCAGACGCTGCTGTTCTCGGCCACCTTCTCGCCCGAGATCAAGAAGCTGGCGCAGAGCTATCTGCAGGATCCGATCCTGGTCGAGGTAGCGCGCCCGAACGCCACCGCCTCGACGGTGGAGCAGCGCTTCTACGAAGTCGCCGACGAGGACAAGCGCCGCACCATCGTGCAGATCCTGCGCCAGCGCGAGATCCGCCAGGCCATCGTCTTCGTCAACTCCAAGCTCGGCGCGGCCCGGCTGGCGCGCTCCTTCGAGCGCGACGGCCTGCGCACCGCGGCGCTGCACGGCGACAAGTCGCAGGACGAGCGCCTGAAGTCGCTGGCCGCCTTCAAGGCCGGCGAGGTCGACCTGCTGGTGGCCACCGACGTCGCCGCGCGCGGCATCGACATCGCCGACCTGCCCGCGGTCTTCAACTTCGACGTGCCCTTCAACGCCGAGGACTATGTGCACCGCATCGGCCGCACCGGCCGCGCCGGCGCCTCGGGCATCGCGATCACGCTGGCCACCCGCGACGACGCGCGCCTGGTGGGCGACATCGAGAAGCTGATCAAGCGCAAGATCGATCTGGAGCCCTTCGTCATCGAGGACGACCGGCCGCGCCGTCGCCACCGCGACGACGACGAGGAGCGCGCACCTCGCCGCACCGCGCCCCGCAGCGAGTTCGCCGAGGACGGCAGCCGCCCGGCCTTCGTGCCGTCGGCGCCGCCCGTGCGTGCGCCCCGCCAGGCGCCGAAGGATCCCTTCTTCGACCAGCCCTACGAGGCCGATCCGAACGCCTCGCCAGTCTGGGAGAAGCAGGCCGCGGTGCCGGCCGCACCGGGCTCGCGCAGCTCGATCTCGCGCTTCATCAAGCCGCGGCGCAAGGTCGCCGCGCTGCTCGGCGGCAAGGTGCCGACCTGAGGGTCTGAAAACCTGAGGCCGCCCGCGCCGCGGCCCGGACCGTTCAGGCCAGGAAGGCGAACACCGCCGGCACGTCGCCGGGCAGCTCCGGCGGCGACACGCGCCACTGCGCGACCCGCAGCGTGCGGGTCGACCCGCCCTCCAGCGTCAGCCCGCAGCTGATGCTCAGCCAGGTCTGCGGGCTGAGCGCGGCCAGCAGCGCCTGCGCCATCGCGGCATTGCGGTAGGGCGTCTCGATCAGCAGCTGCGTCTGCTGCCAGCGCCTGGAGTGCGCCTCCAGGTCGCGCAGGCGCCGGGTGCGCTCGGCCGCGTCGGTCGGCAGGTAGCCGACGAAGGCGAAGCTCTGGCCGTTGAGGCCGCTGGCGGCCACCGCCAGGATCAGCGAGCTGGGCCCCGACAGCGGCATCACCGTGATGCCCTGCGCATGCGCGACCCGCACCAGCTCGGCGCCGGGATCGGCCACCGCAGGCAGGCCCGCCTCCGACACCAGGCCGACATCGTGCCCGGTCAGCGCCGGCGCCAGCAGCCCGGCCCAGTCGGGCGCCGGGGCCTTCGGGTCAGCTCGACCCTTGGGCGGGCGCGGCAGCTCGCGGATCGAGAGCGCCTGCAGCGGCTGCGCCAGCGGCACCACCGCATCGACCCGCTTGAGCAGCGCCCGCGCACTGCGCGCGTTCTCCGCCACCCAGTGCGACAGGCCTGCGGCGACGCGGATCGCGCCCAGCGGCAGCACCTGCTGCAGGTCGGGCACCGGCTGGCCCTCGCGCAGCGTGCCCAGGTCCAGCGTGTTAGGCACCAGCCAGAGACGGCCCTTCGGCCCGCTCTTCGTCGTCGTGCTCATGCGCCACCTCCATGACCGGCCAGCACCGCCAGCGCATCGAGCCCTGCCGCACGCAGCAGCGCGGAGGTCACGATCAGCGGCAGCCCGACCAGCGCGGTCGGATCATCCGACTCGATCGCGTCGAGCAGCGTGATGCCCAGCGTCTCGCACTTGGCGCTGCCGGCGCAGTCGTAGGGCTGCTCCAGCCGCAGGTAGGTCTCGATCTCGACCTCGCTGAGCGAACGCACCCGCACCGTGACCGGCACGCGGCGCACCGCCTCGAAGCCGGTGTCGTGGCGCAGCACCGCCACCGCGGTGTGGAAGACCACGCTGCGGCCGCGCATCGCACGCAGCTGCTCGACGGCGGCCTCATGGTGACCGGGCTTGCCGATCGGCTGGCCGTCGAGCTCGGCGACCTGGTCGGAGCCGATGACGATGGCCTGCGGATGCGCAGCGGCGACCGCACGCGCCTTGGCCAGCGCAAGCCGCTCGCTCAGGGCGGCGGGCGTCTCGCCAGGCTGCGGCGTCTCGTCGACCTCGGGCGCGCGGACCTCGAAAGGCAGGCGCAGCCGGGCCAGCAGCTCGCGCCGATAGCGCGAGGTCGAGGCCAGCACCAGCGGCGGCCGTGCCATGCGGGGGGGATGAAGGACAGTGTCGGACATGGCCGGATTGTGGCCGCGCCGAAGGCCGGCCCCGACACTTCGCGTCATACTTCGCGTCATGAAAGCACGCGAATTCAAGCCCCGCCGCCTCGACGTGCGGGCCTTCATCGAGTCGGGCGAGACGCTGGGCGGCGACGAGCCGCTGGCCGGCTTCGAGCGCCTGGTCGAGTGCCTGCACGAGAACGCCGATGCGGCGCACCAGCCGGCAGTGCGCTGGCATGCCGAGCCCGAACTGCGCCCGCGCCGCGGCGCCGAGCCCGAACTGTGGCTGCACCTGAGCGGCTCGGCCGAGCTGGACCTGCCCTGCCAGCGCTGTCTCGAGCCGGTGGCCACCGCACTGGCCTTCGAGCGCAGCTTCCTGTTCGTCGCCAACGAGACCCAGGCGGCCGAACTCGACGCCGACAGCGAGGACGATGTGCTGGCGCTGAGCCGCACCTTCGACCTGCTCGAGCTGGTCGAGGACGAACTGCTGATGGAACTGCCCCCGGTGGCTCGCCATGAGACCTGCCCAGTCGAGGTCCGGCTCGACCGGGGTGAAGCCCTGCCTGACGGCCAGCCTGCGGCGCCCGCGCCGGCAGGCGATGCCGCCGCGGAGGAAAGCGCCTCAGGGCGCCCGAACCCGTTCGCGGTGCTGGCCCGGCTGCGCCGAGATCCGGGCACGGACGATGGCGGCAGCACCGGCTGACGCGGCGCGACAGCAACACCCGGCCACCCCGATGCCCCTCGAGTCCGGGAGCATTCGGAACCCGGCGGGAGGTCGTGCTACAATCGAAAGCTTTTCCAATCGGAAAACCAGGATTCAGGAGTCTCAACATGGCCGTCCAGCAAAACAAGAAGTCGCCGTCCAAGCGTGGCATGCACCGTTCGCACAATGCCCTGACCACCCCGGGCACCGCGGTCGAGTCGACCACCGGCGAAATCCATCTGCGTCACCACATCAGCCCGACCGGCTTCTACCGTGGCCGCAAGGTCCTGAAGACCAAGGCCGACGCCTGAGTCTTGCCGGTTGCCGGCATGCCTGCCGGCACTGACACCCAATCTGCCCTGCCTTGAACGACACGACCCGCACGGTCCGGCTGTCGGTGGACTGCATGGGGGGCGATCACGGCCCTTCCGTGACGCTGCCCGCATGCCGCTCCTTTCTTGACCGGCATCCCGATGCCGAGCTGGTGCTTGTGGGCACCGAACAGGCGCTCGCGCCCGCCGCCGGCTGGGCGCGCTGCCGCATGGTGATCGCCTCCGAAGTCGTCGAGATGGACGACCCGGTGGAAGTCGCCCTGCGCAAGAAGCGCGACTCGTCGATGCGTGTGGCCATCCAGCAGGTCAAGCCCGACGGCAATGGCGTGACGATGGCCGACGCCTGCGTCTCCGCAGGCAACACCGGCGCACTGATGGCGGTGGCCCGCTATCTGCTGAAGACCCTGGACGGCATCGATCGGCCGGCCATCGCCAGCGTCATGCCCAACCAGCACGACGGCTTCACGACCATGCTCGACCTCGGGGCGAACGTGGACTGCAGCGCAGAACATCTGCTGCAGTTCGCGGTCATGGGCAGCGCGCTGGTCTCGGCCGTCGACGGCAAGGAGGCCCCGACCGTGGGCCTGCTCAACATCGGCGAGGAAGCGATCAAGGGCAACGAGACGATCAAGCGTGCAGGCGAACTGCTGCGCGCCGTCTCCGCGGCCGGTCACATCAACTTCCACGGCAATGTCGAGGGCAACGACATCTTCAAGGGCACGACCGACCTCGTCGTCTGCGACGGCTTCGTCGGCAATGTCGCGCTGAAGACCGCCGAAGGCCTGGCCGGCATGATCACCAGCTTCCTGAAGCAGGAGTTCACCCGCACGCCGCTGACCAAGATGGTGGCGATGCTGGCGATGCCGATGCTCAAGCGCTTCTCGCGGCGGCTCGATCACCGCCGCTTCAACGGCGCGGCGCTGCTGGGCCTGCGCGGCCTGGTGTTCAAGAGCCACGGCTCGGCCGATGCGCTCGCCTTCGAGAACGCGCTGAATCGGGCGTATGATGCCGCCCGGAACCGCCTGCTCGACCGGGTGCATGATCGGATCCTCGCCACGCTGCAGGCCCTGCCCGGTGCCGGCACGTCGGCGGCGAACGAGCCCCCGGCAGCCCGTCACGCTGCATGACCACCCCCACACCCCGCCATTCGCGCATTTCCGGCACCGGCAGTGCGCTGCCCCCGCAACGCCTGAGCAACGCCGATCTGGTCGCCCGCCTGGCGGCTGACGGCATCGAGAGCTCGGACGACTGGATCGTCGAGCGCACCGGCATCCGCGCCCGCCACTTCGTCGACGACACCCAGAACGCCAGCGATCTGGCGGTGGAGGCGGCACGGCGCGCGCTCGAGGCCGCGCAGCTCACCGGCGCCGACATCGACCTGATCATCGTCGCGACCTCGACGCCGGACATGGTCTTCCCGTCGACCGCGACCATCGTGCAGCGCAAGCTCGGCATCCTGCACGGCTGCCCGGCCTTCGATGTGCAGGCGGTGTGCTCGGGCTTCGTCTATGCGCTGACCGTCGCCGACGCCATGGTGCGCGCCGGCAGCGCCCGCAATGCGCTGGTGATCGGCGCGGAAGTGTTCTCGCGCATTCTCGACTTCAAGGATCGCACCACCTGCGTGCTGTTCGGCGACGGCGCCGGCGCGGTGGTGCTGTCGGCCTCCGACACGCCCGGCATCCTGGCCACCGACCTGCATGCCGATGGCCGCCATCTGGACATCCTGTGCGTTCCCGGCACCGTCTCGGGCGGCCGGATCAGCGGCGTGCCGCTGCTGCGCATGGACGGCCAGGCCGTCTTCAAGCTCGCCGTGGGCGTGCTGGAGAAGACCGCGCGCGCCAGCCTCGAGAAGGCCGGCCGCACCGAGGCCGACATCGACTGGCTGATCCCGCACCAGGCCAACATCCGCATCATGCAGGGCACCGCCCGCAAGCTGAAGCTGCCGCTGGAGAAGGTGATCGTCACCGTCGACCAGCACGGCAACACTTCGGCGGCGTCGATCCCGCTGGCGCTGGACGCCGGCGTGCGCGACGGCCGCATCCGCCGCGGCGAGACGCTGCTGCTCGAGGGCGTCGGCGGCGGCTTCACCTGGGGCTCGGTGCTGCTGGACTTCTGAGTCCGCTGCCCGGCACCACCCCGCTCCCTCCACGACAACTCACGGATCTCACATGACCGCGTTCGCCTTCGTGTTCCCCGGCCAGGGGTCGCAGTCGGTGGGCATGCTCTCGGCCTGGGGCGACCACCCCGCCGTGCGTGCCACCCTCGAAGAAGCCAGTGCCGCCCTCGGCGAGGATGTCGCCCGCCTGATCGGCGAGGGCCCGAAGGAGGCGCTGGACCTGACCACCAACACCCAGCCGGTCATGCTGACCGCCGGCATCGCCAACTACCGCGCGTGGCTGGCCGAGGGCGGCGGCGCACCGGCGATCGTCGCCGGCCACTCGCTGGGCGAGTACACCGCGCTGGTCGCGGCCGGCAGCCTGACGCTGATGGATGCGCTGCCGCTGGTGCGCCTGCGCGCCCAGGCGATGCAGGACGCGGTGCCGGTCGGCACCGGCGGCATGGCCGCGATCCTGGGTCTGGACGCCGCCACGGTGCGCGAGGGCTGCGCCAAGGCAGCGGCCGAATCGGGCGAAGTGGTCGAGGCCGTCAACTTCAACGACCCGAAGCAGACCGTCATCGCCGGCTCCAAGGCCGGCGTCGAAGCGGGCTGCGCGGTGCTGAAAGGCCTGGGCGCCAAGCGTGCGCTGCCGCTGCCGGTGTCCGCGCCCTTCCACTCCAGCCTGATGAAGCCGGCCGCCGAGCGGCTGCGCGAGCGTCTGGCCTCGATCACGATCCAGGCGCCGCAGATCCCGGTGCTGAACAACATCGACGTCGCCACGCCGACCGACGCGGACGCGATCCGCGACGCGCTCTACCGCCAGGCCTTCGGCCCGGTGCGCTGGGTCGAGCTGGTGGGCGCGCTGAAGGCGCGCGGCATGACCCATGTGGTCGAATGCGGCCCCGGCAAGGTGCTCGCCGGCATGGTCAAGCGCATCGACGCCGAACTCGCCTCCGCCACGATCCTCGATCCGGTCACCCTGGCCGAAGTCAAGACCCTGCTCGCATGAACGCTCCCGCCCAAGCTCAACAGGTTGCTCTCGTCACCGGCGCCAGCCGTGGCATCGGCCGCGCGATCGCGCTGCTGCTGGCCGAGCGGGGCTTCAAGGTCATCGGCACCGCCACCAGCGACAGCGGCTCGGCCGCGATCGGCGAGGCACTGGCCCCGTTCGGCGGCCTGGGCCTGACGCTCAATGTCACCGACGCCGCCGCGCTGGACGCCGCCATCGACGGCATCGTCAAGCAGCATGGCGGCCTGCATGTGCTGGTCAACAACGCCGGCATCACCCGCGACACGCTGGCCATGCGCCTGAAGGACGACGACTGGGACGCGGTGATCGACACCAACCTGAAGTCGGTCTTCCGCGCCTGCCGCGCCGCGATCAAGCCGATGATGAAGCAGCGCTTCGGCCGCATCGTCAACATCACCTCGGTGGTGGGCGCCGCGGGCAACCCCGGCCAGGCCAACTACTGCGCCTCCAAGGCCGGCGTGGCGGGCATGACCCGCTCGCTGGCCCAGGAGCTGGGCAGCCGCAACATCACCGTCAACTGCGTGGCCCCCGGCTTCATCGCCACCGACATGACCGAAGTGCTGCCGGAAGCGCAGAAGAACGCGCTGCTGGCCAAGATCCCGCTGGGCCGCCTGGGCTCGCCGCAGGACATCGCCGAGGCGGTGGCCTTCCTGGCCTCGCCGGCCGCCGGCTACATCACCGGCACCGAGCTGCATGTCAACGGCGGCATGTACATGAACTGATGTCCGGGTGATCCGTCTGCCCTGCGCGGATCATCGGGACGGGCTTTCAGTGAATTGCCTCACGAAGCCCTTAGAATCGCAGGCTGTTTTTGCACCAACCCTCTCGGAGGAGAGAAATGAGCGACATCGAAGCACGCGTCAAGAAGATCATTGCCGAACAACTCGGTGTGGCCGAGGAAGAAGTGACGGCCGAGAAGGCCTTCGTCGCCGATCTGGGCGCCGACTCGCTGGACACCGTCGAGCTGGTCATGGCCCTGGAAGACGAGTTCGGCATCGAGATCCCGGACGAGGAAGCCGAGAAGATCACCACCGTCCAGGCCGCGATCGACTACGCCAAGGCCAACCAGGCCTGAGCCTGACGCGCACCATTCCCAACCGACCGCACTCCGCATCCGCATGACCCGTCGCCGCATTGTCGTGACCGGTCTGGGCCTCGTCACCCCGGTGGGCAACACCGTGGACGAGTCCTGGGCCAGCATCGTCGCCGGAAAGTCCGGCATCGACCATGTCACCCATTTCGACGCATCGAACCTGTCGGTGCGCTTCGCGGGTGAGGTCAAGGGCTTCCGGATCGAGGACTACATCCCGGCCAAGGAAGCGCGTCACATGGACGCCTTCATCCACTACGGCATCGCGGCCTCGCTGCAGGCCGTGAAGGATGCCGGCCTGCCCACCGGCGAGGCGCTGAGCGAGGAATTCGCCGAGCGCATCGCGGTGATGGTCGGTTCGGGAATCGGTGGCCTGCCGATGATCGAGAACACCCACGACGAATACCGCGAACGTGGCCCGCGCCGCATCTCGCCGTTCTTCGTCCCGGCCTCGATCATCAACATGATTTCCGGCCATGTCTCCATCCAGTGCGGCTTCAAGGGCCCGAATCTGGCGCTGGTGACGGCCTGCACGACCGGCCTGCACAGCATCGGCATGGCCGCTCGCATGATCGAGTACGGCGACGCCGACGTGGTGGTGGCCGGCGGCGCCGAGTCCACCGTCTCGCCGCTGGGCATGGGCGGCTTTGCCGCGGCGCGTGCACTGTCCACCCGCAACGACGATCCGAAGACCGCGTCGCGCCCGTGGGACAAGGACCGCGACGGCTTCGTGCTCGGCGAAGGCGCCGGCGTGATGGTGCTCGAGGAGTACGAGCACGCGAAGAAGCGCGGCGCCAAGATCTACGCCGAGATCGCCGGCTTCGGCATGAGCGGCGACGCCTATCACATGACCGCCCCGAACGTCGACGGCCCGCGCCGCTCGATGCAGATGGCGCTGCGCAATGCCGGCGTCAATGCCGACGAGGTCCAGTTCGTCAACGCGCACGGCACCTCGACGCCGCTGGGCGACGTCAACGAGACCAACGCGATCAAGCTGGCCTTCGGCGATCACGCGAAGAAGCTGGTGGTCAACTCGACCAAGTCGATGACCGGCCACCTGCTGGGCGGCGCCGGCGGCATCGAGTCGGTGTTCACCGTGCTCGGTCTGCATCACCAGATCTCGCCGCCGACGATCAACCTCTTCAACCAGGATCCGGAGTGCGATCTCGACTACTGCGCGAACACCGCGCGCGAGATGCGCATCGATGTCGCCGTGAAGAACAACTTCGGTTTCGGCGGCACCAACGGCACCCTGGTCATCCGCCGCGTCTGAGCCGCACCCCGTTGCCGAAGACGTCAGGCGGCGATGGCCCGGACCCTGCTGGAGCCGGCGACCTTCATGCTGCGCCCGGACCCGCGCTGGTCCGGCCTGCTGCGCGCCAGTCTGCTGCCGCCACCACTGCTGGTGGCGGGCTGGCTGCTCTGGCATCACGGACTCGCGGTCGACACCGTGCCGCCGGCACTCCCCGTTCTGCCGCTGCTGACCGCGCTGTCGGCCCTGGCCGGGCAGCTCTTTCTGGTGCGCCGGATGCTGCGCGAGCTGCCGTCAGGCCGGATCGTCCAGCTGCAGCCGCCGACGGACAGCCATCCCGACTGGCATCTCGACGGCCGGCCCGGCGAACCGGTCTGCCACGTCGATGCCGGAGACTGGCTGCTGCTGCGCATCAGGCTCCGGACCGAGCGGCCACGCTGGCTCGCGCTGGCTCGCCGCGATCAGCCCGACGAGTGGCATCGGCTGCGCTGCACGCTGCAGGCCCGGCCGGCGGCCACGGCGCCGCTGCCGTCCTCCCCCACCCCCTTGCCCCCTGCTGAGCGATGAGCGACGACGCCGATCAACAACTGGTCGAACGGGTCCGCCAGGGCGACATGCAGGCCTTCGAGATGCTGGTGGTCAAGTACCAGCGCCGGATCGAGCGCCTGATCGGCCGATTTGTCCGCGATGTCGACCTGGTGCCCGACATCGCGCAGGAAACCTTCATCCGCGCCTACCGGGCCATCCCCCAGTTCCGGGGGGAAAGCGCCTTCTACACCTGGCTCTATCGCATCGCGGTCAACACCGCCAAGAAGGCGCTGGCCGACCTGAAGCGCGATCCGGTCATGACCGAGAGCGCGCTGGCCTCCGCCAGCCAGGATGACGAGGGAACCGAACGGCGTGAACATGAACTAAGCCATGACGAGACGCCGGAAGCGCTGATGGCCAGCCGCGAGATCGCGGACACGGTCAACGCCGCGATCGCGGCCCTGCCCGACGACCTGCGCCAGGCCATCCTGCTGCGCGAGATCGAAGGGCTCTCGTACGACGAGATCGCCGTGGTGATGGCGTGTCCGATCGGCACCGTGCGCTCGCGCATCTTTCGTGCGCGGGAGGCGATTGCCACGCGGCTGCGCCCTCTTCTGGATACCCAACAGGGTCGGCGCTGGTGAATCCTGCAGCCCGGCCTGGAGCGAGTGATGAGCGAATCTGATCTGCCTGCGGAGCGTGTCCGCTCGCGCGAGAGACTGTCAGCCCTGATGGACGGCGAGGCCGACCGCGACCTGGTCCAGGCGGTCTGCCGCCAGTGGCGCCAGGACGAGGACGACCGCGCCCAGTGGCATGCCTACCATCTGATCGGCGACGTGCTGCGCTCGGAGGATCTCGGACAGCGCAGCGCCAGCGACGCGGCCTTCCTGGCCGGCGTGCGCGAGCGGCTGGCCCGCGAGCCGGTCGTGCTGGCGCCCCAGCCAATGCTCCAGCCGGAGCCGCCCCGCGAACAGGTCGAGCACACCGCCCAGGTCGTCGGCCTGCCGGTGCAGCGCAGTCTGGGCATGCGCATGCGCCGCTGGGTCGCGCCGGTCGGCATGGCGGCCGGCGTGGCGCTGGTGGCCGGTGCCGTGCTGGTGACCCGGCCCGATGCACTGACCAGCGGCGCAGGCCAGCTGGCGGTCAGCACGCCCGCACCGACGGCGCCTGAGGTGCAGACCGTGCGGGTGCAGACCCCGACCGGCCCCGAGGGCGATGCAGCCGACCTGATCCGCTATGTCAATGCCCACCACCAGCATCTCCATGACGGCGCCAGCCTCGGCCCGGCTCCGGGCTATCTGCGCAGCACCTCCTTCGAGACGGTGCCTGCACGCTGAGCGCCCCCGTCGGCACGCATCCATGAGGATCCACCTTCAGGCGGGCCTGTCCCGCGCCGCGGCGGCCACCCTGCTCGGTGGCGCGCTGCTGATGCCTGGGGCGCATGCGGCGGCCCCCGGTCACCCGGCGAGCCCCACCATCGGCAGCACCGCCACCGCCGATCTCGGCACGCTGCTGCGCCGCATCCAGGATGCCGGCCTGCAGCAGAGCTATGTCGGCACCTATGTGACCAGCAGCGGCGGCCAGATCAGCAGCTCGCGCATCACCCACTACTGCGACGGCCGCGAGCAGATCGAGCGCATCGAGGCCCTCGACGGCCAGATGCGCCGGGTGTTCCGCCACAACGACACCATCCATGTGCTCTGGCCCGCCCGTCGCAGCGCGCTGATCGAGCAGCGCGACCTGCTCGGCCGCTTCCCGCAGCCACTGCCGCCCGGCGACTCCGGCCGGCTGGCCGACTCCTACGAGCTGATGCTGGAAGCGGACGACCGGGTGGCCGGACTCGAGGCCCAGGTCGTGACGCTGCGGCCGCGCGACACGATGCGCTATGCCCGGCGCCTCTGGCTGGAGCGCCGCACCGGCCTGCTGCTGCGCTCCGACCTGCTGGGCCCGCAGGGCGAGGTGCTCGAGTCGACCGCCTTCAGCGAGCTCCAGATCGGCGGCAAGCTGCAGCCCCAGCAGCTGCTGCAGGAGATGAACCAGCTCGAGGGCTACCAGATCAGCCGGCCCAGCTACCAGCCGACCGATCTGGGCGCGGAAGGCTGGAGCCTGCGCGCGCCGGTGTCGGGCTTCGTCGCCCAGCGGGTGCTGCGCCGACCGATCACGCCGTGGCCGACGCCACGTTCCACGGCCGAGCCCCAGCCGGTCTCGCAGCCCCCGGGCGCGGGCGCCAGCGTGCTGCAGGCGGTCTACAGCGACGGCCTGGCCAATGTCTCCCTCTTCATCGAGCCCCATGTCGCCGGCGTGAGCCGCCGCGAGACACCCGCCACCGTCGGCAGCACCAGTGCGCTGAGCCGGCGGCTGGGCGACTGGTGGGTGACCGCGGTCGGCGCCGTGCCGCCGGCCACGCTGCAGCAGTTCACCGGCAGCCTCGAGCGCAAGCGCAAGCCCTGATCCTTCCTTCACAGCGATCCACGATGTCCGACACTTCCGCACCGCACCCGATCACCCGCCCGTCGCGACGCTGGCTGATGGCCGGCTCCGCGCTGCTGGGCGCGACCGCGCTCGTCGCGGCGCTGACCTCGTCCCATGACGCCACCGCACAAGGCACGCCGACCAGCGTGACCGCGACCGCCGCCCAGTCGGGCAGCGCGGCACTGGCCCGCGGCCTGCCCGACTTCGCCGATCTGGTCGAGCAGGTCGGCCCGGCGGTGGTCAACATCCGCACCACCGCGAAGGTGGCGACCGCCGCGCGCGGACAGGCCGGCCCCGACGAGGAGATGCAGGAGTTCTTCCGCCGCTTCTTCGGCGTGCCGATGCCGCGCCGCGGTCAGCCCCAGCCCGACGACGAGGACAGCGGCGGCAACACGCCGCGCGGTGTCGGCTCGGGCTTCATCGTCTCGGCCGACGGTCTGGTGATGACCAACGCGCATGTGATCGACGGCGCCGACGAGGTGATCGTGCGCCTGACCGACAAGCGCGAGTTCAAGGCGCGTGTCGTCGGCGCCGACAAGCGCACCGACGTGGCCGTGCTGAAGATCGAGGCCAGCGGCCTGCCCACCGTGCGCTTCGGCGACGTGAACCGGCTGCGCGTGGGCGAATGGGTGATCGCGATCGGCTCGCCCTTCGACCTCGACAACACCGTCACCGCCGGCATCGTCAGCGCCAAGGCACGCGACACCGGCGAGATGCTGCCCTTCATCCAGACCGATGTCGCGATCAATCCCGGCAACTCGGGCGGCCCGCTGATCAACCTGCGCGGCGAGGTGGTGGGCATCAACTCGCAGATCTACAGCCGCTCGGGCGGCTACATGGGCATCTCGTTCGCGATCCCGATCGACGAGGCCAACCGCGTGGCCGACCAGCTCAAGGCCGGCGGTCGGGTGGTGCGCGGGCGCATCGGCGTGCAGATCGGCGAGGTGACCAAGGACGTGGCCGAATCGCTCGGCCTGGCCAAGGCGGCCGGCGCGCTGGTGCGCTCGGTCGAGCCCGGCAGCCCGGCCGAGAAGGCCGGCCTGGAGGCCGGCGACATCGTCACCCGCTTCGACGGCAAGGCGGTCGAGAAGTGGAACGACCTGCCGCGTCTGGTCGGCAACACGAAGCCGGGCACCAAGTCGACGCTGCAGGTCTGGCGCCGCGGCACCACCCGCGACCTGGGCGTGACGGTGGCCGAGCTCGAGCCGGAAACGAAGCCGGCCGCCGCGCGCAGCGGCAAGGCCGAGCCCAAGGCACCGGCCGCCGGTGTCGCCGCCAGCGTGCTGGGCCTGACGGTGAGCGACCTGAGCGCGGAACAGCGCCGCGAGGCCCGCGTGAAGGCCGGCGTGCGGGTCGAGGCGGTCGACGGCCCGGCCGCACGGGCCGGCCTGCGCGAGGGCGACCTGATCCTGGGCCTGGGTCAGGCGGAAGTGACCGACGCGCGCCAGTTCGATGCGCTGGTGGCCCGCCTCGACCGCAGCCGCCCGGCCAGCCTGCTGGTGCGGCGAGGCAGCGAGGCCCAGTTCGTGCTGATCCGCCCCAACCCCGCCCGCTGAACCGCCAGCCAGAGGGGTTTTGGCTACAATGCCGGGCTGACCGGGCTGACCGCCCCTTGAATGCCTGCCGGAAGGCGCGTCATCGCTCGGACGACGCGCCTTTTTTCGTTGCGCCGAAGCCTGTCGGTCCGCGCGACATGTTTCCGCCACACCTGCCGCTGCCGGCCAGCGTCGAAGAAGCGCACTGCACCTGCACGCCATGGATCACATCAGAAACTTCTCCATCATCGCCCACATCGACCACGGCAAGAGCACGCTGGCGGACCGACTGATCCACCGCTGCGGCGGCCTGAGCGACCGCGAGATGGAAGCCCAGGTGCTCGACTCGATGGACATCGAGCGCGAGCGCGGCATCACCATCAAGGCCCAGACCGCCGCGCTGCAGTACAAGGCCAAGGATGGCAAGACCTACAACCTGAACCTGATCGACACGCCCGGGCACGTCGACTTCTCCTACGAGGTCAGCCGCTCGCTGTCGGCCTGTGAAGGCGCGCTGCTGGTGGTCGACGCCAGCCAGGGCGTGGAAGCACAGACGGTGGCCAACTGCTACACCGCGCTCGACCTCGGCGTCGAGGTGGTGCCGGTCCTGAACAAGATGGACCTGCCCAGCGCCGACCCGGACAACGCCAAGGCCGAGATCGAGGACGTGATCGGCATCGACGCGACCGACGGCATCCCCTGCTCGGCCAAGACCGGCATGGGCATCGACGAGATCCTGGAAGCGGTCATCACCCGCATGCCGCCGCCGAAGGGCGATCCGGACGGCCCGCCGCGCGCGATGATCATCGACGCCTGGTTCGACAACTATGTCGGCGTGGTGATGCTGGTGCGCGTGGTCGACGGCGCGCTGCACAAGAACGAGCGCATCCGCCTGATGGCGACCAACACGGTCTATCCGATCGACCACCTGGGCGTCTTCACCCCCAAGAGCGAGAACCGCGACTGCCTGCGCGCCGGCGAGGTGGGCTTCCTGATCTGCGGCATCAAGGAGCTGGCCTCGGCCAAGGTCGGCGACACGGTGACGCTGGACAAGAAGCTGCCGAACAACGCCGGCCCCGCCAGCGAGGCCCTGCCCGGCTTCAAGGAGATCCAGCCGCAGGTCTTCGCCGGCCTCTATCCGTCGGAGTCGAGCGAGTACGAGCAGCTGCGCGATGCGCTGGAAAAGCTCAAGCTCAACGACAGCTCGCTGCGCTTCGAGCCCGAGGTCAGCCAGGCGCTGGGCTTCGGCTTCCGCTGCGGCTTCCTGGGCCTGCTGCACATGGAGATCGTGCAGGAGCGTCTGGAGCGCGAGTTCGACCAGGATCTGGTCACCACCGCCCCGAGCGTGGTCTACGAGGTCGAGCTGAACGACGGCACGGTGCTGGAGGTCGAGAACCCCAGCAAGATGCCCGAGGTCGGCCGCATCAAGGAGATCCGCGAGCCGATCGTCACGGTGCACCTGTACATGCCGCAGGACTATGTCGGTCCGGTGATGACGCTGGCCAACCAGAAGCGCGGCGTGCAGATGAACATGGCCTACCACGGCAAGCAGGTCATGCTGACCTACGAGCTGCCGCTGGCCGAGATCGTGCTGGACTTCTTCGACAAGCTGAAGTCCGTCAGCCGCGGCTACGCCTCGATGGACTACGAGTTCAAGGAGTACCGCGCCGCCGACGTGGTCAAGGTCGACATCCTGATCAACGGCGACCGGGTCGATCCGCTGGCGATGATCGTGCACCGCTCGCAGAGCCAGTTCCGCGGCCGCGCGGTGGCGGCCAAGATGCGCACGCTGATCCCGCGCCAGATGTACGACGTGGCCATCCAGGCCTCGATCGGCGCCAACATCATCGCCCGCGAGGACGTCAAGGCGCTGCGCAAGAACGTGCTGGCAAAATGCTATGGCGGCGACATCACCCGCAAGCGCAAGCTGCTCGAGAAGCAGAAGGCGGGCAAGAAGCGCATGAAGCAGATCGGCTCGGTGGAGGTGCCGCAGGAGGCCTTCCTGGCGATCCTTCAGGTGGACGACTGAGCGCCCGGCCCGCCGCCTCGCGCCCGAACAACCCGAACCGGACGATCGATGGGACCCCTCACCGGCATTCTCTACGGCCTGCTTGCGCTCTACGGCGCGGGCTGGTATCTGGGCAAGTGGAGCGGCAACTTCTCGCTGCTGCTGTTCACGCTGACCGTCGTGACGATGGCCTACTGGCTGGCCGAGCGCTTCGTCTTCCTGCCGCGCCGGCTGGCCGCGGCCGCGGCGCTGACCCGCGAGGACGGCGAACGCCGCGCCCAGCTCGCCCGCCAGGGCATCGAGCAGGTCGACAGCCAGGTCGAGAGCGCGCGCCAGAAGATCCTGGCCCAGCCCTGGTGGCTGGACTGGACCGCCGGACTGTTCCCGGTGATCCTGATGGTGTTCGTGCTGCGCTCCTTCCTGTTCGAGCCGTTCAAGATCCCGTCGGGCTCGATGATCCCGACGCTGGAGATCGGCGACCTGATCCTGGTGAACAAGTTCCACTACGGCGTGCGCCTGCCGGTGATCAACAAGAAGATCATCGACAACGAGCCGGTACGCCGCGGCGACGTGATGGTGTTCCGCTATCCGGTCGATCCGGCGATCGACTTCATCAAGCGGGTGGTGGCGATTCCCGGCGACGAGGTCGCCTACATCAACCAGAAGCTCTACCTGAACGGCAAGCTGGTGCCGCTCGAGCAGCTCGAGGACTACTACGACGAGGACCGCCGCACCTACTCGCGCCAGTTCCGCGAGCAGGTCGGCGAGGACAGCCACCGCATCCTGGTCGATCCCTCGCTGCCGTCGAGCTACGGCATGCGTGCGCGCCAGTTTCCCGGCTCGGAGAACTGCAGCTATACCGCAGAAGGTGTGACCTGCAAGGTTCCGGCCGGACACTATTTCATGATGGGCGACAACCGCGACAACTCCGAGGACTCCCGCTTCTGGGGCTTCGTGCCGGACGAGAACATCGTCGGCCGGGCCTTCTTCGTGTGGATGAACTTCGGCAACGTCAAGCGCATCGGCCCCTTCCACTGACCCCCGTCCATCCGCCCTATCAGCCATCCCGCGGGACGGCGGCCGGCTCTGCGGCCGCGGCGACCCGCCGCCATCGAGGACGCCATCCGATGAACGCCCGTCTCCCGCACGCCCGCAGCCAGCGCGGCATCACCCTGATCGGCCTGGTCTTCTGGGCCGTGCTGATCTCTTCGGCCGCACTGCTGGCCATGCGCGTGATCCCGACCGTCAACGAATACCTGACGATCAAGCGGGTGGTCAGCCGCATCGCCGACAGCGGCGCCAGCACCGTACCGGGCATCCGCGCGGAATTTGACAAGATCAAGTCCGTCGAGTACGCCATCAGCACGATCAGTGGCGAGGATCTGGACGTGACGAAGGACAATGACCGCATCGTCATCAGCTTCGCCTATGCCAAGGAGATCGAACTCTTCGGTCCGGTGGCGCTGCTGATCAAGTACAGCGGTCGATCGAAGTAAAAAGGTCCTGACCTTGAATCCGTCCCTCGAAGCCTTCTCGCAGCGTCTCGGTCACAGCTTCCGCCAGCGGGAGCTGCTGGTGCTGGCGCTCACGCACCGCAGCTACGGCGCCGATCACAACGAACGTCTCGAGTTTCTCGGCGACGCGGTGCTGAACCTGGCCGTCTCGGACCTGCTGTTCGATCAGTACGACGACTCGCCCGAGGGCGATCTGACCCGCATCCGCGCGCATCTGGTGCGCCAGGACATGCTGCACCGCATCGCGCTGTCGCTGGGCATTCCGGCGATGCTGCGCCTGTCGGAGGGCGAGGCCCGCGGCGGCGGCGCCCAGCGCCCGTCCATCCTCGCCGACGCGATGGAGGCCATCATCGGCGCGGTCTACCGCGATGCCGGCTTCGACGCGGCCCAGGCGCTGGTGCGCCGGCTGTTCTCGCCGCTGATCTCCGAGACCGCGACCCAGGCCTGGGCCAAGGACGCCAAGACCCAGCTGCAGGAATGGCTGCAGGCGCGCCGCCACAGCGTGCCCGAATACCGCATCGAGACCACCCGCGGCCGCGCCCATGACCAGACCTTCGTCGTCGTCTGCGCGGTCGCCAGCCATGGCGTCGAGGCCCGCGGCGAAGGCCGCTCGCGCCGCGCCGCCGAGCAGGAAGCCGCCCGCATCGCCCTGGAGCGGCTCAGCGCCGAACACGAATGACCCTTCCGAACGAACCGAACCTTCCCGATTCCGAATCCGAGAACGAGACCGCCGACGGCGCCCCGTCGCTCCAGCCCGATCTGGAGGCCATGCTCGCCGCCGCCCGCCCGGGCGGCCAGCCCGAGGGCCCGACCCGCTGCGGCCTGATCGCCATCGTCGGCCGCCCCAATGTCGGCAAGTCGACGCTGATGAACTCGCTGATCGGCCAGAAGGTCAGCATCACCTCGCGCAAGGCGCAGACGACGCGCCACCGCATCACCGGCATCGCCACCGACGCCGACACCCAGTTCGTCTTCGTCGACACGCCCGGCTTCCAGACCCGTCACACCGTCAAGGGTACCGCGGCGCTGAACCGCAACCTGAACAAGACGGTGCAGTCGGTGCTGGGCGATGTGGATGTGGTGCTGTTCCTGGTCGATGCCGGCCGCTTCGGCCTGGACGACGCCAAGGTGCTGTCGATGATCCCGAAGGGCAAGCCGGTCTTCCTGATCGCCAACAAGCTCGACCTGATCCACCGCCGCGCCGACCTGCTGCCCTGGCTCAAGCAGATGCAGGAGCGCCACCCGTTCACCGAGTTCGTGCCGCTGCAGGCCACCAGGCCGGCCGACACCGAGCGGCTGCTGGGCATCATCCGCCCCTACCTGCCCGAGCAGCCCTGGTTCTACGACGCCGACGCGCTGACCGACCGCAGCGACAAGTTCCTCGCCGCCGAGCTGATCCGCGAGAAGCTGTTCCGCCTGACCGGCGACGAACTGCCCTACACCTCGACGGTGCAGATCGACAAGTACGAGGAGGTCGAGGGCGGTCGCCTGAACCGCATCGCCGCGACCATCATCGTCGAGCGCGACGCGCACAAGGGCATGGTGATCGGCGAAGGCGGCGAGCGCCTCAAGCGCATCAGCACCGAGGCCCGCACCGAGATGGAGCGCCTGACCGGCAAGAAGGTCTTCCTGGAAGTGTGGGTCAAGGTCCGCTCCGGCTGGGCCGACGACGAGCAGCGCCTGAAGAGCTACGGCTACGAGTGATCCGGTGGCCACCAGCCGACGCGCCGCGCCGGCCCCGCTGGCCGCCTATGTGCTGCACCGCCACGACTGGAGCGAGTCCAGCCTGATCCTGGAGCTGTGGACCCGAGACCGCGGCCGCATCGCCGCGGTCGCCAAGGGTGCCAAGCGGCCGCACTCGCAGCTGCGCAGCGTGCTGCTGCCCTTCCAGCGCCTGCAGATCATGCTGGGCGGACGCGCCGAGCGCCGCGACGAGGCCGCACCGCCCGAGATCCACCTGCTGCGCAGCGCCGAATGGGCCGGCGCCCTGCCCGACGGCAGCGGCGTGGCGGCGATGCCCTCGGGCGCGGCGCTGCTGGCGGCATTCCACCTCAACGAGCTGCTGATGCGCGCGCTGCAGCGCCACGATCCGCATCCGCGCCTGTTCGATGCCTACGCGCTGACGCTGCCGGCGCTCGACCGCGACGACGAGGCCGCCACCGCCGCGGCCCTGCGCGCCTTCGAGCTGTTCCTGCTGCGCGAATCGGGCGTGCTGCCCGAACTGGGCCGGGTCACGCAGACGCAGCAGCCGGTCGAGCCCCAGGCCCGCCACGGCCTGCATGCCGAACGGGGCGTGACGCCGATCGACGGTGCCGGCGGCCTGTCCGGCGCGACGCTGCATGCGCTGGAGGCAGCGCTGGCCGCCGGCGATCTGGCCGCCCTGCGCCAGGCCTGCCGCGGCGCGCTGCCGGCGCTGCGCACGCTGCTGCGCGGCCTGCTTCACTATCATCTGGACACCTCGATGCTGCGCACCCGCGCGCTGATGGTCGAGATCCAGAAGCTGACCGAACCTTCCACCCCACCATGAACCCTCTCGTCGCTCCCGAGGCCGGCCACCGTGGCAGCCGCACCGCGCTGTCGGTCAACCTGAACAAGGTCGCGCTGCTGCGCAACACCCGCCATCTCGGCATCCCGAGCGTCACGAAGGCGGCGCGCCTCGTGCTGGAGGCCGGCGCGCAGGGCATCACCGTGCACCCGCGTCCGGACGAGCGCCACATCCGCGCCCACGACGTGCGCGATCTGGCCGAACTGCTGAAGGACTGGCCGCAGGTCGAATACAACATCGAGGGCAACCCCTTCCACAACCTGATGGACGTGATCCGCGAGATCCGCCCGCACCAGGCCACCTTCGTGCCCGACACGGTCGGCCAGTTCACCTCCGACCACGGCTGGACCTTTCCCGCCGACCTCGAGCGGCTGGCGCCGATGGTGGCCGAGACCAAGGCGCTGGGCGTGCGCGTGAGCCTCTTCATGGACCCGAGCCCCGAGATGATGCGCGCCGCGCGCGAGGTCGGCGCCGACCGGGTCGAGCTCTACACCGAGGCCTACGCCAGCGCCTGGGGCACGCCGCGCCAGGCCGAGGCACTGGCGCGCTACCGCGCCGCCGCCGAGGCCGCGCTGGCCGCCGGCCTGGAGATCAACGCCGGCCATGACCTGAACCGCGACAACCTGAGCGACTTCCTGCGCGAGGTGCCAGGCGTGCAGGAGGTGTCGATCGGCCACGCGCTGGTGGCCGACGCACTGGAGCTGGGCTACACGGAGACGATCCGCGACTACCAGCGCTGCATCCAGCGCGCCTTCGCGCCGCGCTGAGCATGGTCCGCGGCATCGGCACCGACATCTGCGACATCCGCCGCATCCGCGCGGCGCTGCAGCGCCACGGCGAGCGCTTCGCCGAGAAGGTGCTCGGCCCGAACGAGATCGAGGTCTTCCGCGCCCGCCGCGCGCGGGTCGAGGCCCGCGGCGTGGCCTACCTCGCCACCCGCTTCTCGGCCAAGGAAGCCTTCTCGAAGGCGATCGGCCTGGGCCTGCGCTCGCCGATGCGCTGGCGCGACTGCGAGACGCTCAACCGCCCCAGCGGCCAGCCCGAGATCCGCCTGCACGGCGCGCTGGCCGCCTGGTTCGACCAGCAGGGCCTCGTCGCCCATGTCAGCCTGACCGACGAGAGCGACTACGCCACCAGCTTCGTCGTCGTCGAGACCCGCCAACCCTGAGGCCCGCCCCATGCCCACCCGCAAGAAGTCCGACAAGCCCAAGAAGGCCGAAAAGGCCGCTCAGCCCGAGTTCGAGCCCATCGTCCCGGCGCATGCACCGGTCGTGCTCGATGTCGCCGGCCTGACGCTGAACGACGACGACCGCCGCCGCCTGGCGCATCCGCTCACCGGCGGCCTGATCCTGTTCGGCCGCAACTGGCAGGACCGCGCGCAGCTGACCCGGCTGGTGGCCGAGATCAAGTCGATCCGGCCCGACGTCGTGGTCTGCGTCGACCACGAGGGCGGCCGGGTGCAGCGCTTCCGCAGCGACGGCTTCACCCACCTGCCGCCGATGCGCGCCTTCGGCGAGCGCTGGATGAACGACGCGACCCAGGGCGAAGGCCACGGCGCGCTGACCGCCTGCGACATGGCCTGCGCCGCCGGCCGGGTGCTGGCGGCCGAGCTGCGCGCCTGCGGCGTCGACCTGAGCTTCACGCCGGTGCTCGACCTGGACCACGGCCGCAGCGGCGTCATCGGCAACCGCGCCTTCCACCGCGACCCGCGGGTGGCCGCGACGCTGGCGCGCAGCCTGATGCAGGGCCTGCTGCAGGCCGGCATGGCCAACTGCGGCAAGCACTTTCCCGGCCACGGCTGGGCCGAGGCCGACAGCCATGTCGCGGTGCCAACCGACGAGCGCACGCTCGAGACGATCCTGACCGACGACGCCCGCCCCTACGAGTGGCTCTCCACCAGCCTCACCAGCGTGATGCCGGCGCATGTGATCTATCCGCAGGTCGACGCGCGGCCGGCGGGCTACTCGTCGCGCTGGCTGAACACGGTGCTGCGCGAGCAGCTCGGCTTCACCGGCGTGATCTTCAGCGACGACCTGAGCATGGAAGGCGCACGCCGCGTGCCCGGCGTGAAGGACGGCGCGGTGCTGAGCTACACCGAGGCCGCGACGCTGGCGCTGAGCGCCGGCTGCGACATGGTGCTGCTGTGCAACCAGTCGCTCGACGGCGGCCGCGCGGTCGACGAGCTGCTCGACGGCCTGCAGGCGGCGCTGGAGCGCGGCGACTGGCGCCAGAACCCCGACAGCGAGGCGCGCCGCCTGGCGCTGCTGCCTCAGACCCCGCCGCTGACCTGGGACGAGCTGATGCACGACGCGCCCTACCGGCGCGCGCTGCAGCGGCTCGAGCCGCTGCTCTGAACGCAAGGACCCGCCGGGCTCAGGCCGCGCGGCGCAGCGCGGTGTAGGCCTCGCGCGCCAGCGCGCCGTGCTGCTCGCGCGTCTGCGCATGGGCGGCGCGTTCGGCCGCCAGCTCGTCGCGCAGCGACTTCACCGCCTGGTAGGCCTCGCGGGCCAGCGCCGTCGACGCCCGGGCGGCCGCCTCGCCGGACTGCTGCAGCGCCTGCAGCCGACGCTCGTCGGCCTGACGGGCCGCCTGCGCCGTCTCGAGCTGGCTCGAGAGCGCGGCGCCCCGGGCCGCTTCCGCATCGACCTGCGCCGACAGCGCCTCGGCGCGCTGCTGCAGCGACTGGCGCTCGCTGGCGGCGCGGGCCTGCTCCTCGCGCAGCGCCGCCACCGCCGCCTCCGACTGGCGCCGGGTCTCGGCCAGGCGCTGGTTCAGCGCCTCGACCTCGGCGCGGCAGGCGGCCTGGGCGCGGGTCAGCGCCGACTGGGCTTCGCTCAGCGCGGCCGCCTGGGCGGCACGGTCGCGGGTCTCGCGCGCATCGACCTCGGACTGCAGCGCCGCCACCTGGCGGGCCGCCTCGCCACGGCCTTGGCCACGGCCGATCCAGAAGCCGACGGCAGCCGCCAGCAGCAAGAACAACAGGCTGGTCACGAGCGGATCTCCTCTTTCTTCCTCATGGCGGGGTACTGTAGTGATGCCCCGGAAGACCGCCCACCCGCACAGACCCGGCCTCGCTCAGCCGCGCTGCTCCAGGCTGGCACAGCCATGCAGCCGGGCCGGGCAGACACCGCGCAGCGCGTTGCACAGCGCCAGCGCCTCGGCACGCTCGAGATCGGCGGGATGCAGCACCCGTTCCTGCAGCGCCCAGGCCGGATCGGCCATCAGCGCCGCGCGCATCACGCCGGGCAGCGCGCCGGCGGCCACCGGCGGCGTCCACCAGCGGCCGTCGAGGCGCAGCAGCAGCGTGCTGCGCGCGCCCTCGGTCAGTTCGCCGCGCGCATTGACGAAGGCACGGTCGAAGGCACCCAGCGCCTCGGCCTCGCGGATCGCCGCGTCGTAGGTGGCGCGCAGCGAGGTCTTGTGCGCCAGCAGCGCTGCCTCGGCCGCCGGCAGCGCCGGGCCCGGCGGCAGCAGGCCGAGCGGCCCGTCGGGCAGCGGCGCGAGCACGCCATGGCGGATCTGCCAGCCGCCGTCGCGCGCCAGATCCAGCCGCAGCCGATGCACGAGCTCGCCCGCCAGCGCCCGGGCCTGCGCGAGCACCGCCGCCTGCAGCGCCTCCCGGTCGAAGGCGAAGCCCAGCGCCTGAGCGCTGGCGCCCAGCCGCGCCAGATGCGCCGGCAGCCGCAGCGGCCGGCCGGCCTCGACGCGGATCGTCTCGAACAGCGTGAAGCCCGGATCGGGCCGGGTGGCGAAGCGCGACTTCAGCCGCCATTCGGCCGCCTCGTCCTCGGCCACCGAATCGAGCACGATGCCGCCGCCCACGCCCAGCCGGACCGGGCGCAGGCCGCCCGGCCCCGGCGCTGGACCGGACGGCGCGCCCAGCTCCAGCGTGCGGATCGCCACCGACAGCGCGAAGTCGCCCAGCCGCCGGTCGCTGCCCGGCGCGGGCGCCTCCACCCAGCCGATCGCGCCGGTGTAGAGCCCCCGCGGCGAGGACTCGAGCGACTCGATCAGCTGCATCGTGCGGTGCTTGGGCGCGCCGGTGATCGAGCCGCAGGGAAAGAGCGCACGCAGCACCGCCGGCAGATCGACGCCGGGCGCCGGCTCGGCCTCGACGGTGGAGGTCATCTGGAAGACGGTGCGGTAGGGCTCGACCCGGAACAGCGCCGGCACCTTCACGCTGCCGGTGCGGGCGATGCGGCCGAGATCGTTGCGCAGCAGGTCGACGATCATCAGGTTCTCGGCGCGGTTCTTGATGTCGGCGGCCAGCCAGGCGGCGGCGGCCGCATCGGCCTGCGCATCGTCGGGGCGACGCGCGGCGGTGCCCTTCATCGGCCGCGCCTCCAGCCGGCCCGCCTCGTGGCGCACGAAGAGCTCCGGCGAGCACGACAGCACCCAGCGGTCGCCGGGCAGCGCCAGCAGCGCGCCGAAGGGCACCGGCTGCAGCGCGCGCAGCCGCCGGTACAGCGCCAGCGGCGTGCCGACCGCCTGGCCGCGCAGCCTCAGCGTGTGGTTGACCTGGTAGGTCTCGCCGGCGCGGATCAGCGCGTGGATGCGCGCGATCGCGGCGGCGTAGGCATCCGCATCGTCGTCGGGCTGCGGCGCCAGCACCGCGGCCGGCGCGGGCTCGGCGCGGCCCTCGGCCTCGGCCAGCCAGGCGGCCACGCCCGCGGTGTCAAGCCGCTGCAGCCGCGAGAACATCAGCAGCCGCAGCGCGCCCGGCGCCTGCTCGCTCCAGCCGCCGGGCGTGCCGGCGCCGGCCAGCCGCACGCCCCATTCGTAGTCGACCAGCAGCAGCGCGTGCGCCCCGGCGGCGATCTGTGCCTGCGCACCGCTCCAGACCGCCTCGAGCGTGGCCGGATCGTCGCAGCGCCACTCGCCGAGCCAGCCGCTCAGCAGCCGGCTGCGCGGCGCGCCTGCGGGCGCGTCGGCCTCGTCGAGCAGCGCGAAGACGGCGGAATGGTCGGAAGACGGGACAGGATCGGCAGGCAGGAACACGGTCGTGTACTGGAAACGGGACAGGCAACGGACAGACAGGTGCGGCGGCACGGGCACGCCACGGACTCAGCACGCATCATGCCCGGCCAAGAAAAACGCCGCCGGGCGCAAGCCGGGCGGCGTCATGTCGGAGACGCCCTGCTGGCGCAGGGCATCACCCTCGGCTCACGGCGGCATCAGCCGCGCGCGGCCTGGGCCTCGACCTCGAAGGGCAGCTGCAGCGAGGCCAGATCGCGGCGGGTCTCGACCAGGATCAGCGGACCCTCGTCGACCAGCACCACCGGACGCGGCTCGCGCGGCACATGGACCGGCTTGGGCTCGGCGGCGATGGCCTCCTGGACCGCGCGGACCTTGTCCGGGTCGGAGTTGATCCACTCCAGACCGGCCTCGCGGGCCACTTCGGCCAGCGCCTCGATCTGCAGCACATAGGGCTGCGCGACCGCCACGGGCTCGACGACAGGCTCGGCAACCGGCTCGGCCACGGCCTGCAGCACCGGTTCGGCGACCGCCGCCACGGCAGCGGCAGCGACCACCGGCTCGACAGCCGGCTCGACCGGAGCCAGCGCGGCCACGGCCGCCGGCTCGGCGTCCTGGCCTTCGGCCTCGCCGTCGGGCGCACCCTCGCCCACCGCCTCGTCGCGGCGACCGCCACGGCGGCGGCGGCGACGGCCTTCCTCGCGGGCGGCGCCGTCCTCGCGGACCTCGTCGGCGGCCACCGGTGCGGGCTCGGCCGGCTCGGACACCTCGGTCGGCGCGACCTCGACGGCCTGGCCGTCCTCGGTCACCGCGCCCTCGGCACCGCGCTCGTCACGATCACGGCGGTTGCGACCGCCACGGCGGCGGCGGCGGCCATCGCGCTCGGCGCTGGCATCCTCGCCATCGAAGGCCTGAGGCTGGGTGTCGGCAAAGGCCGGCGCCTGCAGCGCGGCTTCGTCGGCCGGCACCGCGACCTCGGGGGCCGGGCGACGCTCGCGCTGCGGACGCTCACCGCGCTCGCCCCGTTCGCCACGCGGCGGACGATCGCCGCGCTGTTCGCCACGTTCGCCGCGTTCGCCACGCTCGGCGCGCTCGCCGTTGCGTCCACCACGGCGCTCGCCGTTGCGGCCGCCGCGACGATCGCCGCGCTCGCCACGCTCACCGCGCAGCTCGCCGGCCGGGGCCGCTGCGGGCTGGGCGACCGCCGGATCGGCGTCGACCGGCTGAGCGGCCGAGCCCACCGGCTGAACCGCGGCCTGCACCGGCGCGGGCGCCGGCGCGATGCCGAACAGGCGCTTCATCCAGCCGAAGAAGCCGGTGGCCGGCGCAGGCGCCGGGGCCACCGGAGCCGGGGCCGGCACAGGCGCCGCCACCGGAGCCGGTGCGGCGGCAACCGGGGCCGCCGCGACCGGCTCGGGCTTCGGCGCGGCGACCGGCGCGGGCTGGTCGGGCAGCACGCCCTTGATCACCGGCTCCTGCTTGGCCTTGGCCTGCTGCTTCTCGCGGCGGGGCAGGCCGACGTCCTCGGGCGGCTCCTCGATCATCGAGTAGCTGGCCTTCAGGTTCTCCAGGCGCGCATCGTCATGGCGCAGGCGCTCGAGCTTGTAGTTCGGCGTGTCGAGGTGCTTGTTGGGCACCAGCAGCACGGTGACGCGCTGCTTCAGCTCGATCTTGGTGATCTCGGTGCGCTTCTCGTTGAGCAGGAAGCTGGCGACCTCGACCGGCACCTGGACATGCACCGCGGCCGTGCCCTCCTTCATCGATTCCTCCTGGATGATGCGCAGCGTCTGCAGCGCGGAGGACTCGGTGTCGCGGATGTGGCCGGTGCCGTTGCAGCGCGGGCAGGTGATGTGGCTGCCCTCGCTCAGCGCCGGGCGCAGGCGCTGGCGGCTCATCTCCAGCAGGCCGAACTTCGAGATCGACGAGAACTGCACGCGGGCGCGGTCATGGCGCAGCGCATCGCGCAGGCGCTGCTCGACCTCGCGGCGGTTCTTCGACTCCTCCATGTCGATGAAGTCGACCACCAGCAGGCCGCCCAGGTCGCGCAGGCGCGCCTGGCGGGCGATCTCGTCGGCGGCCTCGAGGTTGGTGCGGGTCGCGGTCTCCTCGATGTCGCCGCCGCGGGTGGCGCGCGCCGAGTTGACGTCGATCGACACCAGCGCTTCGGTGTGGTCGATCACGATCGCGCCGCCCGAGGGCAGATGCACCGTGCGGCTGAAGGCCGTCTCGATCTGGTGCTCGATCTGGAAGCGGCTGAACAGCGGCGCGTCGTCGCGGTAGCGCTTCACGCGGTTGGCCGTCTCGGGCATGACGTGCAGCATGAACTGCCGCGCCTGCTCGTAGATGTCGTCGGTGTCGATCAGGATCTCGCCGATGTCGGCGGTGAAGTAGTCGCGGATGGCGCGGATCACCAGCGACGACTCCTGATAGATCAGGAAGGCACCCTTGCCGCCCTTGGCCGCGTCGTCGATCGCCGACCACAGCTTGAGCATGTAGTTCAGGTCCCACTGCAGCTCGGGCGCGGTGCGGCCGATGCCGGCGGTGCGGGCGATGAGCGACATGCCCTTCGGGTACTCGAGCTGCTCGAGGTTCTCCTTCAGCTCCTCGCGGTCCTCGCCCTCGATGCGGCGGCTGACGCCGCCGCCGCGCGGGTTGTTGGGCATCAGCACCAGATAGCGGCCGGCCAGGCTCACGAAGGTGGTCAGCGCCGCGCCCTTGTTGCCGCGCTCTTCCTTCTCGACCTGGACGAGCAGTTCCTGCCCTTCCTTGATCACGTCCTGGATGCGCGCCGAGCGGACCTCGACGCCGTCCCTGAAGTACTGGCGCGAGATTTCCTTGAACGGCAGGAAGCCGTGGCGGTCTTCGCCGTAGTCGACGAAGCAGGCCTCCAGCGAGGGCTCGACACGGGTGACGACGGCCTTGTAGATGTTGCCCTTGCGCTGCTCGCGCCCTTCGATCTCGGTCTCGAAGTCGATCAGCTTCTGGCCATCAACGATCGCCAGGCGCCGCTCTTCCGGCTGCGTGGCGTTGATCAGCATGCGTTTCACGTTTTCTCCTCATGCTCGCTTCATCATCAAGAGATGCGCGAGGCCGCACGGAAGGAGCCGGGAAGGAATCGCCCTGGACTGCGCGGCAGGCACCGGTCTTGCGACGGGTGGATCAGCTGCGCAGCGTTGGCGCGTGCGTGGACAGGAGGGATGCCGGGTCGGATCGCAGCAGGCCGGCCGCGTGATGCCGGACGGACCGGCAGGGCACGGGTCCGCCATCCGACGCATCCGCGGCAGCGGACGGCTCCGGCCAGGGGCGCTGCGCGCCGGCGGTCGGGTCGGGAAACGGCAAAAGGCACTTCTGCTTCATGCGACGGCGGCGTCCGTTCGTCGGACGCAGGCCACAGCAGCGACAGGCCGGAGGACGCGTCGTCATGCGAGATTTCTCACGACCCGCGCCGGCCATCGCTGCTGCAGCCGGAAAAACCTTGTGTCAGGGCTCTTTCAGCGTGGTCTCTGGCGCCCGTCCTGACAGCCCGCGCACTCACCTTGGGAATGCGCACCACCGACAGAACGCGCGCTGCATCAGCGTTGCAGTCGCACCGGGCATGCAGCATGCCGCGAGACGACCGCGACCACCTTGCGCCGGAGGCTGCTTCTCAGTGCCCGCTAAACTCAGGCAAATCAAACACTTACAGCGCCAACGTGGTCCAACGCATTATAGGGGCAAAGCCCGGTCGGCCCGATTCTGGAAAAGACCCCCGAAAGGAGCCGGCCCGGCCCTTGACTGGAACCGCCTCCAGCCCGAGCACCGCTCTGGTGCGCCACCTCGTCGTCGACGAAGGCAGCGCCGGCCAGCGGCTCGACAACTTCCTGCTGCGCGAGCTCAAGGGCGCGCCCAAGACCCTGGTCTACCGCATCATCCGCAGCGGCGAGGTGCGCATCAACAAGGGCCGCGCCAGCGCGGAGTCGCGGCTGCAGGTCGGCGACCAGGTGCGGGTGCCGCCGCTGCGGCTGAGCGAGCCCGACGCGCAGGCCGCGGCGGCGGTGCCGGCGCGCGAGTTCCCGGTGCTGTTCGAGGACGAGCACCTGCTGGTGGTCGACAAGCCGGCGGGCGTGGCGGTGCACGGCGGCTCGGGCGTGAGCTTCGGCGTCATCGAGCAGCTGCGCCGCGCGCGGCCCGAAGCCAGGTTCCTTGAACTCGTGCACCGGCTCGACAAGGAGACCTCCGGCCTGCTGCTGATCGCCAAGAAGCGCAGCGCGCTGACCGCGCTGCAGGACCAGTTCCGCCAGCGCGAGACCGGCAAGACCTACTCGGCGCTGGTCATCGGCGCCTGGCCGGCGGCGCGCAAGGTGGTCGATGTCGCGCTGCACAAATACCTCGACGCCGCCGGCGAGCGCCGGGTGCGCGCGGTCGGCGCCGACCATGCCGAGGGTCGGCGCTCGATCTCGCTGGTGCGCATCGTGAAGTCCTGGACCGGCTACACGCTGCTGGACGTGACGATCAAGACCGGCCGCACCCACCAGATCCGCGTGCATCTGCAGAACGAGGGCCACCCGATCGTCGGCGACGACAAGTACGGCGACTTCGCGCTGAACAAGGCGCTGGCGCGCGGCGAGGCGGTGCCGGGCCTGCGCTTCGAGCGCATGTTCCTGCACGCGCGCCGGCTCGCCTTCGATCACCCGGCCAGCGGCGAGCGCATCGAGCTGGCCGCACCGCTGCCCCCGGACTGTGTCACGCTGCTGAATCGGCTGCCGCCGCTGCCCGCCGCGGCTCCTTCCACCGACACCCCTGCCACGCCATGAGCTCATCCTCCCTGCGCCCCCGCCGCTACGACCTGATCGTCTTCGACTGGGACGGCACGCTGTTCGACTCGACCGCGCTGATCGTGCGCGCGATCCAGGCCGCCTGCCGCGACCTGGGCGCGCCGGTGCCCAGCGACGAGGCCGCCGCCCATGTGATCGGCCTGGGCCTGCAGGACGCGCTGCAGCACGCGGTGCCGGACCTGCCGGTCGACCTCTACCCGGAGCTGGGCCGGCGCTACCGCCAGCACTATTTCGCCAGCCACGACCAGGTCACGCTGTTCGCGGGCGTGCCGGAGCTGCTGGCCGGCCTGCGCGAGCGCAACCACTGGCTGGCGGTGGCCACCGGCAAGAGCCGCCACGGCCTGGACGAGGCGCTGCGCATCAGCGCGCTGGGCGGCCTCTTCGACGCCACCCGCACCGCCGACGAGACCCGCTCCAAGCCGCATCCGCAGATGCTGCAGGAGCTGATGCGCGAGTTCGGCACCGATCCGGAGCGCACGCTGATGATCGGCGACACCACGCACGACCTGCAGCTCGCCGCCAATGCCGGCACCGACGCGGTGGCGGTGGCCTACGGCGCGCATCCGCCCGAGCAGCTCGGCGACCTGCGGCCGCTGACGATCGCGCACTCGGTGCCTGAGCTGCAGGACTGGCTGGCCCGCCATGGCTGATGCCACTGCTGCGCTGCCGCTGCCGCTGTGCGCCTCCGACGCGCTGATCGAGCGCGGCCTGGCCCATGTCTTCGATCTGCTGGAATACGGTCGGCCGGCGCGCGGCTTCGTGCTGCGCTTCGACGGCCAGCCGGTGGCCTACCTGAACCAGTGCGCGCATGTGCCTGCCGAGATGGACTGGCAGCCCGGCCGTTTCCTCGATGACGAGGGCCGCTGGATCCTGTGCTCGATCCACGGCGCGGCCTACGAGCCGGCCAGCGGCCTGTGCGTGGGCGGCCCCTGCCGGGGCCGCCGCCTCAAGGCCATCCGCGTCGAGGAGCGCGACGGTCAGGTGTATTGGTATCCTTCGGACACACTGAAGCCCGCCTGTCCATGAGCCCGCAAGACGACGCCTCCGCCCCCGCGCCCGCCCCGAACGCAGCCCCCCTCCCCGACCCTGTCGCGCAGGGGGCCGACACGCCGGCCGCACCGCCGCCGATGCCGATCGGGCGGGGCAGCTTCGACCATGTGATGGAGCAGTTCGCGCGCGACTATGTGCGCGACCGCCGCAGCAGCCGGCGCTGGAACCTGTTCTTCCGCTTCGGCTGGCTGGCGCTGGGCGTCTTCGCCGCCTGGACCATTCACCAGGACACCACCACCAGCAGCGCGCCGTCCGGGCCGCACAGCGCGCTGGTGGAACTGCGCGGCGAGATCGCCGCCGGGGGCGAGGCCAGCGCCGAGGTGCTGCTGTCTGGCCTGAAGAGCGCCTTCGAGGATGCCGGCGCGCAGGGCGTCATCATCCGCATCAACTCGCCCGGCGGCAGCCCGGTGCAGGCCGGCATCGTCTACGACGAGGTCAAGCGCCTGAAGGCGCTGCACAACAAGAAGGTCTATGCGGTGGTCGAGGAAAGCGCCGCCTCCGGCGCCTACTACATCGCGGTCGCGGCCGACGAGATCTATGTCGACAAGGCCTCGATCGTCGGCTCGATCGGCGTGCTGATGGACGGCTTCGGCTTCGACAAGGTGCTGGAGAAGGTCGGCGTCGAGCGCCGGCTGCTGACCGCCGGCGAGAACAAGGGCATGCTCGATCCCTACTCGCCGCTGAGCGAGAAGCAGCGCGGCTACGCGCAGGCCATGCTCGACCAGATCCACCGCCAGTTCATCGACACGGTGCGCGAGGGCCGGGGCGAGCGCCTGAAGGAAACGCCCGAGACCTTCTCCGGCCTGTTCTGGAACGGCGAGGAGGCAGTGAAGATGGGCCTGGCCGACGGCCTGGGCAATCTCGACCATGTGGCCCGCGATGTCATCAAGGCCGAGGAGATCATCGACTACACGCCCAAGGAGAACGTCGCCGAGCGGCTGGCCAAGCGCTTCGGCGCGGCCATCGGCGAGGGCGCGGTGCGCGCCCTGGGCGGGCTGCCGGCCCTGCGCTGACTCAGCAGTCTTCCAGCGCCAGCAGCTCGGCCACCGTCTGGCGGCGGCGGATCAGCCGGGCCTGGCCGGCGTCGACCAGCACCTCGGGGATCAGCGGGCGGCTGTTGTAGTTGCTCGACATCGACGCGCCATAGGCGCCGCCGTTGTGGAACACCATCAGGTCGCCGACCTGCACCGCCGGCAGCTCGCGGGTCAGCACCACGCCGCCCTCGCCCTGCGTGAAGACGTCGCCCGATTCGCACAGCGGACCGGCGACGACGCAGGGCTGGCGAGGTGCGTCCGCCGGCGCGTCCAGCACGCTGATCGCGTGATGGCTGCCGTACATCGACGGCCGCATCAGGTCGTTGAAGCCGGCGTCCACCAGCACGAAGCGGTTCGCGCCCATCGCCTTGGTCGCGCGCACCTCGGCCAGCAGCAGGCCGGACTCGGCCACCAGGTAGCGGCCCGGCTCCAGCTCGAGATGGACCGCGTGGCCCAGGTGCGCGGCGATGCGCTGGCGCGCCGCGTCCCACAGGCCGAAGTAGTGCGCGGTGTCGATGCGCGGCTCGCCGTCGCGGTAGGGCACCGACAGGCCGCCGCCGGCCGAGATCGCCTCCAGGTCCGCGCCGCTGCGGATCACCAGATCGACCATCGCCTCGCAGACCTGCTCGAGATGGCCGTAGTCGACGCCCGAGCCGATGTGCATGTGCAGGCCCACCAGGCGCAGGCCGTGCGTGCGGATCGCCTCCAGCGCCAGCGGCAGGTCGGCATGCCAGATGCCGTGCTTGCTGTGCTCGCCGCCGGTGTTGGTCTTGTTGCTGTGGCCGTGGCCGAAGCCGGGATTGATGCGCAGCCAGACCGGGTGGCCCGCGGCCACCGCGCCGAGCTGGTGCAGCATGTCGACCGAGCCGGCGTTGACCGGCACGCCCAGCTCCACCACCCGCGCCAGCGTCGCGCGGTCGAACAGGTCGGCGGTGAAGACGATCTCCGACGGTCTCCCCGGCGTGCAGCCCGGCTGGAAGCCGGCCCGCAGCGCGCGCTCGATCTCGCCCAGAGAGACCGCGTCCACCATCACGCCCTGCTCGCGCATCAGGCGCAGCACATGGGTGTTGGAATTGGCCTTCTGCGCGAAGCGCACGGTGTCGAAGGCGCGCAGGTCGTCGATGCGCCGGCGGATCATCGCCGCGTCGTAGACCCACACCGGGGTGCCGTGCTCATCGGCGATCTGGCGCAGCAGCGCCGAGGACAGGGACAGGTCGAAGCTCATCGGAATCAGGCGCCAGGCGCACAAAGGCATCGGAATGCGCGATGCTGAGGCGGCCGACCGATTCAATCCAGTGCTTTCTTGTCGGTCGGCCATTCACTTCAGATATGAAGCGGCCACGACGCTATGCTGGACGACATGCCCGCACCGCTCAGCCACCGCCTGATCGAAGTCTTCGACGCCGTGATGCGCACCGGCCACCTGACCCGCGCGGCCGAGCGCCTGCACACCTCCCAGCCCACCGTCAGCCGCGACATCTCGCGGCTCGAGCAGGTGCTGGGCATGGTGCTGTTCGAGCGGGTGCGCGGGCGGCTGCGACCGACTCCGCGCGCGCTGGCGCTGCAGCAGGAGGTGGCGCGCTCCTTCATCGGCCTGGAGCGCATCCAGGCCCGTGCGCTGTCGCTGCGCGACTTCGCCGAGGGGCGGCTGGAGCTGGCCTGCCTGCCCGCACTGGCCGAGGCACTGCTGCCGGCGGCGACCCGCCATTTCCTGGCCCGACAGCCGCTGGCCGGGCTGTCGGTCACGCCGCTGGAGTCGCCGCAGCTCGAGCAGGCGCTGTCGGACCAGCGCCATGACCTCGGGCTGGTCGAGCGCCGCGATGCCCCGGCGCAGACCCTGCTCGAACCGCTGCTGAGCGCCGACGAGGTGGTGGTGCTGCCCGCCGGCCACCGCCTGCTGGAGCGACGGCGCATCGCGCCTGCCGATCTGGCCGGAGAGACCTTCATCAGCTTCGCGCCGACCGATCCCTACCGGCAGCAGGTCGATGCGCTGTTCGCCGCGCAGGGCGTGCAGCGGCTGCTGGCGCTCGACACCGGCAGCGCCGCGGCGGTCTGCGCGCTGGTGCGCCAGGGGCTGGGCGTGGCGATCGTCAATCCCTTGAGCGCACTCGACCGGGCCGGGCCGGACCTGCATGTGCGCGCGCTGACCGTGTCGGTGCCCTTCCATGTCGGTCTGGTGCTGCCGGCGCTGCGCGGCCTGCATCCGCTGCTCGAGGACTGCCGGCAGGCGCTGCACACGGCTGCCCGCGAGCTGCTCGGCCGCCTCGACCCGGCCGCGGATCAGACGGAGGATCGGGACTGATCCTCATTTCCGGTCAGAACAGACCGGCGGGGCTACCCTCATTCACGCGGGACAGCCTCGGCGAATGTCGCCAGAATCGCCGACTTTGGAACAAGGAGAGAGCCATGAAGGGCGACGCCAAGGTCATCGAGTATCTCAACGCCCAGCTGCGCAACGAGCTGACCGCGATCAACCAGTACTTCCTGCATGCCCGCATGCTGAAGAACTGGGGCCTGGCCAGGATGGCCAAGCATGAGTACGAGGAATCGATCGAGGAGATGAAGCACGCCGACAAGCTGATCGAGCGCATCCTGATGCTCGAGGGCCTGCCGAACCTGCAGGATCTGGGCAAGCTCTACATCGGCGAGACCGCCGCCGAGGTGCTGGAGTGCGACCTGAAGATCGAGATGGGCTCGCACCCGCTGCTGAAGGAAGCCATCGCCCACTGCGAGAGCGTGCGCGACTATGTGTCGCGCGACGTGCTGCTCGAGATCCTCGACGACACCGAAGAGCACATCGACCACATCGAGACCGAACAGGGCCTGATCCAGCAGATGGGCGAGCAGAACTGGCTGCAGACCCAGGCCGGCACCGGATCCGGCAGCTGATCCGATCAAGGATTGCCGCCGACACCCCCGGACTTGGCGGGGGTATCGCGACAAAGATTGAGAAACATTCTCATTGTCAGTAGCATGGAGGCATGATCATCTGCCTCTGCCACCGTGTGTCCGACCGCGACATCCGCACCGCGGTCCAGTCGGGAACCCTCAGCTTCGATCTGCTGCAGGACGAGACCGGCGTCTCGACCGGCTGCGGACGCTGCCACGACTGCGCCCGCGAGGTGTTCGACGGTGCCGTGGCGATGCGTGGCGGCTGCTCCACCGCCGCGCTGACGGCGCTCATTGCGCCAGCAGGCCTTTCCGCTCGATGAAGCCGATGACCTCCGCAAGACCCTCTCGGGTCTTGAGGTTGGTCATGACAAACGGCTTCGTCGGCCGCATGCGCACCGTATCGGTGCGCATGATCTCCAGATTCGCCCCGACATGGGGCGCCAGATCGGTCTTGTTGATCACGAACAGATCGCTCTTGGTGATGCCTGGTCCGCCCTTGCGCGGAATCTTCTCGCCTGCGGCCACATCGATCACATAGATCGTCAGGTCCGACAGCTCGGGGCTGAAGGTCGCGGCCAGGTTGTCACCGCCCGATTCGATGAAGACGATGTCGGCATCCGGGAATTTCTCCAGCATCCGGTCCACCGCCTCGAGGTTGATCGAGGCGTCCTCGCGGATCGCGGTGTGCGGACAGCCACCGGTCTCGACGCCCATGATGCGCTCCGGATCCAGCGCCCCCGCCACCGTCAGCAGGCGCTGGTCTTCCTTCGTGTAGATGTCGTTGGTGACGACGACGAGGTCCCAGCGCTCGCGCATCGTCTTGCACAGCATCTCGACCAGCGTGGTCTTGCCGGAGCCGACCGGCCCGCCGACACCGACCCGCAGCGGCGGGAGCTTCTTGGTGCGACCGGGAATGGAATGGAGGGAACTGCTCATGGTGGGGATGACAATGAAGATCTTGGGAAGTCTGGGATCAGGTCGATCCGGCTGTCGCCGGACGGGCAGCCTCATGCAAGACACGGGCCCTGTCCGCCAGCCGGGGCTGCCTGATGAAAAAAATTCTCCAGAAACACTTGCGCGATGTGCAAGTCCTCGTCATAATTCAAGTCTGTCGGCGCTTTAGCTCAGTCGGTTAGAGCGATGGAATCATAATCCACAGGTCCGCGGTTCGAGTCCGTGAAGCGCCACCAAACAAGAAGCCCCTGATGCCCGTGCATCAGGGGCTTTTTCATTGTCGGCGCAGAAGACCGGAGCGCAGGCTGCACCCGAATGACCGCCCGATGCTGATCGCGACCGCCGTCGTGATGGCCGGAGCCCTGATCTACGCCACGATCCATGACGCGCTGCTGCTGGTGCTGGGCATCGGCGGCGTGCTGATGGCGCTGGCCGTCGGCGCGGCGCTGGCATCGCAGGGCCGGCTGGGCAGCCGGGTCGCGCTGCCGACGCTGGGCATGGCGATGGTCGCGCTGCTGATCCATGCGGCCCGCGGCCAGACCGAGGCGCACTTCGCCGTCTTTGCCTTCCTGGCCGTCACGATGGTCTACCGGCACTGGCTGCCGATCGTGGTCGGCGCCGCCGCCATTGCGGTGCATCACCTGAGCTTCAACTACATGCAGCAGTGGGGCTGGGGCCCGGTGTGCTTCACCGAGCCCAGTCTGGGCACGGTGATCGAGCATGCGCTGTTCGTGGTGGCCGAGACCGGCATCCTGATCCTGCTGGCACAGCGCGCACGCGCCGACTTCCGGACCGCCGAGCATCTGGTCGAGATCACCGAGATGCTGCTCGACCAGAGCGACCACATCGATCTGACGGTGGCCCATCGCGCCCCAGCCAGCGACCCGACGACCGCCCGGCTGATCGAGGCCCTGCAGCGCATCGAGCAGTCGATCCGCCAGGTGCGCAGCAGCGCGGTCCAGGTCGACTCGGCCTCGCGCGAGATCGCCAGCGGCAACACCGACCTGTCGATGCGCACCGAGAAGACCGCCAGCCACCTGCAGAACACCGCCAGCTCCATGGAGCAGCTCACCGGCACGGTGCAGCACACCGCAACCGCCGCGCGCGAGGCCAGCACGCTGGCGCGCTCCGCCGCCGAAGTGGCCTCGCGTGGGGGGCAGGTCGTCACCGAGGTGGTGTCGACGATGCAGGAGATCGAGGCCAGCTCGCGCAAGATCGCCGACATCATCGGCGTCATCAACGGCATTGCCTTCCAGACCAACATCCTGGCGCTGAATGCGGCGGTCGAGGCCGCGCGGGCCGGCGAGCAGGGCCGCGGCTTCGCGGTGGTCGCCGGCGAGGTGCGCAGCCTGGCGCAGCGCAGCGCCACCGCGGCCACCGAGATCCGCCAGCTCATCGGCAGCAGCGTCGACAAGGTCGGCGACGGCACCCGACTGGTCAGCCAGGCCGGCCGCACGATGGACGAGATCGTCGCCAGCGTGCAGCGCGTCAGCCAGATGATCGAGCAGATCAGCGCCGCATCCGACGAGCAGAGCAGCGGCATCGGCATGATGCATGGCGCGGTGCACGAGCTCGACAGCATGACGCAGCAGAACGCCGCGCTGGTCGAGGAAAGCGCGGCGGCCGCCACCAGCCTGAGCCAGGAGGCGCGCCAGCTGCTCGATGCGGTCGAGGTCTTCCGCCTCGGCGACGAGGCGCGCGGCGGCCGGATGATGGCCGCCTGACCCTTCGGTCTCGACCTCAGCCGCGCCCGCTGCGGTAGGGCTCCTCGAAGTCGAGAAAGTCCTGCTCGGCCAGCGCGTCGGCCACCCAGGCGGCCACGCCGGGCGCGGCCCACAGCCGCTCGATCCAGGCCGCCACCGGCGCGCTGACCGGCAGGCCATAGGTGCGGATGCGTCCCGCCACCGGCGCGAAATAGGCATCCGGAATCGAGAAGGCGCCGAACAGGAAGGGGCCGCCGCTCAGCTCCAGCGCCTGTTCCCACAGCGCGATCAGACGGGCCAGATCGGCGCGCACATCCGCCCGCTCGGCCATCAGGCGCGCACCGACCTCCGGCAGATGCGCCTCGATGTTCTGCGGACAGTGCGAGCGCAACGCGCCGAAGCCCGAATGCATCTCGGCACACATCGAACGGGCCAGCGCGCGCCGGCGGGCATTGCGCGGCCACAGCGCCTTCTCCGGATGGCGCTCGGCCAGGAATTCGGCGATCGCCAGCGTGTCCCAGATCGCCAGGCCGTCATCGTCGACCAGCACCGGCACCTTGCCGGTGGGCGAGATGCCCTGCAGCGCGGTCTTGAAGGCCGAGCCGGCGTCGAAGCTGTCGAAGCGCACCATCACTTCCTCGAAGTCGATGCCGCACTGCTTCATCAGCACCCACGGGCGCATCGACCAGGACGAATAGTTCTTGTTGCCGATGTAGAGCTTCATGTTGATCTCCAGGTCCGGAGCGCACCCTGCGGCGCCCGGGTCGCCCATGCTAGCGGCGCGGCACCGGGCGTGGCATGAGGAAGGTGCATCGAGGCGATGCCTGCCCGACATCAGTCGGGCAGCGTCTCGGCCTCGGGATCGGCCACATCGCCGATGGCCTGGCGCGTCAGCGCCGCCTGCGCCAGCACCCAGTCGCTGAAGGACTGCACCTCGGGTCGCTGGCGGGCATCGGGCCCGCCCAGCCGCACCAGCCAGTAGCCGGGCGAGGCCCACAGCCGCCCGGTCTGGCCGAAGGGCTCGACCAGATCGCCCCGCTCGACCACGTCATGCACCATCGCCAGCCGCGCCAGTGCCACGCCCTGGCCCGCCAGCGCCGCCTGCACCTGCTGATGCGTGTAGTTGACGCTGATCCAGCGCCGCGGCGCGAGCTGCCCCAGGCCCTGCGCGGCCAGCCACACCGGCCAGCAGGTCGCCAGCGAGCCCGGCAGGCCGTCGTCCATCTCGACCAGGGTGTGATCGACCAGATCGGCGGGGCGGCGCAGGGGCGGCGCGCTGCCGCGCTCGATCGCATCGGCCAGGCGCGCGCCGATCACCGGCGTCAGCAGCTCGCCGAACAGCCGGATCGCGCCGTCGGGCGCCTTGCTGGCATCGCAGTGGCGCAGCGCGACATCGAGCTCGGCGTCATCGGTCTCGATCATCCGGTCGGTCGCGGCGATGCGGATGTCGGCCAGCGGGTGATCGCGCTCGAAGTCGGGCAGGCGCGGCATCAGCCACAGCGAAGCGAAGGACGGAAAGGTGGTGACGCTCACCATCGCGCGGCTGCGGCTCAGCCGGATCTGGCGCACGCTGGCATCGATGCGCACCAGCGCCGGCTCGACCGCACGCAACAGCATCTGGCCGGCGCCGGTCAGCTCGACGCGGCGGGTCGCGCGGGTGAACAGCGGCGCGCCCAGCTCCTCTTCCAGACCCTTGATCTGACGGCTGATCGCCGGCTGCGTCAGGTTGAGCTCCTCGGCCGCGGCGCTGAAGCTCAGCAGGCGCGCCACCGCCTCGAAGGTGCGCAGACAGTCGAGCGGCAGCGGGCGACGAGGCATTCGATTCATGACGCCATGTTATCAATCGACGCCTCCGATTTCATCCAGCTCCGGCCATGCAGGCAGGACACTGTCGTCCATGTCAACCCGAGAAGGTCCTGATGCAGGGCCCGGCCACCTGGGAGAGCGAAATGGAAATCGAGCATGTCACCACCGCCTGCCGCGCCCGCGTGAGCCGCGACGGCTGGCTGGCCGCCGCCGATGCACCGGTCTGGATCACCCGCGACGGCGACCCGCACGACCATGTGCTGATGCCGGGCGAGCTGCTGCCGCTGCATGAAGGCGACCGGCTGGTGGTCGAACCCTGGCAGGCCGGCCAGGCAGCACGCCTGACCTTCGTCGCCAGCCGCGCGGAAAGCCCGCTCGATCCGCTGCAGGCCCTGGCGCTGCTGGCCGAGACCTTCGCGCTGCTGCTGGAGCAGGCGGCGCGCGGCGCGCGCAAGATGGCGGACCGGGCCCGGCCTTATCCGGTGATGCGTCACGGACGGGCTCCCTAGACTCGGGCGCATTCCCCATCCCGCGCCGCCCGCGCGGCCCGGTCCATGGATGCTCTCGGTCCCCTGCCCGCGCTGCCGCCCGTCCGGCGCACCCCGTCGTCGGATCACGCCCCGGACGAACGCCATCGGCCGGGCACGCTGCCCGGATCCGTGCCCGAACCGCTGCCGCGCCGCACCCTGCCGCAGCAGGCCCTGCTCGACGCCCTGGCCTCGCGCCTGCCCGCCGAGCCGGCCGCCCGGCGTGCGGAGTCGCCGCAGCGCCCTGCCACGCCGGCTGCCTCCGTCCCGACCCCCTCGCCTTCGCCCGCCCCGCTCGACCGCGCCGCCGCGCTGCTGCGCACCCGGCCGGACCCGACGCTCCTGATCTACGAGCGGCCGACACCTGGCCGGGCAGCACCGGCAACGCAGGTCGCGGTCAACCGGCATGAACCCCTGCCGCAGCTGCTCGGCGAGCTGGCAGCGCAGACGCCCCGCAGCACGCCCCGCGCGGAGCTGCTGTCGAAGACACGCGAGGCAAGCCCCAACCCCAACCCCGGCACCGGCACCGGCACCGGCACCGGTCTGACCCGGGCGCGCCAGCTGATCGAAGCAGGCCGTCCGGCCGAGGCGCTCGACCTGCTCGATCAGCTCGACCCGGCACCTCAGCCCCGCACCGCCCACTGGCATCTGGCGCGGGCTGCGGCCTGGCAGCAGCTGCAGCGCCCCCAGGAAGCGGCACGCGAAGCCTCGGCCGCGCTGGCCAGGACCGGCGTCGACGCGCCGACCCGCCATGCGGCGCTGCAGCAGCTCGGGCAGGCCCTGACCCTGCAGGGCGAAACCGCCGAGGCCGCCTGGTGCCACCGCGCCCGGCTGGCCGAACATCCCCGCGACAGCGGCGCCGCGCTGCAGGCGGCCAGCGCTGCCGCCACCGAGGCCGACTGGCCAGCCCTGGCGCAGGACCTGAGCCGGCTCGAGCGGACGCTGCAGCCCGCACCAGCACCCGCACCCGCTGCAGCCCCAGCACGGCCGGAGATCCGGACCGCCCCCGATCCGGCGCTGCTCGCCGCCTTCACCGACGACCCGGCACGACTGCGCCAGGCGGCCGAACAGGCGGTGCAGGCGCGCCTGGGTCGGCGCGTCGAGCGCAGCCCGGCACGGCGCCGCGCTGCCCGGGCGCCCGGCAGCCGGCTGCGCCTGGGCCTGCTGCTGGGCACGATGCCCGCCGGCGCGCCCTCGCCCTGGCCGATCGTCGAGATGCTGATGGCGCTCGACCCGGCGCAGTTCGATCTGACGGTCTATGCCGATCTGCCCGAGGAGTCGCCGGCCCGGAACGATGCGCGACTGCAGCAGCTGCGCGAGCGCACCGGCAACAGCCGCTGGCACGATTGTGCCGACAGCGACGAGGACACCCTGGCGCTGACGATCAGCGCCGACGCGCTCGATCTGCTGGCCGTGCTCGACGCGCGGGCCGACAGCCGGCGGCTGGCCACGCTGGCGCGTCACCCTGCCGCCTTGCAGATCGCCTGGGCCGACGGCGCCGGCAGCACCGGCGCGCCCTTCATCGACTACCTGGTCGGCGACCGCGAGCGCACGCCGATCGAGCTGGCCGCCGACACGGTCGAGGCGATCGCCCAGATGCCCTCGCGCCATCGCCCGTCCGAGCCGCCCGCCGCCGCACTCGAGCCCTGCGAGCGGCCCAGCCGCGCCGACTGCGGCCTGCCCGGGACGGCGATGGTCTACGCCTGCTTTGCCCGGCCCGGCGCGATCCTGCCCGAGCAGTTCGCCGCCTGGTGCCGCATCCTGGCCGACACCGCAGGCGCGGTGCTGTGGCTGCGCGGCGCCACCCCGGTGGTGCGTGCGCGGCTGCAGCAGGCCGCCGCCGGCCTGGGCATCGACCCGCACCGGCTGATCTTCGCCGCCGAACTCGAGCCCGCCCGCCATGCGGCCCGGCTGCCGCTGGCCGATCTGGTGCTCGACACCTTTCCCGACAGCGGCGAGCGGCGCTGCCTCGAGGCCCTGCAGCAGGGCGTGCCGGTGCTGAGCCGGCGCGGACGCAGCCCCGGCTCGCGCCGGGCGGGGGCGCTGCTGCAGGCGGTCGGCCTGCCCGAGCTGGTCTGCGACGGGCCGGAGCGGCTGCACATCGAGGCGGTGCGCCTGGGCCGCGATGCCGCCCGGCGGGCGGCGCTGCGCGAGCAGCTGCACCAGCGCCTGCAGGCCGATCCGCTGCATGACCCCGCCGGACTGGCGCGCGATTTCGCCGCGCTGGTGCGCCGCATGGTCGACCGCCTCGACGCCGGCCTGCCGCCGGTGCCGCTGGCCGCGCTGCCCGCACCCTGATCCCCCCAAAATCCTTCATTCCGATCCTCATGCGACCGAAACCCGCCCGCCTCTACCGCATCGCCCTGGTGATGATCGTCCGCAACGAGGCCGCCGGCCTGAAGCGCACGCTCGACAGCGTGCGCCGCCATGTCGACCGGATGGTGGTGCTCGACACCGGCTCGAGCGACCGCACCCGCGAGATCGCCCGCGCCGCCGGTGCCCGGGTCGCCGACTTCGCCTGGTGCGACGACTTCGCCGCGGCGCGCAACGCCGCGCTCGACCTGGCCGGCGCCGACTGGCATCTGGTGCTCGACGGCGACGAATGGCTGAGCGAGGGTGCGCAGGTGCTGGCGGCGCTGCGCACCTGCAAGCCCGACTTCGTCGGCGCGCTGCGTGTCGACAGCCGCCATGCGCTCGAGGGCGGCGAGCCCGGCGGCGAGGCGATCGCCTCGAGCTGGATCAGCCGGCTGCTGCCCGGCACGGTGCGCTACCGCGGCCGGGTCCACGAGCAGCCGCAGCACGCGCTGCCGGTGCGCCGGCTGCCGGTGACGATCGGCCACAGCGGCTACCTGCCCGAGGCGCTGGCGCGCAAGGCCGACCGCAACGCCCGGCTGCTGCAGCGCGAGATCGCCGACCGGCCCGACGACGCCTACCTCTGGTACCAGCTCGGCAAGGACCATGACGTGCACGGCCGCGCGGCCGCCGCGCTCGACTGCTTCGCGCGCGCCGAGACGCTGCAGCCCTGCGGCCCGGAGGCCCCGGGCTGGACGCACGACCTCAGCGTGCGCCGGCTGCACGCGCTGAAATGCGCCGGCCGCCATGCCGAGGGCATCGAGCAGGCCTCGGCGCAGATGGCGCTGTGGTCCGACTCGCCCGACTTCTTCTTCGCGCTCGGCGACCTGATGCTCGACTGGGCCGCACGCGAGCCGCGCCGCGCCGGCGAGCTGCTGCCGATGATCGAGGGCGCCTGGACCCGCTGCCTGGAGATCGGCGAGCGCCCGGAGCTCGACGGCGCGGTGCACGGCCGCGGCGGCGAGCTGGCCCGGCACAACCTCGCGCTGCTGCATTCGCTGCGGGCCGAGCTGGCCCCGGCCGCCCAGCCGGGCTGAGCCACCACATCCGCCTGCGCCCCCGATTTGCGCGGTCTTGACCGGGCTGATCAGGCCGACGCGAGGCCGCGGCCTTGCCTAGACTGGCCGGGAAATGAAACTTCCTGCCGGCCCGACCGCGCCAGACCGATCATGACCCTGCCGGACATCCATCTCTGCATCGTCCAGCCCGCCGGCCACGAGCAGGCGCTCGGGCTGCTCGACCCGGCACGCTATTTCCGCTACCACTTCCGGCGGCTGGGCGCACGGGTCAGCCTGTCGAAGAACCGGCTGCGCCATGACGCGGTCAACTTCGTCTTCGGCGCGCATCTGGGCTTCGACGAGCGCCAGCTCGAGCGCCATCCCTGCGTGCTCGTCAACCTGCTGCAGTTCGGCGCCGACGGCCAGGACGCGCTGCCCGCCGCCGACACCGACTATGTCGCGCTGCTGTCGCGCTCGGCGGTCGTCGACGGCGATCCGACCAATCTGCCGGTCTATGCCGCCCAGCCCGACCGCGTGCCGCTGGTGCCCTTCGTGCATGCGCCCTATCTGGCCGAGGATGCCGAGGGCGTGCCGCTGCCGATCGACGGCCGCCCGATCGAGCTGCTGCATCTGGGCGATTTCAGCGCCGCCGCACAGGACTTCGTCGCCCGCATCGAGGCCTGCGGCGTGCCGGTCAGCGTGCTGGACCAGCCGCTGTACGGCGCCGAGCGCGATGCCTTCGTGCGCCAGGCGCGTGCGGTGCTGCTGTGCGACGCGCATGGCAGCGGCCATGTCGATCCGGTGCTGCTGGCGCACTGCCTGAGCCTGGGCACGCCGGTCGTGCTGCAGCGCACCGCCGCGACCCGGGTGCCGGGCTACATCGAGCAGGCGGTCAGCTGGGTCGACGAGGCCACGCTGGGCGAGTTCTTCTCGCGCGAGTTCGGCACGCCCGCCTGGGTCGAGCGCACCCGCCAGCAGCATGCGCACTTCGAGCAGCTCGATCCGGCGCAGGCGATGGCCGACATCCTGGTGCACGCCTGCGCGGTCGGCCTGACGCACCTGCACCGGCGCGACCCGAAGCCCTGGCAGCCGACCCGGCTGCACCTGGGCGCCGGCACCGGCTACCGCAGCGGCTGGCTCAACATCGAGGCCTGCGCACGCAGCGAGCCCGATCTGGTGCTCGATCCGGCGCAGCCGCTGGCCCTGCCGCTGTCGACCGTCTCGCCGCTGTGCGGACCGCTGCGGCTGGAGGCCGGGCAGATCGACGAGATCCTGCTGCCCGCCACGCTCACCCGCGGCGCCGATCTGCCGGTGCTGCTGAGCAACTGCCTGGCCCTGCTGCGCGAGGACGGCCTGCTGCTGATCGAGCATGACGCCGGCGCGCGCGCCGACATCTGGAGCGCCTGCGCCGACCGCTTCTGGCAGCTGGGCTGGTTCGAGCACCGCCTCGAGATCCTGGCCGACGCGGACGGCGAGGCCCCGGGCCTGCTGCGCCTGCGCAAGATCGCCACCACCCCACGCGAACGCACGCTGGCGCGGCGCATGACCAGCGACTGCCACCTGCCCGAAGACGCAGTGCCGCCTCAGGAGCAGCTGCTGCCGGCCGGCACCTCGGTGCCGCTGCAGGCGCTGGTCGGCGCGACCGCCGGCCCCGGCATCGACCGCGAGCTCGCCGAGGTGCTCGACGCGGCCTGAGCCGCGGGACTGCCGCATGAATGTCGCAGAATGGGCATTCCTTGGCTTGCCCTGTCGCCCCGCACCTGAGCGTCGGGGCGTTCCCGTTTTCCGATGAATTCCCAAACCCTGGAATGGCTGCTCTCCCCGGCAGCGCTGGCGCTGTTCGGCCTGTGCATCGGCAGCTTCCTGAACGTGGTCGTGCACCGGCTGCCGGTCATGATGGAGCGCCAGTGGCGCCAGGACAGCGCCGAGATGCTCGGCATCGATCCGGTGCCGCCGGCGCCGGGCGACGACGGCCGCCCGCTCGGCCTGGCGCGCCCGCGCTCGCGCTGCCCGAAATGCGGCCATGTGCTGCGCTGGCACGAGAACATCCCGCTGCTGGGCTGGCTGCGCCTGGGCGGGCGCTGCTCGGCCTGCCGCACGCCGATCTCGCCGCGCTATCCGCTGGTCGAGCTGGGCTGCGCGCTGCTGTTCGCCGCCATCGGCTGGCGCTTCGGCGCCGAGCCGCAGACGCTGCTGTGGTGCGGCTTCGCCGCGACGCTGCTGGCGGCCTCGCTGATCGACTGGGACACCACGCTGCTGCCCGACAGCATGACGCAGCCGCTGGCCTGGGCGGGCCTGCTCGGCGCGCTGCTGGGCTGGCTGCCGCTGTCGCCCGAACAGGCGCTGTGGGGCGCCGTCGGCGGCTACATGAGCCTGTGGAGCATCTCGCAGCTGTTCCGCCTGGTGACCGGCAGGGAGGGCATGGGCGCCGGCGACTTCAAGCTGCTGGCGGCGCTGGGCGCCTGGCTGGGCCCGGCGATGCTGCTGCCGATCGTGCTGGGCGCCTCGGTGATCGGCGCGATCGTCGGCATCGGCATGAAGCTGGCCGCGACGCTGCGCGAGGGTCGCTATGTGCCCTTCGGCCCCTTCCTGGCGGGCGGCGCGCTGGTGGTGATGCTCGCCGGCAGCGAGCGGGTGCTGGGCTGGATGGGCTGGGCATGAGCCGCGCGCTGCGCATCGGCCTGACCGGCGGCATCGGCAGCGGAAAGAGCACCGTCGCCGGCCTGCTGCGCGCGCGGAGCGCGCACATCGTCGACACCGACGCGATCGCGCACCGGCTGACCGCGCCGGGCGGCCGGGCGATCGCCGCCATCGCCGCCGCCTTCGGGCCCGAGTCCATCGATGCCCAGGGCGCGATGGACCGTGCCCGCATGCGCGAGCGCGTCTTCGCCGACCCGGCCGAGCGCCAGCGGCTCGAGGCCATCCTGCATCCGCTGATCGCCGAGGACACCGAGGCCGAGGCCGCCGCCGCCCCGCCCGGCGCACCGGTGGTCTTCGATGTGCCGCTGCTGGTCGAGTCGGGCCGGCGCTGGCGCGAGCGGGTCGACCGCATCCTGGTCGTCGACTGCACGCCCGCCACGCAGATCGCGCGGGTGGTCGCCCGCAACGGCTGGGCGCCCGAGGCGGTCGAACGGGTCATCGCGCAGCAGGCCGGCCGCGAGCAGCGCCGCGCGGTCGCCGATGCGGTGATCCTCAACGACGGAATCGACCACGACCAGCTCGCCCTTGCGGTGGACCATGTCTGGAAAAGCTGGCTGTGAAACAATCGAAACCGATCGTCCGGCCGGCCGGATCGGGGAGAACAAGGCCTTGACCCACTACGAATATCCCTTCAACGAGAGCATCCGCACGATGCTTCGGCTCGAGCGGCTCTTCACCCGGCTGGCCCTGCTGGTGCCGCGCGAGACCGCGACCGACCACCACTACGCGCTGGCGACGCTGTTCGAGATCATGGACGTGACCTCGCGCACCGACTTCAAGGCCGACCTGCTGCGCGAGCTGGACCGGCAGAACAAGGTCTTCGAGAGCTACCGGGGCATTCCGTCGATCTCGGAGGCGGCGCTGGACCTGGCGGTCGACCGCATCGTCGGCGCGCACCGCCGGCTCGCGGCCACGCCCGGCCGGCCCGAGCAGACCCTGGCCGGCAACGAATGGCTGATGGCGGTGCGCAGCCGCATCCACATTCCCGGCGGCACCTGCGAGTTCGACCTGCCCGGCTATTTCGCCTGGCAGCAGGAGCCGGCGCCCAAGCGGCGCCATGATCTGCTGCGCTGGGTCGGCGTGCTCGATCCGCTGGCCGAGGCGCTCGAGGTCAATCTGGGCCTGCTGCGCGAATCGGGCGTCCAGCAGATGGCGGGCTTCCGCAACAGCCTGTTCCAGCTCAACCTGAACGGCAGCCGCGCGCTGCAGCTGGTGCGCCTGGAGGTGGACCCGGCCTCGCAGCTGATTCCAGAGATCAGCGGCAACCGGGTGCTGCTGGCCATCCGGCTGAGCCGCGCCGACGCCGAGGGCCGGCTGCGCCCGATGAACGACAGCGTGCAGCTGCCGCTGACGCTGTGCGCCTGAGGCGGGGAGCGCCGCGGCTGGCCTAGACTCGGGGGCGATGACGATGATCTCTTCCCCCGACTCGCCCGCGCCGGCCTCGCCGCGCCAGGTCCCCTGCCCGGCCTGCGGCACGCCCTCGCCCTTCGCGAAGGACCTGAATCCGTACCGGCCCTTCTGCAGCCTGCGCTGCCGCGAGCATGACCTGGGCGCCTGGGCCAGCGGCGACTACCGCGTCGGCGCGGTCGAGCCGCCCGACGACTTCGACACCGGCGCCTGACGACGGCGCCGGGCGCGGCCGGGCGGTTCAGTCCGCCGGCGTCTCGCGGTGCGTCGACCCGGCGTGGCCGCGCTCCTCGGCGAACCAGCGCAGCACCGGGATCGTGCCGGGCAGCACCGGCTCCACCTCGACCGGCAGCGTCTGCCAGGCCATGGCCTGAGCTTCTCGCATCTCGAACTCGCCGGTCCAGTCGAAGACCTTGCAGAAGTTCAGCCGCACCCGCGCGTGCGGATAGTCCATCACCAGCTCGCGCCACGGGTGGACCGCACCGATGGTGATGCCGATCTCCTCGATCAGCTCGCGGCGCAGCGCCTGCTCGACCGTCTCGCCGGGTTCGAGCTTGCCGCCCGGGAACTCCCAGAAGCCGGCGTAGACCTTGCCCGCCGGGCGCGAGGTCAGCAGGAAACGGCCCTCGCGCCCGGCGGCGTCGCGCTCGACCAGCACGCCCACCGCGACCTCGACCGGCACCCGCTCGGGCAGGTTCTCCGCGCCGGCGACGACGATCGGCTCAGACATGGTCCAGCCCTTCCGGGCCGTCGCCCTGGATCGGTGCGGGCGCGGCGGCCGGCGCCTCGGCCCGGCCGGCAAAGTCGCGCGCGAACTGCCAGGCCACCCGGCCCGAGCGCGAGCCGCGCTCCAGCGCCCAGACCAGCGCGGGCTGGCGCGCCGCCTCGATCGTGGCCTCGTCGATGCCGAAATGGCGCAGCCACTGGCCGACGATGGCCAGGTACTCGCGCTGGCTGAACGGATAGAAGCTGATCCACAGCCCGAAGCGCTCGGACAGCGAGATCTTCTCCTCGATCGCCTCGCCGGGGTGCAGCTCGCCGTTGTCGTCGTGGCGCGCGCCCAGGTTGTCCTTCATCTGCTCGGGCAGCAGGTGGCGGCGGTTGCTGGTGGCGCAGATCAGCACATTGTCGGAGGCCTGCGCGATGGTGCCGTCCAGGATGGACTTCAGCGCCTTGTAGCCCGACTCGCCCTCGTCGAAGCTCAGGTCGTCGCAGTAGATGATGAAGCGCTCGGGCCGCTCGCCCACCAGCGCCACCAGGTCGGGCAGATCGGTCAGGTCGTCCTTGTCGACCTCGATCAGGCGCAGGCCGCGGTCGGCGAACTCGTTCAGGCAGGCCTTGATCAGCGAGCTCTTGCCCGTGCCGCGCGCGCCGGTCAGCAGCACATTGTTGGCCGGGCGGCCGGCGACGAACTGCGCGGTGTTGCGCACCAGGCGCTCCTTCTGGCCGTCGACCTCCTTCAGGTCGGCCAGGCGCAGCGGCGCGACCTGGCGCACCGGCTCGAGCACGCCGCCGCCCGTGCCGCGGCGGCGGTAGCGGAAGGCGATCGAGGCCGACCAGTCGGGCGCGGCCGGCGGCTGCGGCAGCACCGCCTCGAGCCGGGCCAGCAGCGCCTCGGCGCGGGCGATCAGGGTGGAGAAGTCGCTCATCGTTCGGCAGGGGCTCAGTGGATCATCATCTGCAGCGCCAGGTCGATCTGCTCGACCGGGCTGCGGCGGAAATCGGTGCGGGCGAAGCGCTGCAGCCGCCCGATGCAGAAGCAGGTCAGCGCCGAGGCCTGCGCGGCCGCCTCGACGGTCGGCTCGGCCGAGCCGCGCGCGTCGGCCGCGCGGCGCATCAGCTGGCGCAGCTGCGACTCGATGCGGTCGAAGAACTGGTTCATGCGCTGCGCGAGCCGCGGGTCCTCGAGCACCAGCGCGTCGCCCACCATCACCCGGGTCATGCCGGGATTGCGCTCGGCGAACTGCAGCAGCACGATGACGCTGTGCGCGGCCTGCACGCGGGGATCCTCCTCGCGCTCGCAGATCTGGTTGACCAGACCGAAGATGCTGCTCTCGATGAACTCGATCAGCGCCTCGAACATCTGGGCCTTGCTGCGGAAATGCCGGTACAGCGCCGCCTCGCTCAGCTCGAGCTGCGCGGCCAGCGCGGAGGTGGTGATGCGCTCGGCGCCGGGGCGCTCGAGCATCTGCGCCAGCGTGCGCAGGATCTGCAGGCGGCGCTCGCCGGGCTTGGGGCGACGACGCGCCGGCTCGGCGGCAGCCGTCTCGTGGTCGGGCGCGGAAGCGGCCGGGGCGTCGGAGGTATCGGGCATCGGGAACGGGGCGGCAGGCGCGCTGAAACGGGTCGACAGGGCGCCGGGTCCCGGCCCCTTCACCAGGCGGAGCGGGACAGCGCCTGAAGGCTGCGGATTCTGGCACACACATAAGTCGGTCGCCGGCAGCGTCGCGGGCGCGCCGGCAGTCCGGCCGACACCGGCGCGGGCGAGCCGGCGCGGCGCATCCAGCGCTGCATCCACACCGTCTTCATGCCCACCCGGCGCGCCGACTTCTGGTGCGCCAGCGTGTCCTCGACCAGGATGCAGCGTGAGGGCGGCACCTTCAGCATCACCGCGATGCTTCGCAGCATGCGCGCGTCGGGCTTGGGGCGCAGGTCGCCGAACATCGTCATGCGCTCGATCGGGATGACGCCGTGGAAGAGCCGCGTCATGCCAAGGGCCGCCAGCACCCGCTCGGCGTAGGCGCGCGGCGCGTTGGTCAGGATGAAGCGCCGGCCCGGCAGGCGCTCGAGCGCAGCCAGATCGTGCGCGCTGGCGCGCAGCCGGTGCTCCAGGCCGGGCAGCCGGTGCGTGTCGTGCAGGAAATGCGCGGCGCGCACGCCGTGGTGGCGCATCAGCCCCAGCAGCGTCGCGCCGTAGCGGTCCCAGTAGTGGCGGCGCAGGGCCTCGGCCTCGCGGCGGCCCAGCGCCAGCTCGCGCTCGATGTAGACGGTCATCGCCTCGGCGATCGGCCCGAAGGCCGCGTGGCTGGCGTCGTGCAGCGTGTCGTCGAGGTCGAAGAGCCAGACCGGGGCGCGCTTCATCGCGGCAGACCGGCTCAGTGCGAGCGGATCATCGTGCCGAAGGCCTGGTCCGTCAGGATCTCCAGCAGCAGCACATGCGGCACGCGGCCGTCGATGATGTGGACCGCGTTGACGCCGCACTTGGCCGCGTCGATCGCGCCGGCGATCTTGGGCAGCATGCCGCCGGAGATGGTGCCGTCCTCGACCAGCTCGTCGATGCGGCGCGAGGTCAGCTCGGTCAGCAGCTCGCCCTGCTTGTCGAGCACGCCGCGGATGTTGGTCAGCATCATCAGCTTCTCGGCCTTGAGGATCTCGGCCAGCTTCGACGCCACCAGATCGGCGTTGATGTTGTAGCTCTCGTTGTCGGGGCCGAAGCCGATCGGGCTGACCACCGGGATGAACTGGTCGTCCTGCAGCGCGCGCAGGATGCTCGGGTCGATCGACTCGATCTCGCCGACCTGGCCGACATCATGCTCGACCGAAGGGTCGTTGAGGTCGAGCATCTTGAGCTTGCGCGCGCGGATCATCGCGCCGTCGCGGCCGGTCAGGCCCACCGCCTTGCCGCCGGCGGCGTTGATCAGGCCGACGATGTCCTGCTGCACCTCGCCGCCGAGCACCCACTCGACGACATCCATCGTCTCGGCATCGGTCACGCGCATGCCCTGGATGAACTGGCCCTTCTTGCCGATCTTGGTCAGCGCCGCATCGATCTGCGGGCCGCCGCCGTGCACGACGATCGGGTTGATGCCGACCAGCTTCAGCAGCACCACGTCTTCGGCGAAGGCCTTCTGCAGCGCCGGATCGGTCATCGCGTTGCCGCCGTACTTGATGACCATGGTCTTGCCATGGAACTTGCGGATGTAGGGCAGCGCCTGGGCGAGGATCTGGGCCTGGTCGGCGGGCGTGTGGCTCATGCGGGAAGCTCCGGGACGAAGGATCGGAAAGACCGGATTCTAGGGTCGCGGCCTATACTGCCGGGCATGTTCCGTCCTGCCCGCCCTGTCCTGCGCTGGCTGCTCTGGCTGGTGATCGCGCTGCTGCCGCTGCGCGGCTGGGCGCTGGCCGAGATGGCGGCCATGACCACCCTGCCCGGTGCGGTCATGGTGGCCGTGTCGCCGCAGGACATGCCGCCTTGCCATGCCGCGCCGGCAGAGCGGTCGATGCCGACCGATGCCGACCCGCAGGCCACGCCGGCCCACGCCGGCTGCTCGCTGTGCGAGATCTGCCATGCCAGCCTGGGACTGCCGGCACCGCCTGCCCTGAGCCTGCCGCGACTGCCGCAGGCCACGCCGGCCCTGGTGTCGGTCACCGGCGCCGCCGACGCCCCGCCGGACGCGCTGTTCCGCCCCCCTCGTCGCCAGACCTGATCCGATCCGTCGTCCGTCGTCCGTCGATCCGTCGCCCGCCCCGGTGCTGGCGCGATCCGGTCCGCTCGGCCTCTTTCCGTCTGACGAGGTTCATTCATGTTCCGTTTTCTTGCCGCCGCGCTGGCCCTGGCCGGTGCGGCCGGGCCGGCACTCGCCCGCTCCGGCGATCCGGCCGACCCCGGCGCCGCGGTGCGCCCGCTCGCCCACCGCTCGACGCTGGCCGCACGCGCCGCGTCCGCCCCGCCCGAGACCGCCCCCGGCGACTGGCGCGCCGCCAACGCGCGGGTGCACGCCGTCGGCGGCTGGCGCGTCTATCTGAAGCAGGCCCACGCGCCCGAGCCTGCGGCCGCGGCCTCCGTCCCCGGAGGTGCCCGATGAGCCGCGCTGTCCGGACACCCCCGGCCGCGCTGAAGCTGACGCTGGCCCTGCTGGCGGCCGCGGCGCTGGCCGGCTGCACCACGACCTCGCCCGACGCGGCGATCGCGCCGGTGCGCGAGCAGCTGCGCGCGGCCACTGGCGCCGACATCGCGCGCTGGCCCGATGCGCAGGCCCCGTCGGCCGAGGCACGCGCACGCCTCGACGCGCTGCTGGCCGCGCCGCTGTCGCAGGACGGCGCGGTCGAGCTGGCGCTGCTGAACCACCGCGGCCTGCAGGCCGACCTGGCCGGGCTCGGCATCGCGCAGGCCGAACTGGCGCAGGTCAGCCGTCTGCCCAATCCCGGTCTGAGCTACGGCCGCACCACCAGCGGCGACGAGATCGAGCGCGAGATCGGCCTGCACCTCGGCCTGGGCCGGCTGCTGCTGATGCCGCTGGCGCGCACGATGGCCACGCAGCAGCTCGCGCAGCAGCAGGCGCAGGTGACGATCGGCATCGTCGAGCGCATCGCCGAGGTGCGCCGCGCCTGGGTCGAGGCGGTGGCGGCCGAGGAAAGCCTGGCCTATCTGCGCCAGGTCCACCAGGCCGCCGAGGCCGGCGCCGAGCTGGCGCGGCGCATGGCGCAGGCGGGCAACTTCAACCGCCTGGCGCTGGCGCGCGAGCAGTCCTTCGAGGCCGACGCGCTGCTGAACCTGGCGCGCGGCGAGCGCAGCCGCGACGCCGCGCGCGAGCGCCTGGTGCGCGCGCTCGGCCTGTGGGGCGAGCAGGCCGAGCGGCTCGCGCTGCCCGAGCGCCTGCCGGATCTGCCCGCACAGCCGCTCGCGCAGACCGACATCGAGGCCCGCGCGCTGGCGCAGCGCCTGGACGTGCAGGCCGCGCGCACCGCCACCGCGCAGACCGCGCGCAGCCTGGGGCTGACCCGCACCACACGCTTCGTCGATGCCCTCGAGCTTGGCGTCTCGCGCTCGAAGACCAGCGACGGCCACCGCAGCCGCGCCTGGGAGGTCGGCCTGGAGCTGCCGCTCTTCGACTGGGGCGACGCCCGGGTCGCACGCGCCGAGGCGATCTACACCGCCAGCCTGCATCGCACCGCCGCCATCGCCATCGATGCCCGCTCCGAAACCCGCGAGGCCTGGCGCCACTGGCGCCACGCCTGGGACATCGCCCGCCATGCGCAGCAGGTGATCGTGCCGCTGAAGCAGCGCATCAGCGAGGAAAACCTGCTGCGCTACAACGGCATGCTGATCGGCGTGTTCGAGCTGCTGGCCGACGCACGCGCGCAGATCGGCGCGGTCAACGCCGCGATCGACGCCCGGCGCGAGTTCTGGCGCGCCGACGCCGACCTGCAGCAGGCCCTGCTCGGCCGCCCCCGGCTCGATGCCGGCAGCGGCCCGGCCGCCGCCGCCAATGCCGCCGCCGACGCCGGCGGCCACTGAGCGCATCGCGAACCCCACACGGATCTTCCGCCATGATTTCCCGACGTTCCCTTTTCTCGGCCGGGGCCGCGGTCGCCGCCGCCTCGGTCAGCCGCGTGGCACTGGCCGCGCTGCCCGAACCGGTCATCCAGACCTCGGCGGCCACCGCGCCACCGCTGCAGCCCGCCACCGGCCGCCCCTACCGCCCGGTGGTGACGCTCAACGGCTGGAGCCTGCCCTGGCGCATGAACAACGGCGTCAAGGAGTTCCACCTGGTCGCCGAGCCGGTGGTGCGCGAGATGACGCCCGGCTTCAACGCCAACCTCTGGGGCTACAACGGCCAGTCGCCCGGCCCGACCCTCGAGGTGGTCGAGGGCGACCGGGTGCGCATCTTCGTCACCAACCGCCTGCCCGAGCACCACGCGGTGCACTGGCACGGCCAGCGCCTGCCCAATGGCATGGACGGCGTCTCGGGCCTGACCCAGCCCCCGATCCCGCCGGGCAAGACCTTCGTCTACGAATTCGAGGCCCGCCGCCCCGGCACCTTCATGTACCACCCGCACGCCGACGAGATGGTGCAGATGGCGATGGGCATGTACGGGATGTGGATCACGCACCCGAAGGCGAAGCACCCGCTGATCGCCGATGTCGACCGCGACTTCTGCTTCCTGCTGAACGCCTTCGACATCGAGCCCGGCAGCGCGACGCCCAAGGTGATGACCATGCTCGACTTCAACCTCTGGGCCTGGAACAGCCGCATCTTTCCCGGCATCGACACGCTGAACGTGCGGCTGAACGACCGGGTGCGCATCCGCGTCGGCAACCTGACGATGACGAACCACCCGATCCACCTGCACGGCCACGAGTTCGAGGTCACCGGCACCGACGGCGGCCCGGTGCCGAAGTCGGCGCGCTGGCCGGAGGTGACGACCGACATCGCGGTCGGCCAGATGCGCCAGGTGGAGTTCATCGCCAGCGAGGAAGGCGACTGGGCCTTCCACTGCCACAAGAGCCACCACACGATGAACGCGATGGGCCACGACGTGCCGACGATGATCGGCGTCGACCACACCGACGTCGCCCGCAAGATCACGAAGCTCATTCCCGGCTACATGGCCATGGGCGAGCGCGGCATGGCCGACATGGCCGAGATGGAGATGCCGCTGCCCGACAACACCGCGCCGATGATGACCGGCCAGGGGCCGTTCGGCGGCGTCGAGATGGGCGGCATGTTCAGCATCCTCAAGGTCCGCCGCGACCAGAAGCCGGGCGACTACCAAGACCCCGGCTGGTTCGCGCACCCGAAGGGCACCGTCGCCCATGAGTGGACCGGCGCGCCGCTGGCCGAACCGGTGCGCGCGCCCGCGCCGGCCGGAGAGGCCGCGGTGAAAGCGCGCAAGCCGAGCGGGCATGGCCATCACTGAGGAGCACACTGATCATGACGATGCAAGAGAACCTCCCCCGCTCCGGCCGGCCGCCTGCGCGCCGCACCCTGCTGCACGCCGGCTCGGCGCTGCTGGTCAGCCTGCTGGCGGGCACCGTGCACGCGGGCAGCCGAGAGGCCGCGCCCCCGCCGCTGCTCGAGGTCTGGAAAGACCCGGACTGCGGCTGCTGCAACGACTGGATCCGCCATGTCGAGGCCAGCGGGCTGCGCACCCGCGTGCATGACACCGGCAATCTCCAGGCGCGCGACCGGCTCGGCATGCCGCGCCGCCTCGGCTCCTGCCACACCGCCCAGGTCGGCGGCTATGTGATCGAGGGCCATGTGCCGGCCCGCGAAATCCACCGCCTGCTGCGCGAGCGCCCGAAGGCGCTCGGGCTGACCGTGCCGGGCATGCCGATCGGCTCGCCCGGCATGGACGGCCCGGAATACGGCGGCCGCCGCCAGCCCTACGAGGTGCTGCTGGTCGCCGCGGACGGCAGCACGCGTGTCTACCAGCCCTACCCCTGAACCGTTGAATCTCTCGAAGTCTCGAAGGAGCCCCTGATGAACATCCAGACGATCCCCCTGTCCCGCCGCCTGGCGGCTCTCGGCCTGACGGCCGCCGCCCTGCTGCTGGGCCCGGCCGCACACGCCCAGAGCACCGACGCCGAAGTCATGAAGATCGACAAGGCCCAGCAGAAGATCACGCTCCGGCACGGCGAGATCAAGAACCTCGACATGCCCCCGATGACGATGGTCTTCCGCGCCCAGGATCCCGCGATGCTCGACGCCGTCAAGGTCGGCGACAAGGTGAAGTTCGATGCGGACAAGGTGGGCGGGCAGTACACGGTGACGAAGCTGGCGCCAGCGAAATGAACCGCCTGCGCTTGCACCGCCGTCACCCCAAGGTCCACAGCGCCGGCAACCCCGCCAGCCCCCGGAACACCCCCGACAGCGCCCCGCGGCGCACCAGCGCGCTGGCCCGCTCGATGTCCGGCGCGAGGTAGCGGTCGGTCGGCATCGCCGGGCATTCGGTGCGCAGCAGCGCATGTGCCCGCTCCAGCGCAGGCGAGCTGGTCAGCGGGCGCAGGAACTCGATGCCCTGTGCCGACGCCAGCCACTCGATGCCGAGGATGGTGGCCACGTTGGCGATCATCGGCTGCAGCCGGCGTGCGGCGAAGGTGGCCATCGAGACATGGTCCTCCTGGTTGGCGGAGGTCGGCAGGCTGTCCACGCTGGCCGGGTGGGCGAGCGACTTGTTCTCGCTGGCGACGGACGCCGCCGTGACGTGGGCAATCATGAAACCGCTGTTCAGGCCGGCGTTGGCGGTGAGGAAGGGCGGCAGGCGCGAGACGCTGGCGTCGATCAGCATCGCGATGCGGCGCTCGGCGATGGCGCCCACCTCGGCGATCGCGACCGCCATCGCGTCTGCGGCGAGTGCCACCGGCTCGGCGTGGAAGTTGCCGCCCGACACCATCGCGCCGTCCTCGGCGAAGACGAGCGGGTTGTCGGTGACGGCATTGGCCTCGCGCACCAGCACGAGCGCGGCGTGGCGCAACTGGTCGAGGCAGGCGCCGACCACCTGCGGCTGGCAGCGCAGGCAGTACGGATCCTGCACCCGGTCGTCGCCCTCGGTGTGCGAGGCGCGGATCGCGCTGCCGGCCAGCAAGGCGCGGTAGTACTGCGCCACGTCGATCTGGCCCGGCTGGCCGCGCAGCGCGTGGATGCGCGGGTCGAACGGGCCGTCGCTGCCGCGCGCGGCGTCCACCGTCAGCGCGCCGATCACCAGCGCCGACTCCAGCACCGGCTCGAAGCTCAGGAAAGCGTGCAGCGCCAGCGCGGTCGAGGTCTGCGTGCCGTTGATCAGCGCGAGGCCTTCCTTCGCGGCGAGCTGCAGCGGCGCGATGCCGTGGGCGGCGAGCAGCGGCGCGGCGGGGACACGCTGGCCGTCGTGCAGCATCTCGCCCTCGCCCAGCAGCGCCAGCGTCATGTGCGACAGCGGCGCCAGATCCCCCGAGGCGCCGACCGAGCCCTGGCTCGGTACATACGGCACCAGCCCGGCGTTGTGGACCGCCAGCAGCGTGTCGATCACCACCGGGCGCACGCCGGAAAACCCGCGCGCCAGACTCGCCGCCTTCAGCGCCAGCATCAGCCGCACCACCTCCGGCTGCAGCGGCGCGCCGACGCCGACCGAGTGCGAGCGGATCAGGTTGAGCTGCAGCGTCGCGAGGTCGTCGGCGCTGATGCGCTGGTTGGCGAGCTTGCCGAAACCGGTGTTGACGCCGTAGACGGGCGCGTCACCGGCCGCCGCCGCCTGCACCACCGCCGCGCTGGCGAGGATGGCGGGCTGGGCGTCCGGGTGGAGTTCGAGGCGGGTCGGGGCGGCGTGGATCGCGTGCAGGTGCTCCAGCGTCAGCGCGCCGGGGACCAGGGTCAGGGTCGTGGTCATGGGGTTTCGGTCTTTCTCGGTCTCACTCAGTCTTTGAGCATCGGCAGGTTCAGGCCCTGCTCGCGGGCGCACTGGCGGGCGATCTCGTAACCCGCATCGGCGTGGCGCATCACGCCGGTCGCCGGGTCGTTCCACAGCACGCGCTCGATGCGCCTGGCCGCCGCGTCCGTGCCGTCGCAGACGATCACCACGCCGCTGTGCTGCGAATAGCCCATGCCCACGCCGCCGCCGTGGTGCAGGCTGACCCAGGTCGCGCCGCCCGCGGTGTTGAGCAGCGCGTTGAGCAGCGGCCAGTCGGACACCGCGTCCGAGCCGTCCTGCATGCTCTCGGTCTCGCGGTTCGGGCTGGCGACGCTGCCGCTGTCGAGGTGGTCGCGGCCGATGACGATCGGCGCCTTCAGCTCGCCGCTCTTCACCATCTCGTTGAACGCCAGCCCCGCCCGGTGCCGCTCGCCCAGGCCGATCCAGCAGATGCGCGCCGGCAGGCCCTGGAAGGCGATGCGCTCGCCGGCCATGTCGAGCCAGCGGTGCAGGTGGGCGTCCTCGGGGAACAGCTCCTTCATCTTGGCGTCGGTCTTGCGGATGTCCTCCGGATCGCCCGAGAGCGCCACCCAGCGGAACGGCCCCTTGCCGCGGCAGAACAGCGGCCGGATGTAGGCCGGCACGAAGCCGGGAAAGTCGAAGGCGTTCGCCACGCCCTGGTCGAACGCAACCTGGCGGATGTTGTTGCCGTAGTCCACCGTCGGCACGCCCATCGCCTGGAAGTCGAGCATCGCCTGCACATGCACCGCGCAGCCCTTCGCCGCCGCGTCGCGCAAGGCCGCGTGCTGCGTGTCGTCGGCCTGTGCAGCGCGCCACTGCGCCACCGTCCAGCCCGGCGGCAGGTAGCCGTTGACCAGGTCATGCGCCGAGGTCTGGTCGGTCACCAGGTCCGGCCGCATCCCGCCCGCCTGGGCGCGGCGCACCAGCTCCGGCAGCAGCTCCGCCGCATTGCCCAGCAGCCCGACCGACACCGCGCGCCCGGCGGCGGTGTGGCGGGCAATGCGGGCGAGTGCGTCGTCGAGGTCATCGGCCTGCTCGTCGAGGTAGCGCGAGCGCAGGCGGAAGTCGATGCGGCTCTGCTGGCACTCGATGTTGAGCGAGCACGCGCCCGCGAAGGTGGCGGCCAGCGGCTGCGCGCCGCCCATGCCGCCCAGCCCGGCGGTCAGGATCCAGCGCCCGGTCAGGTCACCACCGAAATGCTGGCGCCCCGCTTCGACGAAGGTCTCGTAGGTGCCCTGCACGATGCCCTGGCTGCCGATGTAGATCCACGAGCCGGCGGTCATCTGGCCGTACATCATCAGGCCCTTGCGGTCGAGTGCGTGGAAGTGCTCCCAGGTCGCCCACTTCGGCACCAGGTTCGAGTTGGCCAGCAGCACGCGCGGCGCATCGGCGTGGGTGCGGAACACGCCGACCGGCTTGCCGGACTGGATCAGCAGCGTCTCGTCCTCCTTCAGTTCGCGCAGGCTCTGCAGGATCTGCTCGAAGCAGTCCCAGTCGCGTGCCGCCTTGCCGATGCCGCCGTAGACGACCAGCGTGTCGGGGTGTTCGGCCACGGCGGGGTCGAGGTTGTTCTGCAACATGCGGTAGGCCGCCTCGGTCAGCCAGTTGCGGCAGTGCAGCGTGGTGCCGGTCGGGGCGTGGACCGGGCGGGCCTGGGCCGCGGTGCGGGGAATGGACAGGTCGGTCATGTCGGGCTCCTGAGGATCGCGGGATCTGGAATGCCCCGCACTCTACTTGTCTAGACAAGCTCATGCAAGTAGCATCACGCCCATGTCCACGCCGTCCGCCCCCAAGCCGCCATCGTCGTCGCCCGCCGCGCTGGCCCCCTATGCCCGCGTCAAGCAGCACCTCAAGGAGCGCCTCACCGCCGGCGAGTGGCCGCCGGGCGCGCAACTGCCGTCCGAGGCCGAGCTGGTCGCGCAGTTCGGCATCAGCCGCATGACCGCCAACCGCGCGCTGCGCGAGCTGCAGGCCGACGGGCTGGTGGAGCGGGTGCAGGGCGTGGGCACCTTCGCCGCGCAGCTGCACCGCGTCTCGGCCACGCTGACGCTGCGCGACCTGCACGAGGAGATCGCCGAGCGCGGCCACCGCCACAGCGCCGAGGTCCATCTGCAGCGCACCGAGCCGGCCAGCGCCGAACTCGCCGCCGAGTGGGGCCTCGCGCCGGGCGCGCCGGTGTTCCGGACGCTGATCGTGCATTTCGAGAACGGCGTGGCGCTGCAGTGCGAGGACCGGCTGGTGAACCCGGCCTGCGCGCCCGACTACCTCGCGCAGGACTTCACCCGCACCACGCCGACGCACCACCTGTTCCAGGCGACGACGCTCTGGCGGGCGCAGTACGCGATCGTCGCCGCGCAGCCGACCGCGCAGGAGGCCAAGCTGCTCGGCATCGCGCGCACCGACGCCTGCCTGATCGTCAACCGCCGCACCTTCAGCCGCGAGGCGCCGATCACCACCGCCCGGCTGGTCCACCCTGGCCACCGCTTTCAGCTCGACGGGCAGTTCATGCCATGACGCGGCACCGCATCGCCCTCGACACGGTGCCGCGCCAGCCCTGGCGCAACGGCGGTGGCAGCACACGCGAGCTGCTGGCCTGGCCCGACGCGACGGACTGGCAGGTGCGGGTCAGCGTGGCCGACATCGCGGCGGACGGGCCGTTTTCGGCATTCCCGGGCGTGCAGCGGGCGTTTGCCGTGCTGACCGGCGCGGGGGTGCGGCTGCAGCACGGCGACGCGGCGGTCACGCTGGACACGCGGAGCGCGCCGCACCACTTCGAGGGCGGCCAGCCTCCGGACTGTCGATTGACGGACGGCGTCACGACGGACCTGAACCTGATGGTGGCCGGGTCGATCGGCTCTGCGCACATGCGCCGGGTGGCGGCAGACGACGGCGGGCTGCCGGCCGGACCGCGCTGGCGCGGCGTGTTCGTCGCCGAAGGCACGGCCCTGCTGCGCTGTGGCACCGAGCCGGTGGTCACGCTGCCGGCCGGCACGCTGCTGTGGAGCGACGACGACCCGCACGACTGGCAGATCTGGCAGATCTGCCGGATCGACCCCTCGCACACGACGACTCCCCCGCGCGCCTTCTGGCTCGCCACCGCACCATGAACACACCCCAGCCCCGCAGCACACGCACCCTCTGGCGCGGCGCCGCCCTCGCCACGATGACCCCTGACCGGCCCTGGGGCTGGATCGACGACGGCGCCGTGCTGGCCGAGGGTGAACACATCACCTGGGTCGGCCCGGCCAGCGCCCTGCCCGCCGGGCTCGCGCCGGACGGCGAACACGACCTCGGCGGCGGTGTGCTCACGCCCGGCCTGATCGACGCGCACACCCACCTCGTCTACGGCGGCCACCGCGCCCGCGAGTTCGAGCTGCGGCTGCAGGGCGCGAGCTACGAGCAGATCGCCCGCGCCGGCGGCGGCATCCGCTCGACCGTGGCCGCCACGCGCACCGCGTCCGACGACACGCTGCGCCACCGTGCCGTGCAACGCGCCAGTGCCCTGCTCGCCGAGGGCGTGACCGCGCTGGAGATCAAGTCCGGCTACGGCCTGAGTGACGTGGACGAGGCCCGCTGCCTGCGCATCGCCCGCGAGGTCGGCGCCGCCACCGGCCAGACCGTGCGCACCACCGCGCTGGCCGCCCACGCGCTGCCACCCGAATTCGAAGGCCGCCCGGACGACTACATCGATGCCGTCTGCCAGTGGCTGCCGGGCTGGCACGCGCAGGGGCTGGTCGACGCGGTGGACGGTTTCTGCGAGTCGATCGCCTTCACACCCGCGCAGATCGAGCGCGTGTTCACCACCGCCCGCGCGCTCGGCCTGCCCGTCAAGCTGCACGCCGAGCAGCTCAGCGACAGCGGCGGCGCGGCGCTGGCGGCCGGCTTCGGCGCGCTGAGCTGTGACCACCTCGAATACCTGTCGGACGCCGGCATCCAGGCGATGGCGGCGGCGGGCACGGTGGCGGTGCTGCTGCCGGGCGCGTTCTACTTCCTGCGCGAGACGCGGGTGCCGCCGGTGGACGCGCTGCGGGCCGCGGGCGTGCCGATCGCCATCGCCACCGACCACAACCCGGGGTCGTCGCCGACGCTGTCGCCGCTGCTGATGCTGAACATGGCCTGCACGCTGCTGCGGCTGACGCCCGAAGAGGCGTTGGCCGGCATGACCCGCCACGCCGCCACCGCGCTCGGCCTCGGCGCCCGCCACGGCCAGTTGACGCCCGGGCGCCGCGCCGACCTCGTGCACTGGGCGGTCGACCATCCGAACGAACTCGCCTACGCCTTCGGGCAGCGGCCCGGCTGCCGTGTCTGGCTGGGCGGACAGCCCGCGGCCGATCTTCACACTGCCTGAGCCCCGCACCGTGAACACCACCGACACCTTCACCCTGCTGCCCGGCCGCACGCCGCTGCTGGTCAGCCTGCCGCACATCGGCACCTTCATTCCGGAAGCGCTGCGCCCGGCCTACACCGAGCGCGCGCTGGCCGTCGAGGACACCGACTGGCACCTGGACGCGCTCTACGACTTCGCGCGCGAGATGGGCGCGGGGCTGCTGATGCCGCGCTGCTCGCGCTACGTGATCGACCTGAACCGCCCGCCGGAGAACACGCCGATGTACCCCGGCGCGAACAACACCGAGCTGTGCCCGACGCGCTTTTTCACGGGTGCGCCGATCTACCGCGACGGCAACGCGCCGGACGCGGCCGAGATCGACCGACGCCGAGCCGCGTACTGGCAGCCGTACCACGACGCGCTGTCCGCCGAACTCGCGCGGCTGCGGGCGACGCACGGCCACGCGGTGCTGTTCGACGGCCACAGCATCCGGGCCGAGCTGCCCTGGCTGTTCGAGGGCCGGCTGCCCGACCTGAACCTCGGCACCGCCAGCGGCACGAGCTGCGCGCCGTCGCTGCGGGCGGCGCTGTCGGACGTGCTGGCGGAGCAATCGGCGTTCAGCCAGGTGGTCGACGGCCGCTTCAAGGGCGGCTACATCACGCGCCACTATGGCCAGCCCGCCGCGCAGGTCCACGCCGTGCAGCTCGAAATGGGCTGGCACTGCTACATGGACGACACCCCGGGCGCCCCGCCGGCCCTCGACCCGGCCCGCGCAGCCCGGGTGCAGCCGGTGCTGCGCGCGCTGCTGCAGACGCTGCGCGACTGGACGCCGGGAGCCGCCGAATGAGCGCCATCGCGAACCACGCCCACCGCGCCGGCCGCTGGTGGGCGCCGCACGCCTGGCTCGACGGCCGCTGGCAGGACGACGTGCTGCTGGTCAGCGACAGCGGCGGGCGCTGGGCGACCGTGCAGGCGGGCGTGCCGCGTCCGCCGGATGCGCAGACGCTGGCCGGACCGGTGCTGCCAGGACTGGTGAACGCGCACAGCCACGCCTTCCAGCGCGCCTTCGCCGGCCTGTCGGAGCGGCGCGAGCACGCGGGCGACGACTTCTGGAGCTGGCGCGACCGCATGTACCGCGTGGCCGGCGCCGTGACCCCGGACGACGTGCAGGCCATCGCCGCGCACCTCTACCGCGAGCTGCTGGCCGGCGGCTACACCCACGTCTGCGAGTTCCACTACCTGCAGCACCAGCCCGACGGCACGCCGCACGCCGACCCGCTCGCGATGAGCCACGCGCTGAAGGCCGCCGCCGAGGACGCGGGCATCGGCCTGACGCTGCTGCCGGTGCTCTACGAGCGCGCCGGCTTCGCGCAGCCCGCGCTGCGCGAGGACCAGCGCCGCTTCCACCTCGACGCGGACGGCGTCTGGCGCGCCCATCAGGCGCTGGCCGCGCAGTCGCATGCCACGTTCAACGCCGGAGTCGCGGTGCATTCGCTGCGGGCGGCCGCCCCCGCGTCGATCCACCGGCTGGCGCACCTCGCGCGCGGCATGGACGGCCCGGTCCACCTCCACGTCGCCGAACAGACCGCCGAGGTCGAGGACTGCCTGACCGCCACCGGCCGGCGCCCGATCGAGTGGCTGGCGGCCGAGGGGCTGCTCGACCCGCGCTGGCAGCTGGTCCACGCGACCCACACGGTCCCCGCCGAGATCGACGCGGTCGCGCGGGCGGGCAGCGCCGCCGTGATCTGCCCGAGCACCGAGGCGAACCTCGGCGACGGGCTGGCGGACCTGCCCGGCTGGCTGGACGCAGGCGTCGGCCTGGCGATCGGCTCAGACAGCCATGTCACGCGGTGCTGGCCGGAGGAGCTGCGCTGGATGGAATACGGTCAGCGGCTGCTCCACCGAAAGCGCAATGTGGCCGCCGCACCGGACCGGGGCCAGCCCGCCACCGCCGCCCGGCTGTGGCAGCTCGCGCTGGACGCGGGCGGGCGGGCAGCCGGTCAGGCGGCGTGGGGCTTGCGCGTCGGAGCGCGGGCGGACCTGCTGGTGATCGACACGGCGGACGCCGCGCTGGTCGGCGTGCCGGGCGATCACCGGCTGGACGCGCTGGTGTTCAGCAGCCCGGGGCGGCCGTGGCGTGACGTGATGGTCGCCGGGCGCTGGGTGGGTGCGGCGGACACCGCCGGGCGCTTCGCCGAGGTGATGCAGCGGCTGTGGTCTTCGCCGTCAGGCGGATCAGGCGGGCACGACCGCGTCCGCTGACACAGGGGCGCTGCGCACGACGTGTGGCACCACGGACAGGGTGCCGCCGCCGATCGGGACCGATTCGACCTGATGCCCGCCCGCAGCCACGTCCTGCACGTCGATCACGACCGCACAGTCCCGCCCCGACTGCTTGGCCCGGTACAGGCCCCAGTCCGCCACCATGACGGCATCCGCCCAGGCGTGGGCACCCGTCCCCGTCCGCAGCGGAAACGCCACCAGGCCGATCGACGAGGTCACCACGATCGGCCCGGCCGAAGTCATGACCGGCTCGCTGTCCAGGCATCCGAGCAGCCGCTGCGCCAGCCGGTCCAGTCCCCCGTCGCCCACCTCGCCGACACACAGCAGGAACTCCTCGCCGCCCCAGCGCGCGAACAAGTCCTGCTTGCGGACCATCTGACCGATACGCCGCACCACTTCGACCAGCACCTCGTCGCCCACGCCGTGGCCGTGGCAGTCGTTGATGCGCTTGAAGTGGTCGATGTCGAACAGCGCCAGCGCCGCGCCGGACACCTCGGCGACCTCGTGGATGTGCTCCTGCACGTGTCGGCGGTTGAACGCACCGGTCAGCGGGTCGCGGCGACTCTGCTCGTCGAGCTTCTCGTGGGCGCCACGCAGTTCGGCCTCGTGCCGTTCCTCGCGGACGACCAGCGCGTCGTAGGCGCGGATGATGTCGCCGAGTTCGTCGTTGCCACGGCTGGGTTCGACGCGCACCCGCTCGACGCCGTTGGCCGCCCGCGTGATCGCCCGGTGCAAGCGGTCGAGCCGCCGACTGACCAGCAGCCGAAACCCGAACCCGGCCGACAGCAGCGTGATGACAAAGGCCACCGACACGATGCCCGCCAGCATCAGCGTGCGGCGGCGGGCCTGTTGGTCCACCCCCGCGGTGCTGTAGCCGACGAAGAGCGTGGCGGCCTCGTCCTCGCCGACGGCCAGGTCAATCGAGGCGGTCGGCTGCTGCGCGGTGCAACCGATCACCACCGGGTAGGACGCGCGCCGCACCTGCGCCGCATCGCGCAATTCGGCGCACAGCACCGCCACCTCGCTGGCGAACGCACCCATCAGGTCGTCGGCCAGCCGGGGCTGCCGGATGGCGTCGTGGCGGGACAGGGCCAGGGCGATGCGCCCGGCCTGGGTGCCGACACGGGCGGCCAGGTCGTCGGTGTCGTCGCGCGCTTCGAGGTGACGCGCCACGCCGATGCCCGCCGACGCCAGCACCACGAACGCAGGCACCAGCAACAGCAGGAACTTCCTGAACAGGGTCAGGCGCATCGGTCAGTCAGGCGCATCCATGCGCTTACAGGCGCTGCACCTTGCCCTTGTCCATCAGCGCCATCAGCGGCGCTCGGTTGGCCACCTCGGTGCGGAACACGATGTGGCCGTTGCCGCGGGCGGCGGTGTAGAAGTCCATTTCGATCGGCTTGCCCGCGCTGTCGCGGAACTCGGAGCACAGCACGTAGTGCGAACCGAAGGTCATGATCATCGGGTGCGCGGTCGTCGGGTAGAGCTTGCGCACCTCGCCGGTGGGCAGGTCCAGCCACAGGAAGGCGCCATCGACCAGCAGGCGGTCGACGTGCGTCTGCAGAAAGCTCTGCAGCTTCACGCGCACGGTGGCGTTCGGGTCAGCGGCCAACGCGGGAAGCGCGCCGGCCAGCAGAGCGCCGCCGAGGCCGGCGGCAGCGGTGCGTCGAGACATCATGTGGGGCATCCAGAAATCGATCGTCTTTCGATATCGACCAATCGGCCCACGACATGAAGACCTCACCCGCCGTAGCGGCTTTCCAGATGCGCCCGGAAATGCGCCGGGTTCAGCGTCTCGCCGCTGGCGCGCCGGGTGAGTTCGGGCGTCGTCCAGCGTGCGCCCTGGCGCCAGACATGATCGTGCAGCCAGTCGAAGACCGGCGCGAGGTCGCCCGCCGCGATGCGCGCGTCCAGGTCGGGCGTCTGGCGGCGCATCGTCGCGAACCACTGCGCCGCATACATCGCGCCCAGCGTGTAGCAGGGAAAGTAGCCGAACAGGCCCGAGGGCCAGTGCACGTCCTGCATCGGGCCGTCGCGGAAGTCGCCGCGGGTATCGCGGCCCAGCCAGAGCATCATCTTCTCGTCCCACAGCGCCGGGATGTCGTCGATGTCGATCGCGCCCTCGATCAGCGCGCGCTCGATCTCGAAGCGCAGGATGACATGCGCCGGATAGGTCACCTCGTCGGCATCGACCCGGATCAGGCCGGGCTCGACGCGCGTGACCATGCGCGCCAGGTTCTCGGCCTCGAAGGCCGGCTGCGCGCCGAAATGCTCGACCAGCAGCGGCACCAGCTGCGCGACGAAGCCGGGATGGGCGCCGAGCTGCATCTCGAAGGACAGGCTCTGGCTCTCGTGCAGGCCGTAGGAGCGCGCACGCGCCAGCGGCTGGCCCAGCCACTCGCGCGGCAGGTTCTGTTCGTAGCGGGCATGGCCGGTCTCGTGGACCGTGCCCATCAGGCTCTGCATCAGGTCGTCGAGACGGTAGCGGGTGGTCAGCCGCACATCCTCGGGCACGCCACCCGAGAAGGGATGCGTGCTCTCGTCGAGCCGGCCGCCCTCGAAGTCGAAGTCGAGGCGGCGCATCACCGCCTGGCTGATCGCCTTCTGCTGCGGCAGCGGGAAAGGGCCGACCGGCCGGATCACCGGCGGCTCGGCCTGCTGGCGCTCGCGCACCTGGCGGATCAGGCCCGGCAGCCAGGCGCGCAGATCGCCGAAGACGCGCTCGACCTCAGCACCGGTCATGCCCGGCTCGAAGCGGTCGAGCAGCGCGTCGTAGGGCGCGAGACCGGTGGCCTCGGCCAGATGCATCGCCTCCTCGCGGGCGACCTGCACCACCGGACGGAAGTTCTCGACGAAGCCGGCCCAGTCGTTGGCCGGACGCTGCGTGCGCCAGGCATGCTCGCAGCGCGCGGTGGCCAGCGCGCGGCGCTCGACCAGCGCGGAGGGCAGCGCGTTGGCGGCGAGCCAGTCGCGGCGCATCTCGCGCAGGTTGGCGCGCTGGTCGTCAGAGAGCGGCTCGTCCTCGGCGCGCGCCAGCAGATCGCGCAGCGCCGGGTCGGTGCGCTGGGCATGCATCAGCGTCTCGAGCTCGGCCATCGCGGCCGCGCGGGCCTCGTTGCCCTTCGGGGGCATGTTGGCGGCCTGGTCCCAGCCGGCGATCGCGCCGAGATGCTCGAGACGGTACAGGCGCTGGAAACGCGCCTCGAGATCGGCATAGGCCGGCGCACCGGCGGGATGGATGGAACGGCTCATCGGTCTTTTTCCCTGCAGATGGAACATCGGACACGGCGGCCCGAATTGACGGACATCATCCTGCCACTGCCGCCATGGTACCTGAGCGATTTTTCCACTTCCATCCGCGACCTCACACCTCGGCTGCGGGCAGATCGATGGTGAACACCGCGCCGCGGGCGGCATCCTGCCCCTCGGGCCGGTTGGCGGCACGCAGCTCGCCGCCGTAGCGCTCGAGCAGGCCGCGGCTGATCCACAGGCCCAGGCCGTTGCCGTCGCGCCGGGTGGTGAAGAAGGGCTGGAACAGCGTCGCGCGCACCGCCTCGCTCAGGCCGGGGCCGGAGTCGCTCACCTCCAGCAGCACCCGGCCGGCCTCGTGGCGCACCGCGATGTCCAGCTCGCGCGCCGGTCCGGTCTCGCCCTGCTCCTGCATCGCCTGGGTGGCGTTGACGATCAGGTTGATCAGCACCTGCTGCAGCTCCTGGCGGTTGATCATGACCGGCGGGGTCGCGCCGGGCGACGCACGCAGCACCAGCCTCACCTGCGCCCGCTCGAGCAGATGGCGCACCAGCACCAGGCTGGCCTGCAGCACCTCGGCCGGATCGAGCGCCTCGGCATAGCCGGCGTACTCGTTCGGCCGGGCCTGCTGCAGCAGCTGCGCGACGATCAGGCGCATGCGCTCGACCTGGCCGTCGATCAGCCGGATCTCGTCGCGGGCAGGCGCGGCGGCCTCGCCCAGCGTCATCTGCAGCAGGTCGAGATTGCCCTGGATGACCGCGATCGGATTGTTGATCTCGTGCGCGATGCTGGCCGCGAGCTGGCCGATCGTGGCCAGGCGCTCGCTGCGCACCAGCTGCTGCTGCGCGGCCTGCAGCGCCGCGGTGCGCTCGGCCACCTTGGCATCAAGCTCCTCGCCCCAGCGCTGCAGCGCGCGGGTCTTGTCATCGACCGTGTCGAGCAGATGGTCGAGCGTGGCGCCGAGCCGGTCGATCTCGCCGTCGGCCTGCAGCGGCCCGACCCGCGCCGCCTGGCCGGACTCGACCCGCTGCATCGTCTCGGTCATGCGCTCGAGCGGGCGGAAGATGCGCGCGGCCGAGCGCAGCGACCACCAGGCCGCCAGCAGCATCACCACGAAGAACAGCAGCCCGATGCCGGCCAGCACCGCGTACTTGACCACCACGAAGGGCCGCTCGAGAAAGCCGACATACAGCATGCCGACCCGCCGGCCGCTGGCATCCGCCAGCGGCAGATAGCCCGAGACATACCAGTCCTTGACGACGAAGGCGCGCCCCAGCCAGGTCTCGCCGCGCCCGAGCACCGCCTCGCGCACCGCCGCCGACACCCGGGTGCCGACCGCACGCTCGGCCTGCGGGTCGCCGAACAGCCGCACATTGGTGCTGATGCGCACGTCGTCGAGGAAGAGCGTCGCGGTGCCCTGGCTGCCGAAGGCCAGCGCGCCGTCCGGATAGACGATCCGGTTGATGTGGTCGATGACGCCCAGATTGCGGTTGAGCAGCACGCCGCCCTGCAGCCAGCCGATCGTGGCACCGGCGGCGTTCTCGATGCGCGCCTGCGCGATCAGCACCAGGCCGCGCGATTCGGTGACCCGGTCGCTCGGGACCGCACCGTCGGAGTCGACCAGGCGGATGTGCGCACGCTCGGCCAGGCCTGGCGCCAGCGCCTCGAGCTGCGCCGCGTCCATCACCGCCACCACCGCCTCGGCAGCGGCGGCGCCCGAGGCGGCACCGGCCGCGGCCACCTCCTCGGGCGCCTGCGGCGGCAGCATGCGCAGGAAATCGAGCCGGTGCCGGACCTGCTCGCGCGCCAGCAGCGCGGCCAGCGCCGTCTCGCGCTCGGCCGGCGGCGCCAGCGCCAGCGTGCGCACCAGCTGATGCGAGCTGGCCACCGCCTGCGTGCCGCTGCCGACTTCCGCCTGCACCCGGTCGAAATAGCCCTGCGCGACCGCCAGGTCGGCGCGCACCCGGCCCGAGAGCAGCAGGTCGATGGCCTGGTTGCCCCACAGCAGCAGGATCAGCCCGAGCAGCGGCAGCACGCCCAGCAGCGGCACCAGCGTCAGCGCCAGCAGCCGGGTGCGGATCGAGCCGGCGCCGGCCGCGCGCACGGCCGTCACTGCGCCTCGGCGGCCCATTCGGCGACGCGCCGCTCCAGCGTGCGCCGCGAGATGCCCAGCAGCTGCGCCGCCCGGCCCTTGTCGCCCTGCACCGAGGCCAGCACGCCCAGGATGTGGCGCCGCTCCAGCGTCTGCAGGTCGGTCGGCCCGCCGGCGGCGCCCGGCGCATGCACCTCGGCCGGCTCCGGGCCCGAGGCGGCCGGCGCCGGATAGAGCGCGGTCACGTTGATGCGCCCGAGGATCAGCGAGCGCTCGACGAAGTTGCGCAGCTCGCGCACATTGCCGGGCCAGTCGTACTGCTGCAGATAGCGCAGCTCGTCGGCATCGAGCCGCAGCGGCGCGGCGCCGAGCTGCGGCGCCAGCAGCGCGACGAAATGCTCGAACAGCAGGCCGAGATCGCCGCGGTGCTCGCGCAGCGGCGGCAGCGCGATCTCCACCACCTGCAGCCGGTAGTACAGATCCTTGCGGAAGCGCCCGGCGGCGACCTCGGCGGCCAGGTCGCGCTCGCTGGCGGCCACCAGCCGCACATCGACCGGAATCTTCTGCCGGCTGCCGGCCGGGCGCATCTGGCGCTCCTCGATCACCCGCAGCAGGCTGGCCTGCACCGGCAGCGGCAGCTCGGAAATCTCGTCGAGAAAGAGCGTGCCGCCCTGGGCGTAGTGGAAGAGACCGTCGCGGGCCTGGTCGGCGCCGGGAACGGCATCGGCGAAGGCGCCGGGCGCATGGCCGAACAGCTCGCTCTCGAGCGCCTCGGCCGACAGGCCGGTGCAGTGCAGCCGCACGAAGGGCGCGCCGGACCGGGCGCTGCCGCGGTGCAGGGTCTGCGCGGCCAGCTCCTTGCCGGTGCCGGACTCGCCGCGCAGCAGCACCGGAGCATTGACCGGCGCGACCCGCGCCAGCGCATCGATCAGCGCACGCATCGCCGGCGAGCGGCCGACGAACTCGGGCAGCTCGCGCGGCTGCTGGGCCAGGCGGTGGCGCAGCAGCCAGTTCTCGCGCGCCAGCTGCGAGCGGTTCATGCCCTGCTGGACCGCGTTGAGGATCTGCGCGACCCGGAAGGGCTTGAGCAGGAAGTCGGAGGCGCCGGCCCGCAGCGCCTCGATCGCGGTGTCGAGATCGGCGAACGCGGTGATCAGGATCACCTCGCCGGCATGACCCTGCGCGCGCAGCTCGCGCAGCCAGGCCAGGCCGCTCAGGCCCGGCAGCGTGATGTCCAGGATGACCAGGTCATAGCGGTGCGCGGCCACCAGGTCGCGCCCGGCCTCGGCGCTGTCGACCGCATCGACCCGGCCGAAGCGCGGCGCCAGCGCACGCGACAGGAAATGGCGCATGCCCTGCTCGTCATCGACGATCAGCACCGCCGCATGGGGCCAGGCCGGTTCGGCAGCAGGGGACAGGAGGTCGGCGGAATCGGACATGGGCGGCAGACAGCAGGCAGCGCGTGGGCCGCCGCACTGTAGCGCAGGCCGGCGACCGGATCAGCCGGCAACGACCCGCACCGGCGCGCGCTGCGGCTCCGGCTCGGAGTCGAAGCGATCGAAGCCGGTGTAGCAGAGGAAATGCCGGTTGGCGGCGCGGCCGAACAGCGTCATGCCCAGCCGCGCGGCCAGGTCGTGGCCCATCTGGGTCACGCCGTTGCGCGAGACGATGATCGGCACGCCCATGTGCGCCGACTTCATCACCATCTCGCTGGTCAGCCGGCCGGTGGTGTAGAAGACCTTGTCGCCGCCGTCGATGCCGTGCAGCGCCATCCAGCCGGAAATGGTGTCGATCGCGTTGTGGCGGCCGACATCCTCGACGAACATCAGCCGCTCGCGGCCGTCGGCCGAGAACAGCGCGCAGCCGTGCACCGAGCCGGCGCGGCGGTGGATGCTGTCGGTCTGGCGCATCGTCTCGAGCATCGCCACCAGCGCGCCCTGGCGGATGCGGGCGTGCTCGGGCGAGGGCAGCCGGATGCCGTCGACCTGCGCCATCAGGTCGCCGAAGACGGTGCCCTGGCCGCAGCCGGTGGTCACCACCCGGCGGCCGGTGCGCGCGTCCAGATCGGCGATGCCGGCGCGGGTGCGCACCGCCGCCGCGCCGACCTCCCAGTCGACGGTGATCGACTCGATCTCGTCGGGCGAGGCGATCAGGCGCTGGTTGCGCAGCCAGCCCAGCACCAGCAGCTCGGGCATCGCGCCCAGCGTCATCAGCGTGACCAGCTCGCGGCGGTCGACGAAGACGGTCAGCGCCTGCTCGGCCGGAATCGCGATCGTGCGGCGCACGCCGTATTCGTCCATCACCTCGATCTCGCGCAGCAGCGGCAGCCGCGCGTCGGTCATGCGCGGCGCGACCGGAACCGGGGCCGCAGGAGCGGCCGGCAGCCCCCCGGCGGGATCAGGCAGCGCGTGCGGCAGGGCGGGCATGGCAGCGGGCTCCGGACAGCGAACGATGCGGGATCAGGGCTTGCTGGCCGCGGCGGCCGGAGCAGCAGGAGCAGCCACCGCCGCCACCGGCACGGCCGGCGCCGAGGCGGCTGCCGCCGGCGCGGGCACGAAGGCGCCCGGATCGGTGCAGGGCGGCGTCTCGGTGGCCGGGCGGACCTCCTTGCCGGCGCTCCGGGCGCGGGCGCGGTAGTCGGCGGCGACCTTGTCCATCGCCAGGCAGAGCTTGTAGGCGGCGACCTTGTCGCCGTGCGCGCCGCGGGCCTTGGTCTCCTCGGCCTTGGCCTTGGCCTCCTCGGACAGCGGCGGCAGCTTGGCCAGGGCCGGCGCGGCCAGCACCGAGAGCATCAGCGGCAGGGCAGCCAGGGAGACCGCGAGGGAAACCGCGGAGGAAGGGGTGCGCTTCATGCGGAGGGACTCGTCTGAGGTGAGCGGGGAGCGGCGGAGCTGGCGACCGGCTTCGAGCGCACGGCCGGGATCTTGCCCGCCTTGATGTCGTCGTACCAGAGCTCGTGGTGCTCGCGCGCCCAGCCCTCGTCGACATAGCCGGTCTTCATCGCGGCATAGGCGCCCTTCATGCCGATGGTGCCCATGTAGATGTGGCCGAGCAGGACCGCCATCATCAGGATCGCGGCGACCGCATGGACCATGTGCGCGACCTGCATCTCGCTGCGCAGCTCGCCCCAGCCGGGCACCAGGTGGTCGAGCACCAGGCCGGAGGCCACGACCACCACGCCCGGCACCGTCACGCCCCACCAGAACATGCCCTTCTCGCCGGCATTGAAGCGGTGCGAGGGCACCTCCTGGTCGCCGAACATGCCGCCGGCCTTCGACAGCCAGACGAAGTCGGCGCGGTTGGCGATGTTGTCGCGCACGAAGACCAGGATCACCACCAGCAGCGACACCGCGAACAGCGGGCCGGCGAAGTTGTGGACATTCTTCAGCACGAAGGTCAGCGCCCCGAAGACCGTGTGCCCGACCAGCGGCAGCAGGAAGAACTTGCCGAAGGCCATCACGATGCCCGACAGCGCCAGCGCGACGAAGGCGGCGGCATTGACCCAGTGCGCCGCACGCTCCAGCGGGGTGAAGCGCTCGATCATGCGGCCGGTGTCGGGCTGGTGGCCGCCCAGCGCGCCCTTGCGCCAGTAGAACAGGCCGATGGCCAGACTGACGATCAGCAGCAGCGAGCCGCCATAGGGCAGGATCCACTGGTTGCGCACCTGGCGCCAGGCCTCGCCGGCGGTGGTCAGGCGCGAACCGGGGTACTGCACCTGCGACTGGATCAGCACGCCCTTCTCGGCGCCGGGCAGCGAGCTGTAGCCGGCCTGCTGGCCGGAGTCGCGCACGCCACGCCAGAACGGCGCGTTGTTGCCGGGCTGGGCGCGGGCGCGCTCGGCCTGGGTGTCGTCCGGGCGCGGTGCGGGAGCGGCATCGGCTGCGGCCGATGCCGCAGCGGCGGGTGCAGCCGGCTCGGCGGCCAGCGCGGCCGGCTGCGCCAGCAGCGCCGCGGCCGCCAGCAGCAGGGAGGAAATCAGGCGGGACATGGCGGGGCTCCTCGCGGCGTCGGCCTCAGGGCTGGCTGGCGGCCGAGGCGGCAGCCGCCGCCACCGGTGCGGCAGCCAGCGCCGGCAGGGACGCGTTGCCGGCCGCGCCGGGCCCGGACACGCCGGTGCGGGCGTATTCGTTCTGGCGCTGGCCGCGCTGGCGGATCTGCTCCTGCCAGGCGCTCTGGTCGCCGCCCTGCCAGCCACTGGCGCCAAAGCCGCCCGGCTTGCCGCTCCAGGGAGAGGCGTCAGGGCCCTTGACCTGCAGCTCCTGGGCACGCTCGCCGCAGCCGCCCAGCAGCAGGCCCAGACCGGCCAGCAGCACCGCGCCCAGCGCACGACGCGCAGCGGGATGGCGATGCGCGCTCACGACTTCACCTCCGCCTTGGGCTGGCCGTAGGCGGTGCCCCAGCCCCAGACCTCGCTGCCCTTGCCGCGCTGGATCACGCGGGTGCGGAAGATGTCGGCCACCACGTCGCCGTCGCCGCCCAGCAGCGCCTTGGTCGAGCACATCTCGGCGCAGGCGGGCAGCTTGCCCTCGCTCAGGCGGTTGCGGCCGTACTTCTCGTTCTCGGCGGCCGAGCCGTTCTCCTCGGGGCCGCCGGCGCAGAAGGTGCACTTGTCCATCTTGCCGCGCAGGCCGAAGGTGCCGTTGCTCGGGAACTGCGGCGCACCGAACGGGCAGGCATAGCTGCAGTAGCCGCAGCCGATGCAGACATCCTTGTCGTGCAGCACCACGCCCTCGTCGGTGCGGTAGAAGCAGTCGACCGGACAGACCGCCATGCACGGCGCGTCCGAGCAGTGCATGCAGGCCACCGAGATCGACTTCTCGCCCGGCAGGCCGTCGTTGAGGGTGACGACGCGGCGGCGGTTCACGCCCCAGGGCACGTCATGCTCGGCCTTGCAGGCGGTGACGCAGCCGTTGCACTCGATGCAGCGCTCCGAGTCGCAGATGAATTTCATTCGGGCCATGGGTGCTCCTCAGGCTGCCTTCTCGATCTGGCAGACCGTCGTCTTGGTTTCCTGCATCATCGTGACGCTGTCGTAGCCGTAGGTGGTGGCGGTGTTGATCGCCTCGCCGCGCACCACCGGCATCGCGCCCTCGGGGTAGTAGGGCGCCATGTCGATGCCGCCCCAGCGGCCCGAGAAGTGGAAGGGCAGCCAGACGGTGTCGGCATCCACCCGCTCGGTCACCAGCGCCTTGACGCGCAGGCCCTTGAAGTCGGGCAGCGCCGCCATCGGCGGGGTCTTCACCCAGACCCAGTCGCCGTTGCGGATGCCGCGGTCGTTGGCCGCCTTCGGGTTGATCTCGACGAACATCTCCTGCTGCAGCTCGGCCAGCCAGGGGTTGGAGCGGGTTTCCTCGCCGCCGCCCTCGTACTCGACCAGACGGCCGCTGGACATGATCAGCGGGAAGCTCTTGCCCACGTCGCGGTTCTTCTCCTGCACCGACCTGTAGAGCGTGGGCAGGCGCCAGAAGGCCTTCTTGTCGTCGTGCGTCGGGTACTTGTCGATCAGGTCCGGACGGGTCGAGAACAGCGGCTCGCGGTGCTGCGGAATCGGATCGGGGAAGTTCCAGACCACCGCACGGGCCCGGGCATTGCCGAAGGGGTGGCAGCCGTGCACCTTCATCGCGACGCGGATGATGCCGCCCGACGGATCGGTCTTCCAGTTCTTGCCTTCGGCCGCGGCCTTCTCGGTCTCGGTCAGGTCATCCCACCAGCCGAGCTTCTTCAGCAGCAGGTGATCGAACTCGGGGTAGCCGGTGGTGAGATCAGCGCCCAGCGAATGCGAGCCGTCGGCGGCCAGCAGCGACTGGCCGTCACGCTCGACGCCGAAGTTGGCGCGGAAGTTGCCGCCGCCGTCCATCACATGCTTGCTGGTGTCGTAGAGGTTGGGCGAGCCGGGGTGCTTCATCTCCGGCGTGCCGAAGCACGGCCAGGGCAGGCCGAAATAGTCGCCGTCCAGCGAATAGCCGCTTTCCTTGTCGATGCCGCCCTTGGCCTTGAGCGTGCGCACGTCGAAGACATGCATGTTGCGCATGTGCGCCTTCAGCCGCTCCGGGCTGTGGCCGGTGTAGCCGATGGTCCAGACCGAGCGGTTGATCTCGCGCAGGATGGACTCGGTCTCGGGCTCGAGCATGCCGCCCTTGCCCGGCACCATCTTGTAGTTCTGCACCAGCTCCTTGCCGAAGCCGAGCTTGTCGGCGAGCTGCGCCATGATCATGTGATCGGTGCGCGACTCCCACAGCGGCTCGATGACCTTCTCGCGCCACTGAACCGAGCGGTTCGACGCGGTGCACGAGCCCGAGGTCTCGAACTGCGTGCACGCCGGCAGCAGATAGACCGCGCGGTTCGGGTTCAGGTCGTCCTTGCTCATCGGCGGCATCGCCGCCATCGCCGCGGTGGCGCTCGGGAAGGGATCGATGACGACCAGCAGGTCCAGCCTGTCCATCGCCTTCTTCATCTCGAGACCGCGGGTCTGCGAGTTCGGCGCATGGCCCCAGAAGATCAGGCCGCGCAGATTGCTGTCCTGATCGATCAGCTCGTTCTTCTCGAGCACGCCGTCGATCCAGCGCGAGACCGTCATGCCGGACTTGGTCATCATGCCCGGCGCGTACTGCTTCTTGATCCACTCGAAGTCGACGCCCCAGACCTTGGCGAAGTGCTTCCACGCGCCCTCGGCCAGGCCGTAGTAGCCCGGCAGCGAGTCGGGGTTGGGGCCGACGTCGGTGGCGCCCTGCACATTGTCGTGGCCGCGGAAGATGTTGGTGCCACCGCCCGACTTGCCGACATTGCCCAGCGCCAGCTGCAGCAGGCACGACGCCCGCACGATCGCGTTGCCGATGGTGTGCTGCGTCTGGCCCATGCACCAGACGATGGTGCCGGGGCGGTTCTCGGCCAGGATCTTCGCGACCTTGTAGGTGGTGGCCTCGTCGACGCCGCAGGCCTCCTGCACCTTGTCCGGCGTCCACTTGGTCAGCACCTCCTCGCGGACCTTGTCCATGCCCCAGACACGGTCCTCCAGGTATTTCTTGTCTTCCCAGCCGTTCTTGAAGATGTGGTGCATCACCCCGAACAGGAAGGGAATGTCCGAGCCCGAGCGGATGCGCACGTACTCGTCCGCCTTGGCCGCGGTGCGGGTGAAGCGCGGATCGACCACGATCATCTTGCAGCCGCGCTCCTTGGCGTGGAGCATGTGCAGCATCGACACCGGGTGCGCTTCCGCCGCGTTCGACCCGATGTAGATCGCCGCACGGGCGTTCTGCATGTCGTTGTACGAGTTCGTCATCGCGCCGTAGCCCCAGGTGTTGGCGACGCCGGCGACGGTGGTCGAGTGGCAGATGCGGGCCTGGTGGTCGGTGTTGTTCGAACCCCAGAAGCTGATCCACTTGCGCAGCAGGTAGGCCTGCTCGTTGTTGTGCTTGCTCGAGCCCACGACGAACAGCGAGTCCGGGCCGCTCTGCTTCTTCAGCTCGAGCAGGCGCGCGCTGATCTCGCCGAGCGCCTGGTCCCAGGAGATGCGCTGGTACTTGCCGTCGACCAGCTTCATCGGGTATTTGAGGCGGTACTCGCCGTGGCCGTGCTCGCGCAGCGCCGCGCCCTTGGCGCAGTGCGCGCCCATGTTGATCGGCGAGTCGAACACCGGCTCCTGGCGCACCCAGACGCCGTTCTCGACCACCGCATCGACCGCGCAGCCCACCGAGCAGTGGCCGCAGACGGTGCGCCGGACCTCGACCTTGCCGGTGCCGGTCAGCGCGGTGCGCGCCGACTCGGAGGCGTCGGCGCGCTTGACCAGCGTCAGCTGCGAGGCGGCCAGGCCGGCGCCCACGCCCAGGCCGGAGCGGCGCAGGAAGCTGCGGCGGTCCAGCGTCGGAATCGCACGCTGCAGACCGCGGGCCAGGCTGGAGACGAGAGAAGAAGGGGCGGCGCCGGCCGCGGGGGCGGCAGTCGGCGTCGAACGGCGGGTCAGCAGCATGTCGATGTCTCCGGGATCCTCAGACTCAGGCTCGGCCGCTCAGACGCGGGCAGTGCGGTAGTAGCGCTGCACATGCTCCGACAGCTGGTAGCCGCCGCCGCTCGAGGGCGCCGGTGCGGCGGGCTCGGCCGGTGCGGCCACCGGGCGGGACGTGCCCGGCAGCACCGCCGCCACGGCGGCCAGCGCGCCAGCGGTGCCGGCAGCGGCGAAGACTCGGCGGCGGGTCGGCGCGGGGCGGTCGGAAGGGCTCATCACGGAACTCCGGACAGGTCGGATGGAAGGGGGAAAAAGGGATTCAGGCAGGTCGATGCCGGCGCGATCAGGGATTGGCCGAGCCTGCGAGCGAAGGATTGAACCGTATTGGGCGGAGCCTATGCAAGCGCGGCAATAAGGGTTGTCACGCAGCGCGTGCCAGGGCAATCGCGACAGTTTGTCGCTGGTGTCGCGACAAACTGTCGCGCCAGTTTGCTGCAGCCCGCCAGGCCTCTGGGATTTTCCTGCCGAAACCGGTTGCGCAGAATGTCGCCCCGCCGCTGGCAATTCGTCGCAGGGCGGCATCCGAGGGCACGAAAAAACATCGGGGCCCGCTGTCGTCGAATCGATACAAACCCTTGATCCGCAGCAAGACCGGGTGGCCGGCGCTAGACTGCCCGCCTTTGCCGACCCTCCGCCATGACCCAGCCCACCGATGACAGCCCGCCCGCGCCGCCCGAGATCCGGGTCGCGGTGGTGATCGAACGCCTCGCGCGTCCCAGCGTCTGGGAGGAATGGAGATTCTCGCTGGCCGAGGTGCTGATCGACGAAGGCCAGTGGGGAAACCAGCCGCGCTGCCTGCGCGACGACGGCCAGCGCGCGAGTTTCCTGTACCCGGGTTTCCCGGTGCGCCTGCACCGCGACGAGGGCGAGGGTTATTACCTGAACCTGAGTTCGGGCGCGCCGGTCTGGTTCGTGATGTGGCGCATCGATGACGAGAATGCGTCGCAGGCGGCGCCGGAAACCGTCACGCTGTCCTACAACGAGGCCGGGCGGCTGCTCGACGCGCAGGAGCGGGTCGACAACCTGCCGCTGCCCGAGACCGTGCGCGCCTGGCTGCAGGCCTGGACCGACGCCAACTACCGGCCCGAGCCGAAGAAGCGCCGCCGGCCGGCCTCCTTCGTCGATCCGGCGCGGCGCGGGCCCGGCGGCGACACGCCGGGGTGCGCATGAGCACCGGCGAAGGCTTCTTCTCGCGCTGGTCGCAGCGCAAGGTGCAGGTGCGCCAGGGCGAGGCGCCGCCCGAGCCGGTCCACGCGGCCGTGCCCGCGCCGGCATCTGCGCAGCCGCCCGCTCCGGCGACCGCCGCGTCCGTCCCGGCCCCGGCCGAACCCGCGCTGCCACCGCCGACACTCGACGAGGTCGCGCGCCTGCCCGAAGGCGCGGAGGTCGCGCGCTTCGTCGCCCGCGGCGTCGATCCGTCGGTGAAGAACGCCGCGCTGAAGAAGCTCTTCGCCGATCCGCATTTCAATGTGATGGACGGTCTGGACATCTACATCGACGACTACGGCCGGCCCGACCCGCTGCCGGCGGCGATGCTGCGCCAGATGGCGCAGTCGCGCTTCCTGGGCCTGTTCGACGAGGACAGGCCCGCCACCGCCCCCGAATCCCTTGCCGACGCCACGCCCGGCGCCCTGCCCGATGAAGACCCTGATCTGCGACTGCAACCGAACGATGCCGCTGGACACGGCGACGATCGCCCGAGCGCTGGCGACGACCCCGGGCGCCCGCTCCGAGGGCCTGGAGACGACGCACAGCCTGCTGTGCCGGCGTGAGGCGCCGGCCTTCCAGCGCGCGGCCAAGGCGGTCGGCCCGGGCGACCGGCTGATCGTCGCCTGCACGCAGGAGGCGCGGCTGTTCACCGAGCTGAACGACGCCACCGCCGGTGCCACGCCGGTGGCCGAGCGGCCGATCCGCTTCGTCAATCTGCGCGAGACCGGCGGCTGGTCGCTTGAGGCGAAGGCGGCCACGCCGAAGATGGCGGCGCTGATCGCGGCGGCGCAATTGCCCGATCCGGCGCCGGTGCCGGGCGTGGGCTACCGCTCGGCCGGGCGCTGCCTGGTGGTGGGCGATGCCGACGGCGCGCAGCGCGCCGGCGCGCTGCTGGCCGACCGGCTCGAGGTCACGCTGCTGATCGACGGCGCGGCGGGCACGGGCATGGGCTCCGGCGCGCTGGCGCAGCGCCGCGACCTGCCGCTGTTCGCCGGCCGGCTGAGCCGGGTGACCGGCTGGCTCGGTGCCTTCGAGGTGCAGTGGTCGTCCGCCAACCCGATCGACCTCGATCTCTGCACCCGCTGCAACGCCTGCCTGGACGCCTGCCCCGAGGGCGCGATCGACTTCAGCTACCAGATCGACCTGTCGCGCTGCGGCGGCCACCGCGACTGCGTGCGCGTCTGCGACGCGGCGGCGGCGATCGACTTCGAGCGCGCGCCGCTGCACACCGACGAGCGCTTCGACCTGATCCTCGACCTGCGCGCCACGCCCGCCTTCAGCCAGCACCAGCCGCCGCAGGGCTACTTCCATGTGCCGCCGGGCAGCCGGCAGGCCGCCGCGCTGGGCGAGGCGGTGCTGAAGCTGCGCGAGCTGGTGGGTGAATTCGACAAGCCGAAGTTCTTCCGCTACGAGCAGCGCCTGTGCGCGCACAGCCGCAACGAGCAAATCGGCTGCAGCGCCTGCATCGACGTGTGCTCCACGAGCGCGATCCGCAGCGACGCCTCGCGCAAGGGCAAGGCGAAGACCGAAGCGGCCGGCGGCATCGTCGTCGAGCCGCATCTGTGCGCCGGCTGCGGCGCCTGCACCACCGTCTGCCCGAGCGGCGCGCTGTCCTTCGCCTATCCCGGCCCGGTCGATCAGGGCCGGCGGCTGCAGCGCCTGCTGGCGACCTATGCCAAGGCCGGCGGCCGCGATGCGATGCTGCTGTTCCACAGCGAAGGCGCGGGCGCGACGCTGATCGACGAGCTGGGCCGCGCCGCGCGGGTCGACCGCGACATCCAGGGCGTGCAGGCACGCGTGATCCCGCTGGCGCTGTGGCACACCGCCAGCGTCGGCATCGACCTGTGGCTGGCCGCGATCGCGCAGGGCGCCAGCCAGGTCCGCGTGCTGCTGACCGCCGAGGAGGCGCCCGAATACCGCGACGCGCTGGCCGCGCAGATGGCGCAGGCGCAGGCCATCCTGCACGGCCTGGGCTATGCCGGCGAGCACTTCGGCCTGATCGAGGCGCGCGACGCCCGCGACCTGGCCGCGCTGGACGCGGCGCTGCGGGTGGCGCCGGCGCAGGGCGTGGCGCAACCGACCGCCGTGATCGCGCAGGCCGACAAGCGCGCCACGCTCGACGTGATGCTCGACCACCTGCTCGCCCAGGCGCCGCACCGCGCCGAGCGCGCGGCGGCGCAGGCCGAGCCGATCGCGCTGCCGGCGGCGGGCAGCGCCTTCGGTGCGGTGGTGGTCGATGCCGACAAGTGCACGCTGTGCCTGAGCTGCGTCGGCGCCTGCCCGGAGAACGCGCTGGGCGACAACCCCGAGAAGCCGCAGCTGCGCTTCACCGAGCGCGCCTGCGTGCAGTGCGGCCTGTGCGCCACCACCTGCCCGGAGCAGGCGATCACGCTGGTGCCGCGCCTGTGGCTGGCCGACGAGGGCCGCGCGCGGCGCCAGCCCCGCGTGCTGCACGAGGTCGAACCCTACCGCTGCATCCGCTGCAGCAAGCCCTTCGGCACGCTGAAGGCCATCGAGACGATGATCGGCAAGCTCGCCGGCCACCCGGCCTTCCAGGGTGCCGGCGCCGAGCGGCTGAAGATGTGCGGCGACTGCCGCGTCATCGACCTGCACAGCCGGACCGACGAGGTCCGCATCACCGATCTGCCCCGCTGAGACCCGAGGTCCGTTTCCCCATGAAAGCCCACGAGATCCGCGCGCTGAGCTTCGCCAGCGCCGACGACGCCGAGGAACTGGCCCGCGCCGAGCTCTACGGCCTGCTGGCCCGGCTGTGGTTCGCGCCGCCGGATGCGGCGCTGCTGCAGCAGTTCCGCGTCGCCGTCACCGAGGCGCCCGAGGCCGGCGGCTTCCTGGAAGCGCCGTGGCAGGCGCTGGTGGCCGCGATGCGCGCGACCACGCCGCAGGCCGCCGCCGCCGAGTTCGACGCGCTGTTCGGCGGCGTCGGCAAGCCGGAGGTGTTCGTCTACGGCTCCTTCTACCTGGCGGGCTTCCTCAACGAGAAGCCGCTGGCGGCGCTGCGCGGCGACCTGGCCGCACTCGGCCTGGCCCGCGACGAGACGCGCGGCGAGACCGAGGACCACATCGCCGGCGTCTTCGAGGTGATGCGCTTCCTGATCGTCGGCGACGACATCGCGGTGTGCAACCTCGAGCAGCAGCGCCGCTTCTTCCGCGCCCATGTGCAGACCTGGGTCGAGCGCCTGTGCGACGCGGTCGAGGCCCATCCGCAGGCGCTGCTGTGGCGCCATGTCGGCGCGATGACGCGCGCCTTCGTGCAGGTCGAGGCCCAGGGCTTCGACCTGCTGGAACTGTGAAGGGAGCCGGCACGATGATCGATCCGCAGGACATCACCGGCCTGATCCTGGCCGGCGGGCGCGGCAGCCGCATGGGCGGCGTCGACAAGGGGCTGCAGAACTACCAGGGCCTGCCGCTGGCGCTGCACGCGCTGATGCGGCTGCAGCCGCAGGTCGGCAGCGTGATGGTCAATGCCAACCGCAACCTGGGCGCCTACGAATCCTTCGGCGTGCCGGTCTGGCCGGATGCCGACAGCGACTTTCCCGGCCCGCTGGCCGGCTTCCTGGCCGGGCTGGAGCGCTGCGAGACGCCGTATCTGGTGACGGTGCCGTGCGACTCGCCGCGCTTTCCGCTCGACCTGGTGGCGCGGCTGGCTGAGGCGATGCATGCGCAGCAGGCCGATCTGGCGATGGCGGTGACCCGCGAGGCCGACGGGCGCGAGCAGCCGCATCCGGTCTTCTGCCTGATGCGCGCCTCGCTGATGGACAGCCTGGTGGCCTTCATGGCCGGCGGGCAGCGCCGCATCGACCGCTGGACCGGCCAGCACCGCTGCGCGAACGTGCGGTTCGAGGACGACCGCGCCTTCTTCAACGCCAACACGCCCGAGGATCTCAGGGCGTGAACTGCCCCGGAAACACCCACAGCAGCGCCGCCGTCATCACCAGATAGCGGCCGAACTTGCCGATCGCCATGTAGACGACGCAGGGCCAGAAGGGCAGGCGCAGCCAGCCGGCGACCGCGCACAGCGGATCGCCCACGCCCGGCAGCCAGCTCAGCAGGCAGGCCTTCGGGCCGAAGCGGCGCAGCATCTGCAGCGCGCGGTGCTCGGTGGCCGGCCGGTTCGCGACCTGCTCCCAGGCCTTCTCGGCGCCGAAGCCCATCCACCAGGAAATCGCCCCGCCGAGCGTGTTGCCGACGGTGGCCACGCCCACCGCAGGCCAGAACAGCGTCGGGTCGAGCTTGACCAGCCCGAAGACCGCCGGCTCCGAGCCCAGCGGCAGCAGCGTGGCCGAGATCAGCGAGACGATGAAGACGGTGCTCAGCCCGAACTTCGGCAGGGCCAGTGCGGCCAGCAGGGACTCGATCCAGATTTCCATGGCCCGGATTCTGCGCGAGCCCGGCCGCCCCGGCACGGCCGGGCCGGGCTGCCGCCCCGCTATACTCTGCCTCCTTTTTCAGCAGTTCCCGGCCTCGCACGCCTTCGTGCCTCACGTCCGGCCCCGATTCCTTCCTTGTCTTCCCCGATGCGCATCGGTCCCCACGAGTTGCCCAATCGCCTGTTCGTCGCGCCGATGGCCGGCGTGACCGACCGGCCTTTCCGCCAGCTGTGCAAGCGGCTGGGCGCAGGCCATGCCGTCAGCGAGATGGTGACTTCGCGCGCCGATCTGCGCGACAGCCTGAAGACCTCGCGCCGGCTGAACCACGACGGCGAGTCCGCGCCGATCGCGGTGCAGATCGCCGGCACCGACGCCGAGATGATGGCCGAGGCCGCGCGCTACAACATCGATCGCGGCGCGCAGATCATCGACATCAACATGGGCTGCCCGGCCAAGAAGGTCTGCAACAAGTGGGCCGGCTCGGCGCTGATGCAGGACGAGGCGCTGGCGCTGGACATCGTCGCGGCGGTGGTCGAGGCCAGCGCGCCGCACGGCGTGCCGGTGACCTTGAAGATGCGCACCGGCTGGTGCCAGCAGGCCCGCAATGCGGTGACGATCGCGCGCGGTGCCGAGGCGCGTGGCGTCGCGATGGTCACGGTGCACGGCCGCACCCGCGAGCAGGGCTACAGCGGCCGGGCCGAGTACGAGACGATCGCCGCGGTCAAGGCGGCGCTGTCGATTCCGGTGTGCGCCAACGGCGACATCGACCGCCCGGAAAAGGCCCGCGACGTGCTGGCGGCCACCGGCGCCGACGCGATCATGATCGGCCGTGCCGCGCAGGGGCGGCCTTGGATCTTCCAGGAGATCGCGCATTTCCTGGCCACCGGCGAGCACGCTGCGCCGCCGGCCACGCTGCAGGTGCGCGAGTGGCTGCTCGAGCACCTCGAGGACCACTACGGCCTCTACGGCGAGCTGGCCGGCGTGCGCACCGCACGCAAGCACATCGGCTGGGCGGTGCATGCCCTGCCGGGCGGCGAGGACTTCCGCCGCCGCATGAACCGGATCGAGACCACCGCCGAGCAGTCCCGCGCGGTGCATGACTTCCTGGGCGAACTCGCCGGCGCGCATCCGCTCTGGCCCGAGGCCGCCCCGCTTCCCGCAGAACCCGTCGACGCCCTGGCGGCATGACATCCATGAACGACATGAGCATCAGCGCCCTGACCTCCCTGCCGGCCGACCTGGTGGACGAGACCGCCGACGCCCCGCCCTCCGGCAGCCCGATCGACCAGTCGATCCGCAGCACCCTCGGCACCTATTTCGACGACCTCGACGGCACCACGCCGCACGGCCTGTACGACATGGTCATCAAGGCGGTCGAGCGTCCGCTGCTCGATGTGGTGATGGCACGCGCCGATGGCAACCAGAGCCGCGCCGCCGAATGGCTCGGCATCAACCGCAACACGCTGCGCCGCAAGCTGGTCGAGCACCGGCTGATCGACTGATCCGCCCGGCCGCCCTTGCCCCTTCCCGATTCCCCACCGATCGTCATCCCACCATGACCACCGCCCTCCTTTCCGTCTCCGACAAGACCGGCATCGTCGAATTCGCCCAGGCGCTGCACGCGCGCGGCATCCGCCTGCTCTCCACCGGCGGCACCGCCAAGCTGCTGGCCCAGAACGACCTGCCGGTCACCGAAGTGAGCGAGATCACCGGCTTCCCCGAGATGCTCGACGGCCGCGTCAAGACGCTGCACCCGCGCGTGCACGGCGGCCTGCTGGCCCGCCGCGACGTTCCCGAGCACATGGCCGCGCTGAAAGAGCACGGCATCGACACGATCGACCTGCTGATCATCAACCTCTACCCCTTCGCGCAGGCCACGGCCAAGGCCGACTGCACGCTGGAAGACGCGATCGAGAACATCGACATCGGCGGCCCGGCGATGCTGCGCGCCGCCGCCAAGAACTGGCAGGACGTGGCGGTGGTCATCGACCCGAGCGACTACGCCCAGGTGCTGGCCGAGCTGGACGGCGCCGGCCTGACCCGCAAGACCAAGTTCGGCTTCGCGAAGAAGGTGTTCTCGCACACCGCCGCCTATGACGGCATGATCAGCAACTACCTGACCTCGCTGGAAGCTGGCGCGGAAGAGAAGACCGCCGACGTGCCCGCGCGCGAGGAATACCCGAGCGTCTTCAACCTGCAGCTGCACAAGGTGCAGGGCATGCGCTACGGCGAGAACCCGCACCAGTCGGCGGCGTTCTACAAGGAGGCGAAGGTCGCTGACGGCCTGCTGGCCGGCTGGACGCAGATCCAGGGCAAGGAGCTGAGCTTCAACAACATCGCCGACGCCGACGCCGCCTGGGAATGTGTCAAGGCCTTCGACGTGCCGGCCTGCGTGATCGTCAAGCACGCCAACCCCTGCGGCGTGGCCGTGGGCGCGACGCTGCTGGAAGCCTACGAGAAGGCGCTGAAGACCGACCCGACCTCGGCCTTCGGCGGCATCATCGCCTTCAACCGCCCGCTCGACGCCGACGTGGTCGACAAGATCAACGCCAACAAGCACTTCGTCGAAGTGGCGATCGCGCCGGTCATCACCCCGGCCGCCCGCGCCGCCTACGCCAGCAAGGTCAATGTGCGCCTGCTGGAAGTGCCGGTGAGCCAGGCCGTGAACGCGCTCGACTTCAAGCGCGTCGGCGGCGGCATGCTGCTGCAGTCGGCCGACAACGTCGACATCGTCGGCGAGATCAAGGTGGTGACGAAGCTGGCGCCGACCGAGCAGCAGATGCAGGACCTGCTGTTCGCGTGGAAGGTCGGCCGCTTCGTCAAGAGCAACGCGATCGTCTTCTGCAAGGACGGCATGACCTACGGCGTCGGCGCCGGCCAGATGAGCCGCCTGGATTCCGCCCGCATCGCCTCGATCAAGGCCAAGGCCGCGGGCCTGAGCCTGGACGGCACGGCCGTGGCCAGCGACGCCTTCTTCCCGTTCCGTGACGGTCTGGACGTGGTCGTCGACGCCGGTGCCACCTGCGTGATCCATCCGGGCGGCTCGATGCGCGACCAGGAAGTCATCGACGCCGCGAACGAGCGCGGCATCGCGATGGTCTTCACCGGTACGCGCCACTTCCGCCACTGAGCCCGGCGAGCCCGTCCATGAGCGCCCCGATCACGATCCGCCCGGCCGGACTGGCCGATCTCGACGCGGTCGCCGCGCTCTTCGACGCCTATCGCCAGTTCTACGCGCAGGCGCCCGACCGGGCGCGCGCCGCCGCGTTCATCCAAGCACGCATGCAGGCGGGCGAATCGGTCATCCTGCTGGCCGAGCGCGTGCCGCCGGCCGGCCCGGCCGAGCCGGTCGGCTTCTGCCAGCTCTACCCGACGTTCTGCTCGGTCGAGGCCGCACCGATCTTCGTGCTCTACGACCTGTTCGTCGCCCCCGAGGCGCGCCGCAGCGGATTGGGCGCGGCGCTGCTGCGCGCGGCCGAGGCCCGCTCGCGCCAGGACGGCCGCAAGCGCATGGACCTGACCACCGCGCACGACAACCACACCGCCCAGCGCCTGTACGAGTCGCTCGGCTGGGTACACGACACCGTCTTCCGCACCTACACCCGCCGCGTCGCGGGCTGAGTCCGGACACGGCCGCCGCCATGCGCATCCTCGGCATCGACCCCGGCCTGCAGATCACCGGCTTCGGCCTGATCGACGTCGACGGGCCGCAGCTGAGCTATGTCGCCAGCGGCACCATCCGCACCGCCGAGGCGCCGCGCGGCGACCTGCCCGCGCGCATCCGGCTGATCTTCGACGGCGTGCGCGAGGTCGTCTCGACCTACCAGCCCGACGCGGCAGCGCTCGAGATCGTCTTCGTCAACGTCAACCCGCAGAGCACGCTGCTGCTCGGGCAGGCGCGCGGCGCGGCGCTGGCCGCGCTGGTGGCGGGCAGCCCGCCGCTGCCGGTGGGCGAATACACCGCGGTGCAGATGAAGCAGGCCGTCACCGGCCACGGCGGCGCCGCCAAGGCGCAGATCCAGGCGATGGTGCAGCACCTGCTCAAGCTGCCCGGCCAGCCCGGCAAGGACGCCGCCGACGCGCTCGGTATCGCCATCACGCACGCCCACGCCAGCCGCAGCTTCGCCGCCCTGGCCCAGGCCACGCCGCTGGCACGCCGGCAGCACGCGCTGTATCGGGGCGGGCGGAGCTACTGAGGCGCGGGCGCGCGGCCGCGCCCGCCACCCCGTATTTCCCCTCCCCGTTGCAAACAACCGACACCACGGCCCGCGGAACGCCCTTAACGTGCCGCCGCCATGAACCCGCCCACCCTGCACGACATCTCGCCGCTGGTCAGCGCGGCGGCGCCGATCTTTCCCGGTGACGAGCCCTACGCGCTGCGCTGGACCGCGCGGCTGGGCCCCGGCTGCCCGGTCAACCTGAGCGCGGTGACGATGTCGCCGCATGTGGGCGCGCATGCGGATGCGCCGCTGCACTACGCCGACGGCGCCGCCTCGATCGATGCGGTGGACCTGCACGCCTACCTCGGCCCGTGCCGGGTGATCCATGTGATCGGCTGCGGACCGCTGGTGCGCGTCGAGCATCTGCGCCATGCCGCGCAGGACCTGCCGCCGCGCGTGCTGCTGCGCACCTGCGAGCGCGCCGACACCGCATGGAACCCGGACTTCAGCGCCTGCGCGCCCGAGACCCTGGCCTGGCTGGCCGATCAGGGCGTGCGGCTGGTCGGCATCGACACGCCCAGCGTCGATCCCGGCGACAGCAAGACGCTCGACGCGCACCAGGTGCTGCGCCAGCGCGAGCTGCGGGTGCTGGAGAACCTGGTGCTCGATGCGGTGCCGGCCGGCGACTACGAACTGATCGCGCTGCCGCTGAAGCTGGCCGGCGCCTGCGCCTCGCCGGTGCGCGCGGTGCTGCGAACCCTCTGAACCCGACTCCGTGGAGATCCGATCCATGACCGCTCTCGCCCCCCAGGACCTGGACCGCGCCGCCTGCGCTGCCCGGGATGCCGCCGACCCGCTGGCCGCGCTGCGCGAGCAGTTCGACCTGCCGCCGGGCGTGAACTACCTCGACGGCAATTCGCTGGGCGTGCTGCCGCGTGCCACCGCCGCACGCGTGCACGACGTGGTGACCCGGGAATGGGGCCAGGGCCTGATCCGCAGCTGGAACAGCGCCGGCTGGATCGAGCTGCCGCGCCGCGTCGGCGACAAGATCGGCCGGCTGGTCGGCGCGGCGCCGGGCGAGCTGGTGGTGGCCGACTCCACCTCGGTCAATCTCTTCAAGGTGCTGAGCGCGGCCGCCCGCATCGCGCAGGCCGACGATGCGGCACGCCGGGTGATCGTCTCGGAGCGCAGCAACTTCCCGACCGACCTCTACATCGCCGAGTCGGTGGCCACGCAGCACGGCATGACGCTGGAGCTGCTCGACATCGACGCGATCCCGGCCCGGCTGGCGCCAGGGGCCGGCGCCGATGTGGCGGTGCTGATGCTCACGCAGGTGAACTACCGCAGCGGTCGCATGGCCGACATGGCGGCCGTCACCGCGCTGGCCCATGGCGCCGGCGCGCTGATGCTGTGGGACCTGGCGCACTCGGCCGGCGCGGTGCCGGTGGACCTGAACGGTGCCGACGCCGACTTCGCGGTGGGCTGCGGCTACAAGTACCTGAACGGCGGCCCCGGCGCGCCGGCCTTCTGCTGGGCGCATCCGCGCCATGCCGAGCGCTTCTGGCAGCCGCTGTCGGGCTGGATGGGCCATGCCGCGCCCTTCGTCTTCGAGCCGGGCTACCGGCCGGCGCCGGGCATCGGGCGCTATCTGTGCGGAACGCCGCAGGTCATCGGCATGTCGGCGCTGGACTGCGGCGTCGACACCGTGCTGGCGGCCGAGCCGCTGGGCGGCATGGCGGCGCTGCGCGCCAAGTCGGTGGCGCTGTCCGAGCTGTTCATCGCCCTGGTGGGCCGGCATCTGGCCGACAGCGGCCTGACGATCCACACGCCGCTGGAGGCGGCGCAGCGCGGCAGCCAGGTCTCGCTGGGCGTGCCGGCCGACGGCTCGGTCGACGGCTATGCGGTGATGCAGGCGCTGATCGCGCGCGGCGTGATCGGCGACTACCGCGCCGGCGACGGCAGCGCCGCCGAGCCGCATCTGCTGCGCTTCGGCTTCACGCCGCTCTACACCCGCTTCCAGGATGTCTTCGACGCGGTCGAGGCGCTGGCCGAGGTGCTGGCCCGCGGCGAGTGGCGCGAGGAGCGCTTCACCCGCAAGTCCGCGGTGACCTGACATCCTGCCCCCCGGAACGGAGACCAGACCATGACCTGCCCCCACGCCGCCCCGCGCGGCGAGCACATCGTGCGCGACGAGGGCGCGCAGCTCGACTTCTCGGGCGACATGAGCTACGGCGACTATCTGCAGCTCGACCGGATCCTGAACGCGCAGAAGCCGCTCTCGCCCGACCACAACGAGCTGCTCTTCATCGTGCAGCACCAGACGTCCGAGCTGTGGATGAAGCTGATGCTGCACGAGCTGGGCGCCGCGGTGGACGCGGTCGCCCGGGACCAGCTGCAGCCGGCCTTCAAGATGCTGGCGCGGGTCTCGAAGATCATGGAGCAGCTGGTGCACGCCTGGGACGTGCTGGCCACGATGACGCCGCCCGAGTATTCGGCGATCCGGCCCTATCTGGGCCATTCGAGCGGCTTCCAGAGCTGGCAGTACCGCTGCATCGAGTTCAGCCTGGGCAACAAGAACGCGGCGATGCTGCAGCCGCATGCGCACCGGCCGGACCTGCTGGCCACGGTGGAGGCGGCCTGGCGGGCGCCCGGCCTGTACGACGAGGCGCTGCGCCTGCTGGCGCGGCGCGGCATCGCGGTGCCGGCCAGCCATCTGGAGCGCGACTGGACGCAGCCCTACACGCCCGACGCCGCGGTCGAGCAGGCCTGGCTCGCCGTCTACCGCGATCCCCAGCGCCACTGGGATCTCTACCAGCTCGGCGAGGAGCTGACCGACCTGGAGGACGCCTTCCGGCTCTGGCGCTTCCGCCACCTGACCACGGTGGAGCGGGTCATCGGCTTCAAGCGCGGCACCGGCGGCACCGGCGGCGTCAGCTACCTGCGCCGGATGCTGGACACGGAGCTGTTCCCGGAGCTGTGGGCGCTGCGCACGCAGCTGTGAGACGGGGGATCGGCCAGCGCTTGTCGAAGTCGTCCGGCGCCACCGCCGGCCCGAACAGCCAGCCCTGATACTCGTGCACGCCGTGGCCGCGCAGCCAGTCGAGCTGCCCGGCCAGCTCGACGCCCTCGGCCACCATCGTCACCCCGAGCATGCGGCACATGGTGACGATCATCTCGGTGATCGCCGGGCGCTCGGAGAGCGCGCGGATGAAGGAGCGGTCGATCTTCAGCGTGTCGACCGGATAGCGGTGCAGGTAGGCCAGGTTGGAGTAGCCGGTCCCGAAGTCGTCGATGGCGATGCGCAGGCCCATGCGGCCGAGCGCCTCCAGCGCCGCCACCGTGCGGTCGTCATGGCCCAGCAGCACCGACTCGGTGATCTCCAGCTCGATGTGGCGCGGATCGCAGCCGGTGCGCGTCAGGATCGCGTCGATCTCGTCGATCAGGCCGGCGTGGAAGAACTGGCGCGGCGACAGGTTGACCGACACGGTCAGCTCGCGCCCGGCCGCCGCCCAGGCGACCTGCTGCGCGCAGGCCTTCTCCAGCACCAGCGCGCCCAGCTCGCAGATCAGGCCGCAGTCCTCGCAGACCGAGATGAAGACATCCGGCGGGACCATGCCGCGCTCGGGGTGGTGCCAGCGCACCAGGGCCTCGGCACCGACGATGCGGCCGCTGGCCACATCGACCCGCGGCTGGTAATGGACGCTGATCTGCCCCTGCGCCAGCGCCCGGCGCAGCTCCACCTCCAGCTCCAGGCGCGACTGCGCCGAGGCGGTCATCTCGGGACGGAAGCGCATCGCGCTGCCCCGCCCGGCCGCCTTGGCGCCATACATCGCCAGATCGGCGTGGCGCATCAGCGTGTCGATGTCCTCGCCGTCCTGCGGGAAGACGCTGATGCCGATCGAAGGCGTGACCCGCAGTTCGGTCTGCGGCAGCACAACCGGCTGGGAGATCAGCGTCACCAGCCCGGCGGCACGCCGCTCTGCCCGCGCGGCGGCCTCGCGGTGCGGCAGCAGCAGCAGGAACTCGTCGCCCCCCAGCCGTGCCACCCGCTCGCCCGGCTCGAGCGCATCGTTCAGGCGCCGTGCCAGCTGCACCAGCAGCTCGTCGCCGACCGCATGGCCGAGCGAATCGTTGACCCGCTTGAAATGGTCCAGGTCGATGAAGACCAGCGCCGCCTCGTCGCCGCGCAGCTGGCAGGCGCGCAGCGTCTGCGAGAAGTCCTTGATGACCTGGTTGCGGTTGGGCAGGCCGGTGAGCTGGTCATGGTCGGCGAGGTACTGCGCCTGGGCCTGGGCCTGCTTCAGGCCGCTGATGTCGATCTCGGTGATCAGCAGCGCGCGCCGTCCGGTCACCGGATCGCTGCACAGCCGCGCCGACAGATCGTGCCAGCGCTCGCCCGCCGCGGTGCGCACCCGCGCGATGATCTTGCCTTCGCCGCGGACCTGCAGCGCGGTGACCAGATCACGCAGGTCCTCGCGGTCGACCAGCCGGGACGACAGCCGCTCCGCGCCCTCGGCCACGCTGGAGCGCGAGGCCGGATTGCGGTAGAGCGCACGACCGGCACGGCTGTACAGCGTGGTCATCACCTCGGTGTGCAGCAGCGCGTCGACGCTGCGCAGCGAGTCCGGCGGCGCAGCCGTCTCGGCACGCCGGGCGTCGCACAGCATCGCCATGCGGCCGTCGTCGAGCCGCCAGCCGCTGAAGTCGACCCACAGCGTGACCGGCACGCCGGCCGGATACAGCGTCCACTGCTCGCCGAAGCGCTCGCCGGCCTGGAAGTCGGCCTGGTACTGGCGCAGCCGCCGCGCCACCGCCACCGACATGGTCCGGCCCATGTCGCGGGCGCGCAGGTCCTCGAGGCTGCCTGCCTGCCACATCCGCACCGCCTCGGCATTGGCCCAGTGCACCCGGCCGCGGTCGATGTCGAAGATCCACACCGGATGATCGAGCCGGTCGAGCAGCGCTGCCGCGTCGACCAGCGCGGGCTCGAGGGTCAGGGCCTGCATCGGCGCACTCCCCGCTCAGGCCAGCGGCTGCAGAACGACCGGATGGCCGTGCCCCGCAGGCGTGCCAGCGCCGGCGGTGATGCTGAGCGTGTGCGAGGCGGCTTGAACGCCACCGGATGCGCCAGTGCTCATGTGTCGTACCTCCCTGCCCCGATCGGGGCTCGACGGGCTGAGCAGCCCGGAAACGGCAGGAGGCTCCCCCGGAGCATCCCGCCGGGGAGATCGGAGCAAATCTGCGGAAATTGAGCGATGCCCGCTTGGGCCTGGTGCGGACCCGGCCCGAACGCGAGATCTAAAGCACCAGCGCGAGCCGCTCCAGCAGCAGCACCGCGAAGAATCCGAGGGCGGCGATGACCGTCCAGCGCACCACCAGCAGGCCCAGGCGTCGCCAGCGCGCCTCGCCGGTGGCCAGGTAGACCGCGAAGCTCAGCAGTCCGGCCACCATCAGCAGGAAGACCAGGGTGCGGAAGACCAGCACAGGATCACCAGGCCGGAGCCAGATCGGCCAGGCCCCGCGGCGCCAGGCGCTCGTCCTGGAAGGTCACGATCTCCCAGGCCGACTCGTCGGCCAGGAGCGCGCACAACAGCCGGTTGTTGAGCGCATGACCGCTCTTGTAGGCGGTGTAGTCGGCCAGCAGCGGCCGGCCGCAGACATGCAGGTCGCCGATCGCGTCGAGGATCTTGTGCTTGACGAACTCGTCGTCGTAGCGGAGCCCCTCGGCATTGAGCACGCGGTAGTCGTCGACGACGATCGCGTTGTCCATGCTGCCGCCCAGGCTGAGGCCGCGCGAGCGCATCATCTCGACATCCTTCGTGAAGCCGAAGGTGCGCGCGCGCGCGATGTCCTGCTTGTAGCGGCCCGAGGCGAAGTCGAAGACGACACGCTGCCCGGTGGCGTCGACCGCCGGATGGCCGAACTCGATCTCGAAGCCGAGCCGATAGCCGTGATAGGGCGCGAGCCGGGCCCACTTCAGCGTGCGGCCCTCGCCTTCGCGGATCTCCACCGGCTTGCGCACCCGGATGAAGCGCTTGGGCGCCTGCTGCAGCGCGATGCCGGCGCTCTGCAGCAGGAAGACGAAGCTGGCCGAGGAGCCGTCGAGGATCGGCACCTCGTCCGCGGTGATGTCGATGTGCAGGTTGTCGATGCCGAGACCGGCGACCGCCGACAGCAGATGCTCGATGGTCTGCACCTTCGGCGCGCCGGGATCGCCGCCGGGCGAGATCGTCGTCGCCATGCGGGTGTCGCAGACCGACTGCGGCGTGACCGGAATGTCGACCGGCGTGGGCAGGTCGATGCGATGAAAGACCAGGCCGGTGTCCGGCGCGGCCGGGCGCAGCACGAGCTCGACCTTCTGGCCGCTGTGCAGGCCGACACCGACGGCGCGGGTCAGCGACTTGAGGGTGCGTTGGAGCAGCATGACCGCATTCTAGGCAGCATGACGTCGCGCGAACGTTGCGCAAACGACAAGGCCCGGTGTCCGCGAGGACACCGGGCAAACAGGAAGCAGCAAGGACAGGGAACGGGAGAAAGCCGGGAGGAGCGCGGGAGTCAGTCCGCCTGCTTGCGCAGGAAGGCCGGGATCTCGATCTCGTCCATGCCCTTCGAGGCCATCGCGTCGACCCGGGCGGCCGCCTGGGTGCGGTTGGGACGCCACACGCTCGGCGAGGACGAGCCGACCGAGGCGCCGCCGCCGCGCTGCTGGTCGACCAGCGGATGCGTCAGGACCGGGATGTTGTCGGTGCCGGTGCGTTGCCCTACTGCGGGCGGCACCACCTGGACCACACGCTGCTGCGGCGCCACCGGCTGGACCTTGGTGCCCGAAGACAGGCCGGTCGCGATGACGGTCACCCGCAGCGCGTCGCCCAGGCTCTCGTCGTAGGCGGTACCGTAGATCACATGGGCCTCTTCCGCAGCGTAGCGACGGATCGTCTGCATCGCGTTGCGGCTCTCGGACAGCTTGAAGTTCTGCTTGCTCGCGGCGATCAGCACCAGCACGCCGCGCGCGCCGGACAGGTCGACGCCCTCGAGCAGCGGGCAGGCCACCGCCGCCTCGGCCGCCTTCTTGGCGCGATCCGGGCCGCTGGAGGTGGCGGTGCCCATCATCGCCTTGCCCGGCTCGCTCATGACGGTCTTGACGTCCTCGAAGTCGACGTTGACCAGGCCGGGAATGTGGATGATGTCGCTGATGCCGCCGACGGCATTGCGCAGCACGTCGTTGGCTTCGGCAAAGGCCTCTTCCTGGGTGATGTCGTCACCGAGGACCTCGAGCAGCTTCTCGTTGAGCACGACGATCAGCGAGTCGACATTGGCCTCGAGCTCGTTGAGCCCGGTGTCGGCCTGCTTCATGCGGCGCGGGCCCTCGAACTCGAAGGGCTTGGTGACCACGCCGACGGTCAGGATGCCCATGTCCTTGGCCAGGCGCGCGATGACCGGAGCCGCACCGGTACCGGTGCCACCGCCCATGCCGGCGGTGATGAAGACCATGTGGGCACCTTCCAGTGCCGCCTTGATGCGGTCGACCGCTTCTTCGGCCGAGGCCTTGCCGGCCTCCGGACGCGAGCCCGCGCCCAGGCCGGTATGGCCGAGCTGCAGCAGCGTGTGCGCCTTGGAACGGTTCAGTGCCTGTGCGTCGGTGTTGGCGCAGATGAACTCCACGCCCTGCACGCCGCGGTTGATCATGTGGTCGACCGCATTGCCGCCGCCGCCACCCACGCCGATCACCTTGATCTGCGTGCCCTGATTGAACTCTTCGATCATCTCGATACCCATGCCGCTCTCCTTGTGTCTGCGTCTGAATTACATCAGAAACTTTTCAGGAACCAATCCCTGGCCCGGACGAACAGTCCCTGGGCCACTCCCGGGGATGCTGCACCGCTCGGCGCCGATCGCATGCCGCGCACTCTTGCCAGGCGCGCCTCCTCCAGCAGACCCATCGCGGTCGCCGAGCGGGGGCTCGCCACCATGTCGTAGAGGGCCCCGCCATAGGTCGGAACCCCCTTGCGCACCGGCTTGAGGAAGATGTCCTCGGCCAGTTCGACCATACCCGGCATCACAGCCGATCCCCCGGTCAGGACAATGCCCGATGAGAGAAGTTCCTCATGGCCACTTTCCCGGATCACCTGCTGGACAAGCGCAAATATCTCTTCCACTCGGGGTTCGATCACGCCCGCCAGGGCCTGACGGCTCAAGATCTTCGGAACCCGGTCACCGAGTCCGGGCACCTCGAGCTGCTCGGCCGGATCGGCCAGCAGCTGCTTGGCCACCCCGTACTCGATCTTGATCTCCTCGGCATCCTTCGTCGGCGTGCGCAGCGCCATCGCGATGTCGCTGGTGATCAGATCCCCCGCAATCGGAATCACTGCAGTATGACGGATCGCGCCATCCGTGAAAATCGCCACATCGGTGGTGCCGGCACCGATGTCGACCAGCGCCACGCCGAGCGCCTTTTCATCTGGCGTCAGCACCGACAGGCTGGAGGCGCTCGGGTTGAGCACCAGCTGCTCGACCTCCAGCCCGCAGCGCCGCACGCACTTGACGATGTTCTCGGCCGCGCTGTGCGAGCCGGTCACGATATGCACCCTGACCTCGAGCCGCGCGCCGCTCATGCCGACCGGCTCGCGCACCTCCTGGCCGTCGATGACGAATTCCTGCGGCTCGACCAGCAGCAGGCGCTGGTCGTTGGGAATGTTGATCGCCTTGGCGGTCTCCACCACCCGCGACACATCGAAGGGCGTGACCTCCTGGTCGCGCACGATGACCATGCCGGTGGAGTTGCGCCCGCGCACATGGCTGCCGGAAATGCCGACATGGACCCGGCCGATCTTGCAGTCGGCCATCATCTCGGCCTCTTTCAGCGCCTGCTGGATCGAGTGCATCGTCGCGTCGATGTTGACGACGCTGCCGCGCTTGAGTCCGAGCGAGGGCGCCACGCCCAGCCCGGCCAGACGCAGCTCGCCGTCCGGCAGCAGCTCGGCCACCACCGCCATCACCTTGGCGGTCCCGATGTCGAGCGCGACGACGAGTTCGTTGTATTCCTTGGACATGGCTGCGTCTTTCTCGCGAGCGTGCTCAGTGCTTCCTGGCCGGCACCGGATGGGCGGTGGTGCCCATGCCGGCCAGCTTCAGCGCATAGCCCTCGACATGCCGCAGATCGGCATACTCGATGGCGCGGTTCTCGAAGCGGCGCGACACCTGGCCGACGCTGGCCACGAAGCGCCGGGTGCGATCGACGATCTCGTCGGCATCACCCCGCCCCAGCTCGATGACCGCGCCCCGGTCGAGATGGGCACGCCACGATCCGCGGTCCGACAGCTCCAGCCGGTCCACCCGGCTGCGCATCGAGGCGAAGACCGGCACCAGCCGCTTCCACATCGCCAGGACCTGGGCGGAGGTGTCGCGCGGCCCGCGCAGCGTCGGCAGCGCCTCGTCCTCGACATCGCCGAGGTTGACCTCGAAGACCTCGCCGAAGCTGTTGACCAGCAAGGGCTCGCGCGCCTCGCGCTCCCAGTAGGCGACCGGCTGGTGCTCCTCCAGGCGCACGATCAGGTCATGCGGCCAGACGCGGCGCACCTCGGCGCGCCGCACCCACGGGATCGACTCGAAGGCGGTTCGCGCCTCGACCAGATCCAGCGTCAGGTAGTTGCCTTCCAGCCGGGGCAGCGCATGGCGCCGGATCGAGTCGGTGGTGCTGTGTTCGACCTCGCCCTCGACATGGACCTGCCGGAGCGCGAACCAGGGCGAATGCACCAGCCAGTGTCCGCCGACCAGCAGCAGGCCCAGCACCAGCAGCCAGACCAGCACCGACGAGCCCGAGCGCATCAGCTGCACGTCGAGCGGCAGCGTGACCGGATCGGACGGGGCGGAGCTGTCGCGCGTCGTCATGCCAGCGCCTGCGTTCGCCTTCACTCGCGGGGCGCGGCCGGGACCGCATCCAGGCGCGCGGCCGCCAGCAGCCGCAGGCACAGGTCCTCGTAGCTGACGCCGGCCGCGCGGGCCGACATCGGCACCAGCGAGTGGCCGGTCATGCCCGGCGAGGTGTTCATCTCGAGCAGGAAGGCCTGGCGGTCGCTGGCGCGGATCATCAGGTCGGCACGGCCCCAGCCGCGGCAGCCCAGCGCACGGTAGGCGGCCACGACGATGCGCTGGATCTCGCGCTCCTCATGCTCGGGCAGGCCGCTCGGGCAGAGGTAGCGCACCTCGTCGGTGAAGTACTTGTTCTGGTAGTCGTAGCCGGCCTCGGGCGGCACGATGCGGATGACCGGCAGCGCATGCGCAGTCTCGCCCTCGCCCAGCACCGGGCAGGTGATCTCGTCGCCGGCGATGAAGGCCTCGGCCAGCACGTCCGGGTCGTGGCGCAGCGACTCCTCGACCGCCGCGGCGACCTGCGCCGCCTCAAGCACCTTGGTCACGCCGATCGACGAGCCCTCGCGCGGCGGCTTGACGATCAGCGGCAGGCCCAGGCGCGCCGGCAGCGCGGCGACGGCCTCGGGCGACTGCTCCTCGGGCGCCAGGCGCACATGCGCCGGCGTCGGCAGCCCTTCGGCGATCCAGACGCGCTTGGTCATCACCTTGTCCATCGCGATCGCCGAGGCCATCACGCCGGAGCCGGTGTAGGCGATGCCCATCATCTCGAGTGCGCCCTGCACGCAGCCGTCCTCGCCGTGGCGGCCGTGCAGCGCGATGAAGGCCCGGTCGAAGCCCTGCTCGCGCAGCTCGTGCAGATCGCGCTCGGCCGGGTCGAAGGCATGCGCGTCGACGCCGCGCGAGCGCAGCGCCGCCAGCACGCCCGAGCCGCTCATCAGCGAGATCTCGCGCTCGGCGGAGGTGCCGCCCATCAGCACCGCCACCTTGCCCAGCGCACGGGGGTCGACGCTCACGACCGGTTCCTGGGGACTCTGGGCACTCATCACGCATGCTCCTTCAGCAGATCGTTCAGCAGCTCGATCACCTTGGCGGGCACGCCGCCGATGGAGCCCGCGCCCATCGCGATGACGACGTCGCCCGCGCGCGCCTGCTCCAGGATCACCTGCGGCAGCTCGGCGATGTCGTCGACGAAGACCGGGTCGACCCGGCCGGCCACCCGCAGCGCGCGGGTCATGGCACGGCCGTCGGCGGCGACGATCGGCGCCTCGCCGGCGGCGTAGACCTCGGTCAGCAGCACCGCGTCGGCGCTGCCCAGCACCTTGACGAAGTCCTCGAAGCAGTCGCGGGTGCGGGTGTAGCGGTGCGGCTGGAAGGCCAGCACCAGGCGCTGGCCGGGAAAGGCGCCGCGCGCGGCGGCGATCACCGCCGCCATCTCGACCGGGTGGTGGCCGTAGTCGTCGATCAGCGTGAACTGGCCGCCGTCGCGCGCCGGGTGGTCGCCCCAGCGCTGGAAGCGCCGGCCCACGCCGCCGAACTTCGCCAGCGCGGCGACGATCGGCGCGTCCGGCAGCTCCAGCTCGGTGGCGATGGCGATGGCCGCCAGCGCGTTGCGCACGTTGTGTTCGCCGGGCAGGTTCAGCGTAATCTGCAGGTCCGGCAGCGTCACGCCGTTGCGGCGCTGGCAGGTGAAGCGCATCTGGCCGCCGGGCAGTGCCTGCACGTCGACCGCGCGCACCTGCACGTCCTCGCCCAGGCCGTAGCTGATGACCGGGCGCGAGATCATCGGCAGGATCGAGCGCACGCCGGGATCGTCGGTGCACAGCACCGCCGAGCCGTAGAACGGCATCTTGTGCAGGAAGTCGACGAAGGCCGCCTTCAGCCGCGCGAAGTCGTGGCCGTAGGTGTCCATGTGGTCGGCGTCGATGTTGGTGACGACCGACAGCACCGGCAGCAGGTTCAGGAAGGAGGCGTCGGACTCGTCGGCCTCGACGACGATGTACTCGCCCGAGCCCAGCGCCGAGTTGGCGCCGGCCGAGTTGAGCTTGCCGCCGATGACGAAGGTGGGGTCGACGCCGGCCTCGGCCAGCACGGTGGTCACCAGCGAGGTGGTGGTCGTCTTGCCGTGCGTGCCGGCGATCGCGATGCCCTTCTTCAGGCGCATCAGCTCGGCCAGCATCACCGCGCGCGGCACGATCGGGATGCGGCGCGAACGCGCGGCGATCACCTCGGGGTTGTCGCCCTTCACCGCGGTGGAGGTGACCAGCGCCTCGGCGCCCTCGATGTGCGCGGCGTCATGGCCGATGTGGATGCGGATGCCCAGCTCGGCCAGCCGGCGGGTCACCGCGCCATCGGCCTGGTCGGAGCCGGAGACGGCGTAGCCGAGGTTGTGCAGGATCTCGGCGATGCCGCTCATGCCGGCGCCGCCGACACCGACGAAGTGGATGTGCTTGACGGCGTGCTTCATGCTTGCTTGAGGGTCGTCATCAGGGGATTCGTGAGGTGCTCGATCTCGTCGGCGACACGCTGGGCCGCACGCGGCTGCGCCAGCGTGCGTGCGCGCTGCGCCATCTGCAGCAGCCGGGTGCGGTCGAGCCGGCGCAGCAGCTCGGCCAGCGATTCGGGCGAGAGCTCGGCCTGCGGCAGATGAATGGCCGCCTTCTGCCGGTCCATCCAGATCGCATTGTCGCGCTGGTGTGCGGTGGTGCTGACGATCAGCGGCACCAGCACGCTGGGCACGCCGGCGGCGCACAGCTCGCTGACCGTCACCGCGCCGGCGCGGCAGACGATCAGGTCGCACTCGGCCAGGCGGCGCGGCATGTCCTCGATGAAGGGCAGCACCTCCAGCCCGGCCGCCGACGGGTCGAGCCCGGCCTGCGCATAGGCCGCGCGCACCGTCTCGAGATGGGCCACGCCGGTCTGGTGGGTGACGACCGGGCGTTCGGCCGGCAGCAGCCGTGCCAGCGCGCGCGGCAGCGTCTCGTTGAGCACCTGCGCGCCCAGGCTGCCGCCGACCACCAGCACCCGCAACGGGCCGGTGCGGCCGGCAAAGCGCTGCTCGGGCGGTGCGATCGCCTCGATCTCGGCACGCACCGGATTGCCGGTGACGATGCCCTGGGCCACGCCGCGCGCGGCCTCGCCGTCGAAGCCGAAGGCCACCCGGTCGGCGAAGCGCAGCAGCGAGCGGTTCGACAGCAGCAGGCCCGCATCCGCATTGACCAGCATCAGCGGCCGCCCCAGCAGCCGGGCGATCAGGCCGCCGGGAAAGCAGACATAGCCGCCCATGCCCAGCACCGCCGTCGTCGAGCGCCGGCGCAGGATGCCCAGGCACTGCGCCAGCGCGCGCGCGAGCTGCAGCCCGCCGCGCAGCAGCCCGAGCGCGCCCTTGCCGCGCAGGCCGGCGAAGCCGATGGTGTCCATCGGGATGCCGGTCGGCGGCACCAGGCGGTTCTCCATGCCCTTCGGCGTGCCCAGCCAGCTGACGGTCCAGCCGCGGCGCATCATCTCGCGCGCCACCGCCAGGCCCGGCATGATGTGGCCGCCGGTGCCGGCAGCCATGATGACCAGATGACGCTGTGCCGACGCGCTCATGGGCGCCCTCCTCTCAGGATCTGGCGGTTTTCCATGTCGATGCGCAGCACCACCGCCAGGGCCACGCAGGTCAGGATGATCGCCGATCCGCCGTAGCTCATCAGCGGCAGCGTCAGGCCCTTGGTGGGCAGCACGCCCAGATTGACGCCCATGTTGATGAAGGTCTGCCCGCCCATCCACAGGCCGATGCCCTGGGCGGTCAGGCCCGAGAACACCCGGTCGAGCGCCACCGCCTGGCGGCCGATCACGAAGATGCGCCGCACCATCCAGAAGAAGGCGACGATGACGATGCCCACGCCGACCAGACCGAGCTCCTCGCCGATGATGGCCAGCAGGAAGTCGGTGTGCGCCTCGGGCAGGTAGTGCAGCTTCTCGAGCGACTGGCCCAGGCCCTGGCCGAAGTACTCGCCGCGGCCGAAGGCGATCAGCGAATGCGTCAGCTGATAGGCCTTGCCGTCGGCATTGTCCTTGGCCCAGGGATCGAGGAAGGCGAAGATGCGCCCGCGCTTCTCGGGCGAGACGGTGATCACCAGCACCAGGGCCGAGATCAGCACGCCGATCATGATCGCGAACACCCGGCCGTTGACGCCGCCCAGGAACAGGATGCCCATCGAGATGATCGCGATCACCATGAAGGCACCCATGTCGGGCTCGGCCAGCAGCAGCAGGCCCACCACGCCCAGCGCGATGGCCATCGGCAGCACCGCGCGGGTGAAGCTCTCCTTCACGTCCATCTTGCGCATCATGTAGCTGGCGGCGTACATGGCCATCGCCAGTTTGGCCAGCTCGCTGGGCTGGAAGTTCATGACGCCCAGCGGAATCCAGCGCCGCGAGCGGTTGACCACCTTGCCCACGCCCGGAATCAGCACCAGGATCAGCAGCAGCAGCGCCAGCACGAACAGCCACGGCGCCATCTTCTCCCAGGTCCGCATCGGGATGGCCAGCGTCACGCAGGCGGCGATCACCGCCAGCCCCACCGACAGCACATGGCGCGACATGAAATGGGTCGGGACATAGTTGCTGTACTTCGGGCTGTCGGGCAGCTGGATCGAGGCCGAATAGACCATCACCAGCCCGAGCGAGATCAGCCCGGCGATCACCCAGGCCAGCGTCTCGTCGAAGCCGACCCAGCGCGGCGGCGTGCCCGAGGACAGGCTGTTCCAGCTGCGCACCGGCACCTCGCCGGCCGCGACCTGACCGCGCAGGCGCTGCCACAGGCCGCCGAACCCTCCCGGCGCGGCGCTCACGGCCCGAACTCCCCGCGCTCCTGCGCGATCGCCTCGACCTCGGCGACGAAGACCTCGGCGCGGTGGGCGTAGTTGCGGAACATGTCGAGGCTGGCGCAGGCCGGGCTCAGCAGCACCGCATCGCCCGAGCGCGCCTGCGCGAAGCTCCAGCGCACCGCCGCCTCCAGCGTGTCGAAGCGCTCGACCGGCAGCGCCACATCGGCGATCGCCGTGGCGATCGCACCGGCGTCGCGGCCGATCAGCGCGACCGAGCGTGCGTGTGCAGCCACCGGCGCGGCCAGCGGCCCGAAGTCCTGGCCCTTGCCGTCGCCGCCCAGGATCAGCGCCAGCCGTCCGGGCAGCCGGTCGGCACCCAGGCCGGTCAGCGCAGCGACGGTGGCGCCGACATTGGTGCCCTTGCTGTCGTCGTAGGCATCGATGCCGTCGATCGTGCGGATGAACTCGACCCGGTGCGGCTCGCCACGGTACTCGCGCAGGCCGTGCAGCATCGGCGCCAGCGGCACGCCGGCGGCGCTGGCCAGCGCGAGCGCGGCCAGCGCGTTGGCGGCGTTGTGACGGCCGCGGATGCGCAGCGCGTCGGCCGGCATCAGGCGCTGCAGCAGCACCGGCACCGCGCCGGCGCCGGCACCGCCACGGCGACCGCGCGGCAGTTCGTCCTCGGCCGCCTGCGCGCGCACCAGCCAGGCCATGCCGTTCTCGACCACCAGGCCCCAGTCGCCCGGGCGGCGCGGCGCGTCCAGCCCGAAGCGCACCACCTCGGGCACGGCTTCTTCCGGCGCGGACGGCGCACGGCCGCGAGCGGGACGGACCGCGGCGGCCTCGGCCGGCGCCATCGCCTCGACCATCGCGTCGTCGCGGTTCAGCACCCGCACGCCACGGCGGCCGAAGATGCGCGCCTTCGCCTCGGCATAGGCGGCCATCGAGCCGTGCCAGTCGAGGTGGTCCTGGGTGATGTTGAGCACGGTGGCGGCGGTGGGCTCGAAGTCGGTCACGCCGTCGAGCTGGAAGCTCGAGAGCTCGAGCACCCAGACCTCGGGCAGGCCGGCGGCCGCCTCGTCGGGCGCGGCGGCGTGGCGGTCCAGCGCCTCGCCCAGCGTGCCCAGCAGCGTCGGGCCGATGTTGCCGGCCAGGCCGACGCGCAGGCCGGCACGCTCGCACAGCTGCGCGGTCAGCGAGGTGGTGGTCGTCTTGCCGTTGGTCCCGGTGATCGCCAGCACCCTGGGCGCGTAGCCCTGTGCGCGCTGCAGGTCGCGCAGCGCCCAGGCGAACAGCGTGAGTTCGCCGCAGACCGGCAGGCCGCGCCGGGCGGCCTCGTCGAGCAGCGGGCGCAGCACCGGGTCGTTCGGCGCCAGACCGGGACTCTTGAAGACCGCCTTCACGCCGTCGAGCAGCGCCGGATCGGGCGCGCCGCAGCGCAGCTCGGCGCCGGGCACCTCGCGCTCGAGCGCGCCGGCCTGCGGCGGCGCGGCGCGGGTGTCGGCCACGACGATGCGTGCGGCGCCGCAGCGCCGCGCCCAGCGCGCCATCGCCAGGCCCGAATCGCCCAGGCCCAGGATCAGCAGGGCGGTGTCCTTGAGTGCTTCCATGTCAGCGCAGCTTCATCGTCGACAGACCGACCAGGCACAGCAGCATCGTGATGATCCAGAAGCGGATCACCACCTGCGTCTCGACCCAGCCCTTCTTCTCGAAGTGGTGGTGCAGCGGCGCCATCAGCAGGATGCGCCGGCCCTGGCCGTACTTCTTCTTGGTGTACTTGAACCAGCCGACCTGGACCATGACCGACAGCGCCTCGACGACGAAGATGCCGCCCATGACCGCCAGCACGATCTCCTGGCGCACGATCACCGCGATGGTGCCCAGCGCACCGCCCAGCGCCAGCGCGCCGACATCGCCCATGAAGACCTGCGCCGGATGCGCGTTGAACCACAGGAAGGCCAGGCCCGCGCCGGCCATCGCGGCGCAGAAGATCGCCAGCTCGCCCGCGCCGGGAATGTGCGGCAGGAACAGGTACTTCGAATAGACCGCATTGCCGGTCGCATAGGCGAACAGGCCCAGCGACGCGCCCACCAGCACCACCGGCATGATCGCCAGGCCGTCCAGCCCGTCGGTCAGGTTGACCGCGTTGCTGAAGCCCACGATGACCAGGTAGGTCATGATGATGAAGCCGAACACGCCCAGCGGATAGCTGACCGACTTGAAGAAGGGCACGATCAGGTCGGCCTTCGGCGGCAGGCTGTTCGAGAAGCCCGACATCACCCAGTCGAAGAACAGCTCGAGCACGCGCAGGTTGGAGGTCTCCGAGACGCTGAAGGCCAGGTAGAGCGCCGCCAGGATGCCGATCAGCGACTGCCACAGGTACTTCTCGCCCGAGGGCATGCCCTCGGGATTCTTCTGGACGACCTTGCGCCAGTCGTCGACCCAGCCGATCGCGCCGTAGCCGAAGGTCACCACCATCACGATCCAGACGAAGCGGTTGCTCCAGTCGAACCACAGCAGCGTCGAGATCGCGATCGACAGCAGCACCAGCACGCCACCCATCGTCGGCGTGCCGCGCTTGACCAGATGCGCCTGCACGCCGTATTCGCGCACCGGCTGGCCGATCTTCAGCTCGGTCAGGCGCCGGATGACCCACGGGCCGAAGGCCAGACCGAGCAGCAGCGCCGTCATCGCGGCCATCACCGCGCGGAAGGTGATGTACTGGAACACGCGCAGGAAGCCCAGCGTGTCCGGATACAGGCCTTGCAACCACTGTGCGAGGCTAATGAGCATGTCGTTCTCCTGGCGCGGCCGATCCGAGGTCGCCCTCTTCGCGGATCGCCGCGACCACCTGTTCCATCTTCATGAAGCGCGAGCCCTTGACGAGCACCGAGCGCACCTCGCCCAGCGCGGCCCGACCCGCGCCCGAGCGCATCGCCGCGACCAGCGCCGCGGCGTCGGCCTCGTGGCGCACCGCGGTGCCGGCGCCGGCCGACGTCGCGGCCTGCGCGGCGTGGGCCGCGAGTATGCCTGCGCTCCAGAACAGCTCGATGCCGCTGGCCGCGGCATGGGCGCCGACCTCGGCATGGAAGGCCGGGCCGTCGTCGCCGACCTCGCCCATGTCGCCCAGCACCAGCCAGCGCGGGCCGGGCAGCGCCGCCAGCACGTCGATGGCCGCGCGCACCGAGTCGGGATTGGCGTTGTAGCTGTCGTCGATCAGCGTGATCGTGCGGCCGCGCCAGGCGCGCTGCTCGACCGCCGAGCGGCCGCGCACCGGCCGGAAGGCCGCCAGACCGTCGCGCACCGCCGCCAGCGGCACGCCGGCGGCCAGCGCGCAGCCGGCCGCAGCCAGCGCGTTGAGCAGGTTGTGGCGCCCGGCCACCTGCAGCGCCAGCGTCGCATCGCCCGCGGGCGTGTGCAGCGTGGCCGTCCAGTGGTCGCCCGCCCAGACGGCTTGGGCGCGCAGGTCGGCCGCCGGATCGTCCAGCGCGAAGGTGCGCACCGGGCGCGCGCCGGCCAGTCCGCGCCACAGCGCGGCATAGGCGTCGCCCTCGGGAAAGACCGCGGTGCCGCCGGCCGGCAGCGCGGCGATCGCCGCGCCGTTCTCCCGCGCGACCGCCTCGACCGTCTTCATGAATTCCTGGTGCTCGCGCTGGGCGTTGTTGACCAGCGCCACCGTGGGCTGCGCGATGCGGGCCAGCTCGGCGATCTCGCCGGGATGGTTCATGCCCAGCTCGATCACCGCCAGCCGGTGGTGGCGGCGCAGCCCCAGCACCGTCAGCGGCACGCCGATGTGGTTGTTGAGGTTGCCGGCGGTGGCATGCGCCGCGTCGCCGGCGGCCGCGCGCAGGATCGACGCGATCATCTGCGTGACCGTCGTCTTGCCGTTGCTGCCGGTGACACCGATCACCGGCAGGTCCAGCGTGGCGCGCCAGCCCTCGGCCAGCGCCTGCAGCGCCGCCAGCGCGTCAGGCACTTCCAGTCCGGGCAGGCCGGCCTCGGCCAGGCCCCGCTCGGCCAGCGCCGCACAGGCACCCGCCTCGCGGGCCTGCGCCAGGAAGTCGTTGGCGTCGAAGCGCTCGCCGCGCAGCGCGACGAACAGGTCGCCCGCGCGCAGCGTGCGGGTGTCGGTGTGGACCCGGGCGAAGGCCCGGCCCGGATCGCCGATCAGGCGCACGGACGGCAGGCGCGCAGCCAGCAGCGCGTGCGCCTCGCCCAGGGTCATGAAGTCGTCGGAAGTCATCGTGAGGGGAAAGGCGGTCAGGCCGCGGTGGAGGTGCGTCGTTGTAGCGCGGCCTCGGCCTGCTCCAGATCTGAAAAATGATGCCGGACGCCCGCCGTCTCCTGATAGTCCTCATGGCCCTTGCCGGCGATCAGCACCACATCGGCCGCGTCGGCGTCATGCAGCACGGTGGCGATCGCCGTGGCCCGGTCCTCGAGGCAGGCCAGCGTGGGCGCGGGCGTGCAGCCGGCCTGGATGTCGCGCAGGATCGCGGCGGGCGACTCATGGCGCGGATTGTCGCTGGTGAGCACCACCTCGTCGGCCAGCGCCTGGGCGATGCGGCCCATGACCGGCCGCTTGGTGGCATCGCGGTTGCCGCCGCAGCCGAAGACGCACCACAGCCGGCCGCCGCGCGCCTGCGCAAACGGGCGCAGCGCCTGCAGCGCCTTCTCCAGCGCATCCGGCGTGTGCGCGTAGTCGACCACCACCTGCGGCAGGTCCGTGGCACCGGCCGGCGGCTCGACCCGCTGCATCCGCCCCGGCACCGGGGTGAAGTCGGCCGCCAGCGCCGCCACCTGCGCCAGCGGCAGGCCCAGTGCACGCAGCACGCCGATCACGCCGACGACATTGGCGGCGTTGTAGTCGCCGATCAGCCCGGTGCGCACCGCCACCGGCGCGCCCGCCTCTTCGGTCAGCAGCAGGCACAGGCCGGCGCCGTCGTAGCGCAAGTCGCTGGCCTGCAGCCGCGCCGGCCGGGCCGAAGGCCGGGTCGAGCAGGTCCAGACCTCGAGCCGGCCCTCGGCCCTCAGCTCGTCGGCCAGGATGGCGCCCTGCGGATCGTCGATGTTGATGACCGCCGCGCGCAGGCCCGGCCAGTCGAACAGCGCCCGCTTGGCCTGCCAGTAGGCGGCCATGCTGCCGTGGTAGTCGAGGTGATCGGGCGTGAAGTTGGTGAACAGCGCGACATCGATCTTCATCGCGTCGAGCCGGTGCTCGGTCACGCCGATCGACGAGGCCTCCATCGCGCAGGCCGCGAAGCCGCGGGCGGCGAAGTCGCGCAGCGCGCGCTGCAGCGTGACCGGATCGGGCGTGGTCAGGCCGGTCGAGATCACCCGGGCCTCGGGCGCGACGCGGCTGGGCGGCTCGCCCACGCCCAGCGTGCCGACCACGCCGCAGCGCCGACCGGCCAGACTGAGCGCCTGCGCCAGCCACCAGGCGGTGGAGGTCTTGCCATTGGTGCCGGTGGTGGCCACCACATCGAGCAGACGGCTCGGATGCCCGTGCCAGGCCGCGGCCAGCGGTGCGGTGCTGGCCTTCAGCGCCGGCAGCGCGGCGATGCGCGCATCCGCGCCGAAGTCGAAGGCCTCGATGCCGTCGGCCTCGACCAGACAGGCGGCCGCGCCGGCGGCCAGCGCGGCGGGCACATGACGGCGGCCATCCTGCGCCAGCCCCGGCCAGGCGATGAAGACATCGCCCGACAGCACCTGGCGGCTGTCGGTGCGCAGCACCGCCTGCGGCGCGACACGGCGCAGCCAGGCCAGCGTCTCGTCGACATCCCGGAACAGGGTCACACGGGTCGGTTGCGTCGATCCCATCAGAACGATTCCTCCTCGGCCCGGGCCGCCTGCGTCCGGGCGATGATCTGCGGCGTCACCTCGCGGTCGGGCGGCACGCTCAGCACCCGCAGCGTCTGCTGCACCACCTGGCTGAAGACCGGCGCCGCGACCAGACCGCCGTAGTACTGGCCCTTGCCCGGCTCGTCGATCATGACCGCGACGACCACCCGAGGCTGGTCCAGCGGCGCCATGCCGACGAACCAGGAACGGTACTTGTTGCCGGCATAGCCCTTGCCCTCCTGCTTGCGCGCGGTGCCGGTCTTGCCGCCGACCGAATAGCCCAGGGCCTGGGCCTTCGGCGCAGTGCCGCCCTCGCCGGCGGCCATGCCGAGCATCTTGCGCACCGCGCGGGCCACCTCCGGCCGGAAGACCTGCTGCCCCTCGACCGGCCGGTCCTGCCGCTGCAGCGTGACCGGCACCAGCTGCCCGTCGCGGGCGAAGACGGTGTAGGCCTGGGCGAGCTGGAACAGCGAGGCCGACAGGCCGTAGCCATAGCTCATCGTCGCCTGCTCGATCGGGCGCCAGCTCTTGTAGGGCCGCAGCCGGCCCGAGGCCAGACCGGGAAACTCCATCTCGGGCTTCTGACCGAAGCCCAGCGAGCGGTACAGCTCCCACATCTCGCGCGGCTGCATCTGCATCGCCATCTTGACGGTGCCGACGTTGCTGGACTTCTGGATGATCTGCTCGACCGTCATCACGCCGAGCGGATGCGAGTCGCGGATCGTCGAGCCGGTGATGGTGATGCTGCCCGGCGCGGTCTGGATCACCGTTTCCGGCCGCACCCGGCCGGCCTGGATCGACTGCGCGGCGATGAAGGGCTTCATCGTCGAGCCCGGCTCGAAGGTGTCGGTCAGCGCACGGTTGCGCAGGTTCGCGCCGGTGCGGGTGCGCCGGTCGCCGGGCGTGTAGGAGGGATAGTTGGCCAGCGCCAGCACCTCGCCGGTGCGCACGTCCAGCACCACCACGCTGCCGGCCTGCGCCTCGTGCTGCGCCACCGCCTCGCGCAGGCGCTGGTAGGCGACGAACTGCACCTTGCTGTCGATCGACAGCGCGATGTCCTTGCCGTCCTCCGGCTCGACGATCTCGCCGATGTCCTCGACCACGCGGCCGAGGCGGTCGCGCACCACGCTGCGGCTGCCGTTGTGGCCCTGGAGCTGCTTCTGGAAGGCCAGCTCGACGCCTTCCTGGCCCTTTTCCTGCAGGTTGGTGAAGCCGACCACATGGGCCGCGGCCGCGCCCTCCGGATATTCGCGCCGGTATTCGCGCTCGATGGTGATGCCCTTGATCTTGAGCTCGCGGATGCGCGCGGCGGTGGTCTCGTCGATCAGGCGGCGCAGCCAGACGAAGTTGCCACCCTCGCGCACCTTCGCGGCCAGGTCGACCGGGGTGATGCCCAGCAGGCGGGTCAGTTCGGCCACCTGCTCCGGCGTGGCCTGGAAATCCTTCGGCATCATCCAGACCGAGGGCGCGGGCACGCTGGCGGCCAGCACCTCGCCGTTGCGGTCGGTGATGCGGCCGCGGCTGGCCTGCAGCTCGAAGGTGCGCTGGTAGCGCATCTCGCCCTGGGCCTGGAAGAACTCCTTGTCGATCGCCTGCACATACATCGCGCGCCCCAGCAGCAGCGCGAAGCTCAGGCCGACCACCACCAGCGCCAGCCGGGAGCGCCAGATCGGCGTCTTGGCCGTCAGCAGCGGGCTGGAGGCGTAGCGCGCCCCGGCGGGCGCGCCCTTCTGGCCTGCCGCCGGCGCCAGCCGGGCCGCCAGCCGGGAGCGGGCCCGATCCAGCCAGCCGGCGCTCACGGCCGGACCTCCTGGGCAGGCGCCGGGACCGCATCCAGATACTGGGTCACCGCCGGCGTGGCCACGCTCATGTGCAGCCGCTCGCGCGCGGCCAGATCGACGCGCACATGGGTGGCCTCGGTGCGCAGCTGCAGGCGCAGCCGCTCGGCCTCCTGCTCGAGGCGGCGCGCCTCGTTGCGCTCGCGCTCGAGCTGCACGAACTGGCGGCGCGAGTCATAGGACACATGCACCAGATACAGCGCGCTGGCCACGACCGCCAGCAGCAGCACGATGTTCAGCCGGGTCATGCCCGCCTCCGGGAGAAGGGCGCAGGCGCCGCCGGCAGCGCCGCATCGGTGCGCGCCGCCACCCGCAGGATCGCCGAGCGCGAGCGCGCGTTGGCCTCGACCTCGGCCTCCGAGGGCTTGATGCGCGCGACCTCCTCGAGCAGCGCCGGCTTCGGCGTGGCGAAGGGCACGCGCCGGTCGAACTCCTCGCGGGCATGGCGCTGGATGAAGTTCTTGACGATGCGGTCTTCCAGCGAGTGGAAGCTGATGATGGCCAGCCGCCCGCCCGGCGCCAGCGCCGCCAGCGAGGCCTCCAGCGCCTGCTCGAGCTCGTCGAGCTCGCCGTTGACCAGGATGCGCAGCGCCTGGAAGGTGCGGGTGGCCGGATCCTGGCCGCGCTCGCGGGTGCGCACCACGGTGGCGGCCAGCGCGGCCAGCTCGGAGGTGCGCGCCAGCGGCTGGCCGGCCTCGCGCCGCGCCACGATCGCCCGCGCCAGCGGGCCGGCGAAGCGCTCCTCGCCGTAGACGCGGATCACCTCGGCGATGCGCTCGAAGGGCGCGGTGGCGAGGAACTCGGCCGCGCTCTGGCCGCGCGTCGGATCCATGCGCATGTCGAGCGGCCCGTCGTGGCGGAAGCTGAAGCCCCGCGCCGGATCGTCGATCTGCGGCGAGGACACGCCGATGTCGAGCAGGATGCCGTCGACCTGCGCCACGCCGTGCGCGGCCATCACCTCGGGATAGTCGGCGAAGCGGGTGTGGTCGATCGAGAAGCGTGCGTCGTCGATGCGGGTGTCGCCCGCGCGGGCATGCGCGACGGCCTCGGGGTCGCGGTCGATCGCCATCAGCCGCCCGCCCGGCGCCAGGCGCGACAGGATCAGGCGCGAATGGCCGCCGCGGCCGAAGGTGCCGTCGATGTAGGTGCCGTCGGGGCGATGCAGCAGCGCGTCGACCGCCTCGTGGAGCAGCACGGTGATGTGCTGCCGGATGGGTGCTTCGGCAGGAACGGCCATGGGGGGAGAGGTCAGAGGCGGGAGCCCTGCAGACGCGACAGCGTCAACGGCGGCAGCGGCAGGTCATGCCCGGAAGGGCGGGTCGGCATGAACGGCATCGGGCTTCCGGCAGGCAGGCCGCCGCGAGAACGCGCAGGAACGCTCAGGCGCCCTGCGACATCCGGCGCAGACGCCGAAGTCCTCTGGAAGTGAAAGTCGACCACAAAAACCCACAAAACGACACGGTCGCCCACTGTAGCGGACAAATTGCGCGAGGGTCAAGGAAGCCACGCGTGAATCACCAATGAAATCAAATACTTAGGCAACCAAGACCCTGCAGGCGACGAATCGGGCCAGCACTGAAAAAAACCATGTGGATGAAGCACTTAGGAATATGTCCCGGCGCCGGGCACAAGATCAGTGCCTGAGCCAGTCGCCGAAAAATGTGAAATATGCCCAGCCACGGCAACGAGAAGCGACAGAAAAGACTTTCTTATCGACACATGAAACGGGCTCATGTTCCAGGCCCTTGCGCCGACTGCGCGGGGCGGGCGCGCGAGGCGCGGGTCATCGGATCGGGCCGACCGACCGTTGGTGACAGGACTTCGATGGAGAACGCGATGGATCGAATCCTGCACCGGTCGGTGCCTGCCGCCCTGGTCCTCGGGGCAGCCCTGCTGCTGGCGCCGCCCGCCATGGCCGGCCGCGGCGACGCCGACAGCCCGGTCGCCCGGGTGCTGCGGGTGGACGGCACGCTGCGGCTGCAGCGCGGCGCTGACGGCGATCTCGGCACGGACGAGCTGCGCGCCGAGCGCCGCTCGCCGGTGCGCGAGGGCGATCGCCTGCGCAGCGCCGCCGGGTCGCGCACCGAGATCGCCTTCGGCAGCGACCGCCTGCGCCTGGACGAGAACAGCGTGCTGAGCGTGCGCCGGCTCAGCGCCGGTCGCATCGAGCTGCGCCTGGAGCAAGGCCGCCTCGCGCTGCTGCTGGAAGGCGACGACGATCCGCTGCGCTGGCGCATCGAGACCGCCGCGGCGATGCATCGGCCGCAGGGCCCGGGCCTGTTCCGCATCGACGCGCCGGAATCGGCCCGATGGCTCGACGGGGCGGCGGCCACCGCCTGGCGCAGCCCGATGCACCTCGAGAGCGCCGACGACTCGCTGCTGCTGCAGCCGGGCCGCCGCGCCGAGCCCGATGGCCGGCGCGGCTGGCAGACCCGCCTGCCGGAGGCCGACCGGTTCGCCCGCTGGGCGATGGACGACTCGCGGGAGCGCTGGAACGACCCGGACCACGACGCGCCACGCACCAGCCTGCGCCCCCGGGCCCCGGTGGAACTCCCGGACGACATCGACGGCGTCGACACCCTGGATCGCCATGGCCGCTGGGAGCATGCCTCGGACTGGGGCTGGGTCTGGGTGCCACGCGCGAGTCTCGGCTGGGCGCCCTACCGCCAGGGCCGCTGGCGTCGCGGCGCCGACGGCTGGCTCTGGATCGACAGCGCGCCCTGGGGCGTGGCGACCTTCCGCCACGGCCGCTGGGTGCGCTGGGACAGCCACTGGGCCTGGCTGCCGGGGCCGGCGCTGCGCCATGTCGAGCCGGTCGCCCCCGTCTGGGAGGCGCCGCCACCGCGCGTCATCGTGCAGCCGGCTCCGGTCATCATCGAGACCCGGCCCGCTCGGCCTACCTATCCCGACACCCCGGTCCGGCCCGCCCCGGCCCCGCCGGTCGTGCGCATCGTGCCGGCCGCGCCCGTGGCCCCGGTCATGCCGGCACCGGCGCCGATCATCGTTCGCCCGGCACCGCAGCCGATGCCGCAGCCGATCCAGCCGCCGGCGCCCGCACCGGTCCGGGAGGCCGCACCGCGCCCGGACCGCCGCATTCACGAGAACATGATGTCGCCCGCCGCCCGGGAGGCCGCCGAGGAACTGCGCCGCGCCCAGCGCCAGCAATGAGCATGCGCTGAGCGCAGCCCGGCTCAGCCCGGCTGGCGGAAGCGCCGGCCGGCGTCCAGGCCCAGGCCGCTGGCCACGCTGGCCAGGCGGTCGCCGTGCAGCGCCTGCGCCTGAGGGAAAGCCGCGGCCAGACGCTCGGTCAGCGCCTTCAGCCCGGTCGAGCCGCCGGTGAAATAGACCGCGTCGATGCCATCGGCCGAGAGGCCGGCACGCCGCACCGTCTCGCGGGCAGCCTCGACGATGCGGCCGATGTCCTCCTCGAGTGCCTCGCGCGCCTGCTGCGCCGTCACCTCGACCGCCAGGCCGCGCTCGACCCAGGCCAGGTCGATGCGCGCGGCCTCGCCGGCAGCGGTGTCGATCTTGGCGCGCTCGGCACGGCCGAGCAGATCGTGGCCGAGCTGGTCGCCCACCACCTTCATCAGCCGGGCATGCTGGACCGGATCGGCATAGTCGCCGCGCATCATGCGCAGCTCCTGCAGGCGCGCCGGGCGGTAGACGGTGTTGATCAGATGCCAGGTGGCCAGATCGAAATAGACCCGGCTGGGCACCTCGCGCGGCGGCTGGCCGCCGATCGAGGGCCCGAGCGCGCCGAAGCCCAGCGCCGGCATGACCGCCGCCAGCTCGACGCGGCGGTCGAAGTCGGTGCCGGCCACATGCAGGCCGTGGTGGGCCAGCACATCGTCGGCGCGGTCGATGCGGTCGCGCCGCTGCGGGCCGACGCGCACGATCGAGAAGTCGGAGGTGCCGCCGCCGATGTCGGCGATCAGCACGCGCTGCTCGACCTCGATGCGCGATTCATGGTCGAAGGCCGCCGCCAGCGGCTCGAACTGGAAGGCGACCTCCTCGAAGCCGGCCTCGCGCGCGGCCTGCTCGAGCGCAGCCTGGGCCTGCGCGTCGCGCTGCGCGTCCTCGTCGACGAAATGCACCGGCCGGCCGATGACCGCGCGGCGCGGCGCCACGCCGGTGTGCAGCTCGGCGGCGCGGCGCAGGTGGCGCAGATAGCCCGAGATCACCTCGGCGAAGCCGATCGCGCGGCCGGCGCCGATGTCGGTCTGCTGCGTCATCAGCCCGGTGCCCAGCGCGCTCTTCATCGAGCGCATCAGCCGGCCCTCGCTGCCCTCGACATAGGCCGCCAGCGCAGCGCGGCCATGCAGCCGCGGCAGATCCTGCAGGCCCGGGCCCTCGGCCAGGTAGAAGGTGGCGGTCGGCATCGTGACCGCACCGTCCTCCAGCGGCACCAGCCGCATCGCGCCGCGGGCGTCAGGCACCGCGATGGCGGAATTGGAGGTGCCGAAATCGATGGCGCAGAAATCGGGAATCGGGGAGGCAGTCATGGGCGGCAGGCGGACGGGCGGAAGGGGCGCGATGATACCGGCCACCGACCGGATGCCGACCTGCCGACGTTTCCGCCTGCGCCGGAGACGCTCAGGCCCGCTTCAGCCCCACCTTCTCCACCACCTCGCGCCATACGCCGAACTCGCGTGACAGCGAGGCACTCAGGCCTTCCGGCGTATCCAGTACCGGATCGACGCCGATCTCGGCCAGCGCCTTGACCGTCTCCGGCCGTGCCAGATGCGTGCGCAGCAGGTCGGCCAGCTGCTCGGCCTGCGCCGTGCTGGCGCTGGCGGGCATCAGCATCGCGTAGTTCTCGAGCTCGGTCAGCAGACCGAAACCGAGCTCGGCATAGGTCGGCACCTCCGGCACGTAACGCGAGCGTGTAGCGCCGGTGATGGCGAGCACGCGCAGCTTGCCGGTGGCCGCCCGCGGCAGATAGTTGCCGAGCAGCATCGACATCGCCGGCAGCTGGCCCGACATCAAGTCCTCGGCCGCCGGGCCGGCGCCGCGATAGGCGACATGGCGCAGGTCGACCTGCGCCAGCCGCCCCAGCGCCGCGCCGATCAGGTGCGAGCCGGTGCCCACGCCCGGCGAACCGAAGCCGGAGCGATCAGGATTGAGCTCGACCCAGCGCAGGTAGTCGCGCAGCGTGCGGACCTCGGCCGGCACCGCCGGACCGACGACAAAGCAGATCGGCGCGCTGCCGATGGTGATGACCGGCTTGAAGTCCTGCTGCCGCAAGGCCTCGCCTCGGGCGATCTGCGGCACCAGGGTGATCGAGGAGGTCGGCGTGGTCAGCAGCACCGAGCCGTCGCCCGGTGCGGAGGACACCTGCCGGGCCGCGGTCAGACCGGCTGCCCCCGGACGGCTGTCGAGCTTGATGGTCTGGGCATACGTGCCCTGCAAGCCGGGTGCGATGCGCTGCAGCACCGCCTCGACCGTCCCCCCGGTGGTGAAGCCGTAAACCAGCTTCAGGTCGCTGACCGGCCCTGAGGAGGCCTGGGACCAGGCCGGTGCAGAGACGACCGAGGTGCCCAGGGCGCCCACGGCACCGAGAAATGATCTGCGCAACATCATGAGACCTTTCGACGGCATTGACGCCCCGAGGAATGGGGCCATCAAACGCCATCGCCAGATCTGCAGGAAACTTGATCCGCAATAACCCGCACGAACCCACACGAACCCGAGCAGGTCGGGCACGCGCAGGTCGGATGTCACGCCAGCCCGGCAGGCGCCTTCAGGTGCCAGTCGGTGGCCTGCTGCAGCGCGTGGCCGGCATGCAGCAGCGCGCCTTCCTGCCAGTAGTTGCCGATCAGCTGCAGGCCCACCGGCAGGCCGTCGGCGCCGAAGCCCGCCGGCACGCTGAGGCCGGGCAGCCCTGCCAGCGAGGCCGGCAGCGTGAAGATGTCGGCCAGGTATTCGGCCACCGGGTCGGTCTGGCTGCCGATCGGTCGCGCCACCGTCGGCGCCACCGGGCCGGCGATCAGGTCGCAGTCCTTGAACGCGGCCTGGAAGTCGTCGGCGATCATGCGGCGCAGCTTCTGCGCCTGCAGATAGTAGGCGTCGTAGTAGCCGTGCGAGAGCACATAGGTGCCGATCATGATCCGGCGCTTGACCTCGGGGCCGAAGCCTTCGCTGCGGCTCTTGCGGTACATGTCGTTCAGATCCTTGTACTCGGCCGCGCGGTGGCCGTAGCGCACGCCGTCGAAGCGGCTCAGGTTCGAGCTGGCCTCGGCCGGGGCGATGATGTAGTAGACCGGAATCGACAGCTCGGTGCGCGGCAGGCTGACCTCGACCAGCGTGGCGCCCAGGCGCTCCAGCTCGGCCAGCGCGGCACGCACCGCCGCCCGCACGTCGGCCGAGACGCCGTCGCCGAAGAATTCCTTCGGCAGGCCGATGCGCAGGCCCTTGAGCGGCTGGTCCGGCGTGGCGCCCTCGCGCAGCGCGGTCGTGGCGGCGACGAAGTCGGGCACCGGCTGCTCGGCGCTGGTGGCATCCAGCGGGTCGAAGCCGCTCATCGCCTGCAGCAGATGCGCGCAGTCCAGCGCCGAGCGCGCCATCGGGCCGGCCTGGTCCAGGCTGGAGGCGAAGGCGATCATGCCGTAGCGCGAGCAGCGGCCGTAGGTCGGCTTGATGCCGGTCACGCCGGTCAGGCTGGCGGGCTGGCGCACCGAGCCGCCGGTGTCGGTGCCGGTCGTGGCCGGCACCAGGCGCGCGGCCACCGCCACCGCGCTGCCGCCCGACGAGCCGCCGGCGATGCGCGCCGTGTCCCACGGATTGCGGGCCGGAAACCAGGCCGAGTTCTCGTTGGAGCCGCCCATCGCGAACTCGTCGCAGTTGAGCTTGCCCAGCGTCACCGCGCCGGCCGCGGCCAGCCGGCTGACCACGGTGGCGTCGAAGGGGCTGCGGTAGCCCGCGAGCATCTTCGAGCCGGCGGTGCTGGGCAGGTCGCGGGTGACGAAGATGTCCTTGTGCGCGATCGGCACGCCCAGCAGCGGATGCGCCGGGCCGTCGATGCCGCGGGCGCGCCAGAGGTCGGCCGCACCGGCCTGCGCCAGCGCCACCTCCTCGTCGACCGCCAGGAAGGCGCCGAGCGAGGCGTGCGCGGCCGTGCGGGCCAGCAGGTGCTTCGTCAGCTCGACGCTGGAGACCTGCTTCTCGTCGAGCAGGCGCGACAGCTCGGCCACGCCGAGTTCATGCAGCTGGGTCATCGTGATCCTTCCCCTGTCGTTCACTCGATCACCCGCGGCACCAGGAACAGGCCGGCCTCGACCGCCGGCGCGCTCTTCTGGTTGGCCTCGCGGCTGTCCGGCTCGGTCACCGCGTCCTCGCGCAGGCGCAGCGCCACCTCCTGGATGGCCGACAGGGGCGTGTACAGCGGCGCCACGCCGGTGGTGTCGACCGCCCGCATCTGCTCGACGATCGCGAAGAAGCCGTTGAGCTCGCCCAGCAGGCTCGCCTGCTCGGCCGGGCTGAGTTCAAGCCGCGCAAGATTTGCGATGCGGCTCACATCCTGAGGCGTGAGTGCCATTTTTCGTGACGGATTTGGTGGTTTAAGCAATATGAGCGCCCAGCCCATCCCTCCAAAGAAGGACAGCAAGCGCCGACATGCAGTGGCTTGGCCGGGACGCCGGATGCGTGCCACAAGCCATGGGGTATTATCACCCGCCCTTGCTTCACGCCCTGCCGGGCCCGGCCCGATGGCGCCGGACAGGCAGGGTTCACGGTTTCCAGTTCAGACCCGCGTTTCGTGGCTGGTCGTCACGCCACCGAAACGCCTTCGAGTTCACCATGTTCGGATCGTTGCGTCGCTATTTCTCCACCGATCTCGCGATCGACCTCGGGACCGCCAACACCCTGATCTATGTGCGTGGCACCGGCGTCGTGCTCAACGAGCCGTCGGTGGTGGCGATCCGCCACGAAGGCGGCCCGCACGGCAAGAAGACCATTCAGGCGGTCGGCGCCGAGGCCAAGGCCATGCTCGGCAAGGTGCCGGGCAACATCGAGGCCATCCGCCCGATGAAGGACGGCGTGATCGCCGACTTCACCGTCACCGAGCAGATGCTCAAGCAGTTCATCAAGATGGTGCATCCGCGCTCGCTCCTGCGACCGAGCCCGCGCATCATCATCTGCGTGCCCTGCGGCTCGACCCAGGTGGAACGCCGCGCGATCCGCGAGTCGGCCCTCGGCGCCGGCGCCAGCGAGGTCTACCTGATCGAGGAGCCGATGGCCGCGGCGATCGGCGCCGGCATGCCGGTGTCGGAAGCCTCCGGCTCGATGGTCGTCGACATCGGCGGCGGCACGACCGAGGTCGGCGTGATCTCGCTGGGCGGCATGGTCTACAAGGGCTCGGTGCGCGTCGGCGGCGACAAGTTCGACGAAGCCATCATCAACTACATCCGCCGCAACTACGGCATGCTGATCGGCGAGCCCACCGCCGAGGCCATCAAGAAGGAGATCGGCTCGGCCTTCCCCGGCTCCGAGATCAAGGAGATGGAAGTCAAGGGTCGCAACCTCTCGGAAGGCGTGCCGCGCAGCTTCACCGTATCGAGCAACGAGATCCTCGAAGCTCTGACCGACCCGCTCAACCAGATCGTCTCCAGCGTCAAGAAGGCGCTGGAGCAGACCCCGCCCGAGCTGGGCGCCGACATCGCCGAGCGCGGCATGATGCTGACTGGCGGCGGCGCGCTGCTGCGCGACCTGGACCGTCTGCTGGCCGAGGAGACCGGCCTGCCGGTGCTCGTCGCCGAGGATCCGCTGTCGTGCGTGGTGCGCGGCTGCGGCATGGCCCTGGAGCGCATGGAGCGCCTCGGCTCGATCTTCACGTCCGAATAAGCGGCCGCGCGCCGACGCTGCCGGCCGCGCCGACCGTTTCCCGACATGCCGCTGGGCACCCTCGACCGCACGCCGCCACCGTTCTTCCGCCAGGGCCCCTCGGCCCTGACGCGGCTGATCGTGTTCGCGTCGCTGTCGGTGTTCCTGATGGCGGCCGACACCCGGCTCGGCCTGACCGGCCCGCTGCGTGCGATTGCGGCCGTCATCCTGCATCCGATCGAGCGGGTGCTGCTCGCGCCGGTGCGCGGCGCGCTGTCGGCCGGCCTGTATGTGGACGGCATCGCCCAGGCCCAGGCCCGTGCCGATCAGGCCCGCGCCGAGCTGACCCGCCAGTCGGAGCGCTCCGTGCAGGCCGGCCAGCTGCAGCAGGAGAACGCCCGACTGCGCGCCCTGCTGGAGCTGCGCGAGCGGCTGTCGCTGCGCGCGCGCGCCGCCGAGGTGCTCTACGACGCGCCCGACCCCTACACCCGCAAGATCATCGTCGATCGCGGCAGCAGCCACGGCATCCTGCCGGGCTCGCCGGTGGTCAACGAGGACGGCGTGCTCGGCCAGGTCACCCGGGTCTATCCGATGACCGCCGAGGTCACGCTGGCGATCGACGAGGATGCGGCCATCCCGGTGCACAACCTGCGCACCGGCCAGCGCGGCGTGGTCTTCGGCTCGCCGTCGAGCGACAGCATGGAACTGCGCTTCGTCGCCGCCAACGCCGACGTGCAGGTCGGCGACCTGCTGCAGACCTCCGGCCTGGACGGTGTCTACCCGCCCGGACTGGCGGTGGCCAAGGTCAGCCGGCTCGACCGGCGCACCCAGTCCGACTTCGCCAAGATCATGCTGCAGCCGATGGCCTCGCCCGACCATGTGCGCCATGTGCTGGTGCTCGAGCCGATCGGACTGCACCAGCCGGCCCGTCCGAGCGCCGACGAGCCTTCGCTGCCGGCCCACGGCAAGGAAGCCCGCGAACGGACCAGCACCGCGGCCAGCGCGGCTTCCGCCGCCTCTGCCCCTGCGCCGCGCCGCTCGCCCTGAGGAGATCCGCCGATGATGCCCCGCTCGTCGGACCAGCTGCTGCTGCCGGTCAACCCATGGTTCATGTGGACCACGCTGGTCGCGGCGCTGCTGCTCAACCTGATCCCGCTGGGCCGCCAGCCGGCGATGCCGGACCTGATGGCGCTTGCGCTGGTGTTCTGGAACGTGCACCAGCCGCGCCGCGTCGGTGTCGGCGCGGCCTTCATGTTCGGCCTGCTGATGGATGTGCACGACAGCGCGCTGCTGGGTCAGCATGCGCTCGCCTACACGCTGCTGAGCTATTTCGCGATCACCATCCATCGCCGCATCCTGTGGTTCACGCCGGGCGCGCAGGCGGTGCATGTGCTGCCGCTGTTCACCGCCGCCCATGTGACCTCGCTGCTGCTGCGCCTGGCCACCGGCGCCGAGTTCCCCGGCTGGCCGATGCTGCTGGCGCCGCTGTTCGAGGCGCTGCTGTGGCCGCTGGCGAGCTGGCTGCTGCTGGTGCCGCAGCGCCGCGCCCCCGACCCGGACGAGAACCGGCCGCTGTGAGGCGGGCCGTGATCCGCCGCCGCGCCGCCCCGCCGTCACGATGACCGAACTGCGCAACGTCGAACAGGAGCTCGACCGGTTCCGCACCCGCCTGCTGGCGGCTGCGTTGCTGGTGCTGATCTGCTTCGGCCTGATCGTGGCGCGGCTGCTGGTGCTGCAGGTGGTCAAGCACGAGGAACTCTCGACCCGGGCCGAGAAGAACCGCATCTCGATCGTGCCGATCGTGCCCAACCGCGGCCTGATCGTCGATCGCAACGGCGTGGTGCTGGCCGACAACTACTCGGCCTACACGCTGGAGATCACCCGCTCGCAGCTGGTCGACGATCTGGACACCGTGATCGACCAGCTCTCGGAGGTGGTGGAGATCGCGCCGCGCGACCGCCGCCGCTTCAAGCGGGTGATGGTCGAGTCCAAGCGCTTCGAGTCGCTGCCGATCCGCACCAAGCTCACCGACGAGGAGGTCGCGCGCTTCACCGCGCAGCGCTACCGCTTTCCCGGCGTCGAGATCAAGGCGCGGCTGTTCCGCAACTATCCCTTCGGCGAGACGGCGGGCCATCTGATCGGCTACATCGGCCGCATCAACCAGCGCGAGAAGGACATGATGGCCGAGTGGTCCGACGAGGACCAGGCCAACTACCGCGGCACCGAGGTGATCGGCAAGCTCGGCATCGAGCAGAGCTACGAGCGCGAGCTGCACGGCATCACCGGCTTCGAGGAGGTCGAGACCTCGGCCGGCGGGCATCCGGTGCGGCTGCTGCGCTCCGAGCCGGCCACGCCGGGCAACACCGTGCGGCTGTCGATCGACATCAAGCTGCAGGCGCTGGTCGAGGAGCTGTTCGGCAGGCGCCGCGGCGCGCTGGTGGCGATCGACCCGCGCAACGGCGAGGTGCTGGCCTTCGTCAGCCAGCCCGGCTTCGATCCCAATCTGTTCGTCGGCGGCATCGACCAGGACTCCTGGAAGGAACTCAACGAGTCGCTCGACAAGCCGCTGCTCAACCGCGCGCTGCGCGGCACCTACCCGCCAGGCTCGACCTACAAGCCCTTCATGGCGATGGCCGCGCTGATCACCGGCAAGCGCACCGCCGGCCAGGCCATCTTCGACAACGGCTCGTTCATGTTCGGCAACCACCGCTTCCGCAGCCACGGCGATCATGGCCTGGGCTCGGTCGACATGGCCCGCTCGATCGTGCAGTCGAGCAATGTCTACTACTACATGCTCGCCAGCGAGATGGGCGTGGACATGATCCATGACCAGATGGCGCCCTACGGCTTCGGCGAGAAGACCGGCATCGACCTGGAAGGCGAGGCCACCGGCGACCTGCCCTCGACCGAGTGGAAGCGCACCAAGTACAAGCGCCCGGAGCAGAAGCGCTGGTATGCCGGCGAGACCATCTCGCTGGGCATCGGCCAGGGCTACAACAACTTCACCATGCTGCAGCTCGCCAGCGCGCAGGCCACGCTGGTGGCCGGCGGCAAGCGCTACGCGCCGCGCGTGGTGCGCGGCATCGAGGACGCGGTCAGCCGCGAGACACGCATCCTGTCCTCGCAGCTGGTACTCGACATGAAGCTGCGCGAGCCCGATGTCGATGTCATCAAGCGCGCGATGTTCGGCGTGACCCAGTCCGGCACCGCCACCCGGGTCTTTGCCGGCGCGGCCTACGCCAGCGGCGGCAAGACCGGCACCGCGCAGGCGGTCACCATCCGCCAGAACGAGAAGTACAACGCCTCCCGGCTGGCCGAGTACAAGCGCGACCACTCGCTCTACACCGCCTTCGCGCCGCTGGACGAGCCGCGCATCGCGCTGGCGATCGTCGTGGAGAACGCCGGCTTCGGCGCCGAGGCCGCCGCGCCGATCGTGCGTCGTGTGCTCGACTATGTGATCGCCGGCCGCTATCCCTCGCCCGAGGACATCGCGCTGGTCCAGAAGGGCCAGGGGGCGGCGCCGATCGGCCCCTTCATCGCGGTGGCCGACGTGCCGCTGCCGCCGGCGCGCACCGGCGGCATGGAGAGCGACCCGCCCGCGGCGGCGGCCTCCTCCGCAGCCACCGCCAATGCCAGCACGCCGCGCCAGATCGACCCGACCCCGCCGGGCGAACCGCCCCAGGCCCGCGCGCTGCAGCGCTGGTGGGTGCCCCGACGCGATGCATCGCCCGCGCCGCCGGCGCCGAGCACACCGGCCGCCTCACCGAAGGACTCCGCGCCATGATCATCAACACCCCGTTCGACCGCCCGACCCTGTGGCAGCGGGTGCAGCCGCTGTTCCGCGGCTTCGATCTGCCGCTGCTGCTGGCCATCCTGATCATCGCCACCATCGGCCTGACCGCGATGTACTCGGCCGGCTACGACAACGGCGCGCGCTTCGGACTGCAGGTGCGCAACATGGCGCTGGCCGGCGTGGTCTTCTTCCTGGTGGCCCAGGCACCGCAGCAGCGGCTGATGTCGCTGGCGGTGCCGCTGTACACGCTGGGCGTCATCCTGCTGCTGCTCACCGCCGCCTTCGGCATCGACCCGACGAACAAGGGCGCACGGCGCTGGCTCAATGTCGGCATCGTCATCCAGCCCAGCGAGATCCTGAAGATCGCCACGCCGCTGATGGCCGCCTGGTGGTTCCAGCGCCGCGAAGGCCGCGGCCAGACCGGCGACATCGCCAAGGCCTTCGTGCTGGTGCTGGTGCCCTTCCTGCTGGTGGCCAAGCAGCCCGACCTGGGCACCGGCCTGCTGATCTTCTTCGCCGGCTTCTTCGTCATCTTCTTCGCCGGGCTGTCGTGGAAGCTGATCCTTCCGGCCATCGCGCTGGGCAGCATCGGCATCATCGCGCTGATCCTGGCCGAGCCGACCATCTGCCAGCCCGGAGTGGACTGGCATGTGCTGCACACCTACCAGAAGAACCGCGTCTGCACCCTGCTCGACCCGAACCGCGATCCGCTGGGCAAGGGCTTCCACATCATCCAGGGCATGATCGCCATCGGCTCGGGCGGACTGACCGGCAAGGGCTTCATGCAGGGCACCCAGACCCATCTGGAGTTCATCCCGGAGCGCACCTCCGACTTCATCTTCGCGGCCTTCTCCGAGGAATTCGGCTTTGCCGGCGGCTGCGCGCTGCTGGCGGCCTACACCTTCCTGATCTTCCGCGGCCTGGTGATCGCGCACGAGGCGCCGACCACCTTCTCGCGCCTGCTGGCCGGCTCGATCACGATGAGCTTCTTCGTCTATGCCTTCGTCAACATGGGCATGGTCAGCGGCATCCTGCCGGTGGTGGGCGTGCCGCTGCCCTTCATGAGCTACGGCGGCACCGCGCTGGTCACGCTCGGGCTGTCGCTGGGCATCCTGATGTCGATCGCCCGATCGCGCCGGCTGATGCAGAGCTGAGGCAGAGCTGATGCAGAGCGGCGGCCGGGCGGCGCGGCTCAGACCGGAATCTCGTCGGAGCGCGCCGGCTCGGCCGCCGGCCCCTCCGGCGACACCGCCTCCGGCACCGGCGCCTGGCGCAGGCGGATGGTGAAGCGCGCCCCCGGCCCCTCGCCGATCGGCACCTGACCCGGCTCGCGGGCATCGTCGAGCTGCACCGTGCTGCCATGCTGGTGGGCGATCTCCGCGACGATCGCCAGCCCCAGGCCGGAGCCGTCGACCGTGGTGCCCAGCGCGCGGTAGAAGGGCTGGAAGACCAGCTCGCGCTCGGCCGCCGGAATGCCCGGCCCCGAGTCCTCGACCTGCAGCACCACCGTCTGCGCAAACGGATCGGGCACCACCCGCACCGTGACGGCACCGCCGCGCGGGGTGTAGTGCAGCGCGTTGTCGACCAGATTGGAGATCAGCTCGCGCAGCAGCAGGGCGTGGCCGAGCACATCGGTCTGGCCGGGACGCTGCAGGGCGTCCGGCAGTCGGGAGTCGGCGCCCTCGTAGCCCAGATCGATGCCGGCATCGAGCGAACGCGGCACGAAGTCGCGCACCACATCGGTGGCCAGGGCCTCCAGGTCGATGCGGTCACGGGCCTCGATGCCGGCACGTGCATCGGCCCGCGCCATCGACAGCAGCTGGTTGACCATGTGCGCCGCGCGCTGCGAGGCCCGCGCCATCTGCTGCAGCGAGGCACGCAGCAGCTGCGGATCGCCGTGGCCGGCGTCGATCTCGCGCGCAGCCAGCTCGGCCTGCATGCGCAGGCCCGCCAGCGGCGTCTTGAGCTGGTGCGCCGCATCCGCCAGGAAGCGCTTCTGCGTCGCCAGCGAGGACTGCTGGCGCTCGAGCAGGTCGTTGATCGCCTGCACCAGCGGCGAGACCTCCTCGGGCACCTCATGCACGTCGATCGGCGAGACATCGTCGCTGGCGCGCTCGCGGATGCGCTGCTGCAGCGCGGTCAGCGGCGCCAGACCGCGCACCAGCGCCATCCACACCAGCAGCACCGCCACCGGCAGGATGACGAACTGCGGCAGGATCACGCCCTTGATGATCTCGGTGGCCAGCCGCGAGCGCTTGGCCTGCGTCTCGGCCACCTGCACCAGCACCGCGCGCGCGTCCGATCCCGGCACGATCCACTGGTAGGCCACACGCACGCTGTCGCCGTGGATCTCGTCGTCGCGCACCTTGACCTGGCCGGGCGTGCGCGGCTCGTCGGCGGGCGGCAGCGGCAGGTCGCGGTCGCCGCTGACGATCTCGCCCCGCGCGCCGCGCACCAGGTAATAGACATTGTCGACCTCGTCGGCGCGCAGCATGCGCGCCGTCTCGCGCGACAGGTCGAACAGGATGTCGTCGCCGCGCACCTCGACGCGCTGGCCCAGCGAGCGCACCGACTCGATCAGCGCCCGGTCATACGGCAGGCTGGCGATGCCCTGCGCGGCCAGCCAGGTCAGCGCCAGGCTCATCGGCCACAGCAGCAGCAGCGGCGCGAGCATCCAGTCGAGGATCTCGCCGAACAGCGAGCGCTGCTCGCGCCGGCGCGCAAGCAGCCCGACCGGCGCAGCCGGCGCCGAGGCCGGTTCCGGAACCGGCAGGGCCTCAGGCCGCGATCTTCTCAAGACAGTAGCCCAGACCGCGCACGGTGGCGATGCGGATCGGGCCCTGCTCGATCTTCTTGCGCAGCCGGTGGATGTAGACCTCGATGGCGTTGTTGCTGACCTCCTCGCCCCACTCGCACAGCCGCTCGACCAGCTGGTCCTTGCTCACCAGGCGGCCGGCGCGCTGCAGCAGCACCTCCAGCAGGCTGAGCTCGCGCGCCGACAGGTCGACCATCTGCTCGTTGATGTAGGCGACGCGACCGGTGGCGTCGAAGGTCAGCGGCCCGTGCTTGATCAGGCTGCTGGCCGAGCCCAGGCCGCGGCGGGTGAGCGCGCGCACCCGGGCCTCCAGCTCCTGCAGCGAGAAGGGCTTGGCCATGTAGTCGTCGGCGCCCAGGTCCAGGCCCTTGACGCGCTGCTCGATCGAGTCGGCCGCAGTCAGGATCAGCACCGGCACCGCCGAGCCGCGCCCGCGCAGCTTCTTCAGCACCTCCAGGCCATGCATCTTGGGCAGACCCAGATCGAGAATCAGCAGATCGAACTCGTGGGCCGCCAGCGCGGCATCGGCTTCCGATCCGCTGGCCACATGGTCGACGGCATAGCCAGCGCTGCGCAGGCTGCGCAGCAGTCCGTCGGCCAGGACCTGGTCATCTTCGGCGATCAGAATGCGCATGTCAGTCTCCTCTGTATCCTGCCGGATCCTGAGGGATCCCTGCTTCTGGGTCCGATTGTAGAAAGCCCCGGACCGTACCGCATCGGGACAGATGCGATGATGGCCACCCGCGCCTTGCGTCTCGTCAGGCAACAGCCGGACAGCATGGCCGGGGCGAAGTCATCGGATGACCTGCCGTCCGGATCGCCTGTGCACCTCAGGCCACAGGCCAGCGGATCCGCCGACCGATCCATCACATCACCACTGTACAAATAGACAGTCTCTGAGATAATGGCCGCCACACCCAGGAGAACCCCGATGGATGCATCCAAGTCCGCCCCCGCCTCGCTGAACACCGAGAAGGCCAAGGCCCTGCAGGCCGCGCTGGCGCAGATCGACAAGCAGTTCGGCAAGGGATCGATCATGCGCCTCGGCGAGGGCGAGGTGATCGAGGACATCCAGGTCGTCTCGACCGGCTCGCTGGGCCTGGACATCGCGCTGGGCGTGGGCGGCCTGCCGCGCGGCCGGGTCATCGAGATCTACGGCCCCGAGTCCTCGGGCAAGACCACGCTGACGCTGCAGGTCATCGCCGAGATGCAGAAGCTCGCCGGCACCTGCGCCTTCATCGACGCCGAGCATGCGCTCGATGCGCAGTACGCGCAGAAGCTCGGCGTGAACCTGCAGGAGCTGCTGATCAGCCAGCCCGACACCGGCGAGCAGGCGCTGGAGATCGTCGATGCGCTGGTGCGCTCCGGCGCGGTCGACCTGATCGTCGTCGACTCGGTCGCGGCGCTGACCCCGAAGGCCGAGCTCGAGGGCGAGATGGGCGATGCCCTGCCCGGCCTGCAGGCCCGTCTGATGAGCCAGGCGCTGCGCAAGCTCACCGCCACCATCAAGAAGACCAACTGCACCGTCATCTTCATCAACCAGATCCGCATGAAGATCGGCGTGATGTTCGGCAGCCCGGAGACCACCACCGGCGGCAACGCGCTGAAGTTCTACGCCTCGGTGCGCCTCGACATCCGCCGCGTGGGCAGCATCAAGAAGGGCGACGAGGTGATCGGCAACGAGACCCGGGTCAAGGTGGTCAAGAACAAGGTCAGCCCGCCGTTCAAGACCGCCGACTTCGACATTCTCTACGGCGAGGGCATCAGCCGCGAAGGCGAGATTCTCGATCTGGGCGTCAACGCCAAGCTGGTCGACAAGTCCGGTGCCTGGTACGCCTACAAGGGCGAGAAGATCGGCCAGGGCAAGGACAACAGCCGCGAGTTCCTGCGCGAGAACCCGGATCTGGCCCACGAGATCGAGAACCGCATCCGCGAATCGCTCGGCATCAGCCTGCTGCCGCCGCTGGCCGGCACCGAAGGCGCCTGAGCCCGCGGGCACCCGTGCCAGCGCCCAGCCTCAGTCTGAAAGGACGCGCGCTGCGCTTCCTGAGCCTGCGCGAGCATTCGCGCAGCGAACTTGCGCGCAAGCTCGCACCGCATGCCGAAAGCGCCGAGCAGGTCGATGCGCTGCTGGACGAGCTGACCGCGCTGGGCTTTCTCAGCGAGCAGCGCTTCGTCGAATCTCTGCTGCACCGGCGCGCTGCCCGCCACGGCAGCGGCCGCATCCGCCAGGAGCTGAACGCCAGCGGCGTCGATCCGGCCGATCACCAGGAAGCGCTCGACGCCCTGAAGGACAGCGAGCTGAGCCGGGCGCGCGCGGTCTGGTCACGCCGCTACGCCAGCGCGCCGTCCGACCTGAACGAGCGTGCGCGCCAGACGCGCTTTCTGCTCGCTCGCGGCTTCTCGTCCACCATCGTCCGCCAGGTGCTGCAGGCCGCGGCACATGCCGAGATCGACGACACTGAAGCGCAGGATCGGCCAGACTGACCCTGGTCATACGACGTCCAAACACTGTGGGAAGCACGCATCCTGTTGATGCGGCGCAACATGCTACAGTTCGCGCGCCTCGGCAAAGCCGCCGACCAGGGCGCCGCCGCAGCGCGCCAGGACGCATTCATTCCTGAATCCCTTCAGAACAGAGCTCAAGCGATGAAGATCCACGAATACCAAGGCAAGGAAATCCTGCGCCAGTTCGACGTTCCGGTGCCGCGCGGCTACCCGGCGTTCACGGTTCAGGAGGCGGTGGAAGCCGCCGAGAAGCTGGGCGGCCCGGTCTGGGTCGTGAAGGCGCAGATCCATGCAGGCGGCCGCGGCAAGGGCGGCGGCGTGAAGGTCGCGAAGTCGCTCGACGACGTGCGCGCCCGCGCCACCGACATCCTGGGCATGCAGCTGGTCACGCACCAGACCGGCGCGGAAGGCCAGAAGGTCCGCCGCCTGTACATCGAGGACGGCGCCGACATCGGCAAGGAGTTCTACGTCTCGCTGGTCACCGACCGCGGCACGCAGAGCGTGGCCTTCATCGCCTCGTCGGAAGGCGGCATGGACATCGAGGAGGTCGCGCACTCGACGCCCGAGAAGATCATCACCGAGATGATCGACCCGCTGGCCGGTCTGACCGACGAGCAGGCGGCCAAGATCGCGCGTGCCATCGGCATGGAAGGCCACACCGTGGACCAGGCCGTGTCGCTGTTCAAGAACCTGTACCGCTGCTACATGGAGACGGATGCCTCGCTGGTCGAGATCAACCCGCTCAACCGTGACAGCAAGGGCAACCTGATGGCGCTGGACGCGAAGTTCAACTTCGACTCCAACGCGCTGTTCCGTCACCCGGAGATCGTGGCCTACCGCGATCTGGACGAAGAGGATCCGGCCGAGGTCGAGGCGTCGAAGTTCGATCTGGCCTACATCAGCCTGGACGGCAACATCGGCTGCCTGGTCAACGGCGCCGGTCTGGCGATGGCGACGATGGACACCATCAAGCTGTTCGGCGGCGAGCCGGCCAACTTCCTGGACGTCGGCGGCGGCGCCAC